>DLKK01000010.1 GCA_002478955.1 Treponema sp. UBA7590
GCTTAATTGTGTATAAAATTCATCATTTTTATTCTTTTTTGCATCATCAAATCTTTTATTCGCCATATTTTCATTCCAAAAATAAATAATTCCACACTTGAATTTAATAATTCAGCAATTTCTGATTATAGCATATTTATTCAGTAATTATTTAGTTTTAAGCGAAAAAGTCAGAAATTTCTTACATAATTTATTCAATGAGCGATTTTTGGAAACGAGTTGTTGAAGAATTGGATTTCAAAGGAATGAATCGAGCTGAACTTGCTAGAAGGTGTAATTTCAGTGTTACAAATATCGGGCAGGGAATAAAGCTTTGTTCCACTCCATCCGCAGAAACCGCTGTAAAAATCGCGGCAGAACTTGGCGTAAGCGTGGAGTATCTTGTAAACGGCGCGCAGATAACGCAAAATCAAAAAATCACACAAAAAGAACAAGAAGATTTGCGCCTTTCCAGAAAATATCATTCCCTAATCCAAAAATGCGAAACTCTTTCTCCCCAAAAAGCCGAACTTCTTTCTATAATTGCAGACAATTTTAAAAACTGATTTTTTATAAAATATCGAATTCTGGCAAAAGGCAATTGAAGGCAGAATCTTAAAATTTCTGTTACTGTAGACCAAAGTATTCTGTTAAAGTAAATATTTTATTTTGTTACACAAAGTATGATGTTTTGTTACTGAAAACATTATATTCTCTTTAACAAAAGATTATGTTTTCAGTAACAAATCATTATGTTTACTTTAACAAAACAAAATACCCTGTAGACTGAGAATATATCTGGTTTGACGAAATATATAAGATATTTTTTTTCTTATTATGCTTGTTTTGCTCTTGAAAGGTTTGCGTGAATTTAGGATAATAGTAAAACATACTTATAAGTAGGAGTAGTTATAAATGGCTACAATTAACATCAGAGAAGATGAACCTTTGGAAAAAGCTATCCGAAGATTCAAGAAGATGGTTGAAAACGAAGGTATCGTTCGTGAATATAAGAACAGAAGATATTTCGTAAAACCTTCTGCAGTTCTTCACCAGAAGAAAACAACTCTGGAACACAAAAATTTCCTTAACAAGAAGAAAGCTCAGAGAGCTGCTTCTCGTGGCGATCGCTAGAATAGCTGGGAAATGTCAAAAGACTTCGTGGAATTCACGAGGTCTTTTTTTATTTAACATTAACTTTACATAATTTACGCTCTTTGTTTACAAAACGGTTTTAGATTTTAGGCAATCGGAAAGAAAAAATTTAAAGAGGTAAATTATGAAAATCAGTTTGAAAAAAATTGCTGGAATTGCGATGGTTTTGGCTGCCGGAACTTCTTGTTTTGCTGCAGGAAAATGGAATTCAAAAAAATCAATCAATGTTTTAAGCCGTGAGGAAGGTTCAGGAACACGTGGTGCATTTATTGAGCTTTTTGGAATTGAAAAGAAAGATGCAAACGGCAAAAAAGTTGACTACACAACTGATGAGGCTGCTGTAACAAACTCTACTGCGGTTATGCTTACAAGTGTTGCGAGCGACAAATACGCAATCGGTTATATTTCTCTTGGTTCTTTGAATAAGACTGTTAAGGCTGTAAAGATTGATGGCGCTGATGCGACCGTTGAGAACATCAAGAATGGTTCCTACAAAATAAGTCGTCCGTTCAATATTGCTGTAAAGGAAAATCTTTCTGCCGCTGCAAAGGATTTTGAAAACTTTATTCTTAGCGCACAAGGCCAGGCAATAATCGAAAAAAATAAGTACATCAAAGTTGAGGATAGAGGTAATTTTAAGGGTGCAAATGTTTCTGGAAAAGTTGTTGTTTCTGGTTCAAGCTCTGTTTCTCCAGTGATGGAAAAACTTATTGAGGCTTACAAGGCTATAAATCCAAATGTTTCTGTTGAACTTCAGACTTCTGATTCTACAACAGGTGTAACAAACGCGATAAATGGCATTTGTGATATTGGAATGGCTAGCCGCGGTCTTAAAGATTCTGAAAAGGCAAAGGGCATTAAAGAAGTTACAATTGCGATTGACGGTATTGCGGTTGTTGTGAACAACGATAATAAAGTTTCTGACCTTACAAAAGACAATATTGAAAAGATTTTCACTGGTAAATCAACAAAATGGTCTGAATTTGTAAAATAATACTTTTAAGGATTTATAGGATTTTAATATGAACATAAAGATTGTTGCTGGCAAAACCAAAGAAAGCATTTTTGAAACAATTTTTTTTGCGGCGGCGGCTTTTAGCATTATCGCAGTTTTGCTTATCTGTTTGTTTCTTTTTGTTAATGGAATTCCTGCAATGAAAAAGATTGGTGTTTTTGACTTTATCTTTGGATTAAAGTGGAAGCCTGGCAGCGATCTTTATGGGATTTTTCCAATGATTGTTGGAAGTTTTTATGTTACTTTTGGTGCGGTTCTTTTTGGCGCACCAATTGGACTTATGACGGCGGTTTTTCTTGCAAAGTTTTGTCCAGAAAAACTTTATAAGGTGCTGAAACCTGCGATTGAAATCCTGGCTGGAATTCCTAGCGTTGTTTACGGATTTTTTGGTCTGATGGTAATTGTTCCTTTTATGCGGAATGTTTTTGGCGGAAACGGTTCTTGTATTTTTACGGCAAGTCTTTTGTTGGGAATGATGATTTTGCCGACAATAATAAGCGTTTCTGAAAGTTCGCTAAGGGCAGTTCCAGAAAGCTATTACGACGGAGCACGTGCGCTTGGCGCAACCCACGAAAGGGCGGTGTTCTGCGCGATGCTGCCGGCCGCAAAATCCGGGATTTTGGCTGGAATTATTCTTGGTGTTGGACGTGCCGTTGGTGAGACAATGGCTGTAATCATGGTTGCAGGAAATCAGGCTAGGATTCCTGATTCTGTGCTGAAAGGTGTAAGAACTCTTACGGCGAATATTGTTCTGGAAATGGGTTATGCAACTGGTCTGCACAGGGAAGCTCTTATTGCGACTGGCGTTGTGCTGTTTGTGTTTATCCTGTTGATTAACTTGGCTTTTAATATGATTAAGTCTTCTAAAAAATAGATAAACAGATTGTCTGGAAAAACGCATTGATGACAGGAACTTTAATAAAGGAAATAAAAATGGATTTAAAATTTGCGTTGAAAAATGAGCAAAATGATGAGCACTGCGTTGTAAAAAATTATAAGCCGGCGTTACGGGCGGCGTTTGAGCCCGTTAGAGGGGGTAGGGAGCAAGCAAAAGCGAAGCTTTTGGGTGCGACCGAGGGGCAGGCGCCCCACAAGATTCATAAGAAAAGTCCATTGAAAGTTGTAGTTTACGCGTGCGCTTCGGTTACGCTTTTGATTTTGGCTTTTATGCTTTGCTATATTTTGGTGCACGGAATTCCGTTTTTGAGGCCGTCGCTTTTTTCTTGGAAATATAACTCGGAAAACTGTTCGGTTGTTCCTGCGTTGGTGAACACGATTATTGTGACTCTGATTGCGCTTTGCATTGCGTGTCCGCTGGGAATTGGCTCTGCTGTTTATCTTGTGGAATATGCCGGGCGTGGAAATAAATTTGTTAAGCTTGTGCGGATGACAACGGAAACTTTGGCGGGAATTCCTTCTATTATTTATGGTTTGTTTGGACTTTTGTTCTTTGTTGGAACTTTGCGCTGGGGATATTCGCTTTTGGCTGGAAGTTGTACGGTTGCGATTATGGTTTTGCCTACGATTATGCGTACCACTGAAGAGGCGTTGCTTGCTGTTCCAGATGCTTACCGGGAAGGTAGTTTTGGTCTGGGTGCTGGAAAAGTTCGCACGGTTTTTAAGATTGTTCTTCCGGCGGCAGTTCCTGGAATTTTGAATGGAATTATTTTGTCTACCGGGCGCGTGGTTGGCGAGACTGCGGCTCTTATTTATACGGCTGGAACTGTTGCGCAGATTCCGCTGAATGTTTTTGGTTCGGGAAGAACTTTGGCAATCCACATGTATGTCTTGAGTTCGGAAGGTTTGCACACAAATCAGGCGTTTGCAACTGCGGTTGTTCTGCTTGTTCTTGTGGTTGGAATAAATGTGCTTTCGGCTTTGGTGGCGCGAAAAATTCAGAAAGATTAGATTCAGGCCTGATTTTCTAAAACTTTGGAAACTTGGGAAAACGGAGCGGATATGGTGGATGTTGGTATGGCAGATTTTGGCGGAAATATGAAAGAAAATACAAAGATTAAGATTGAAAATTTGGATTTGTATTACGGCGATTTTCATGCGTTGCGTAATATAAATCTTGAGATAGAAAAAAATGAGATTACTGCGTTTATCGGGCCAAGTGGCTGCGGAAAATCTACGCTTCTGAAAAGCATAAACCGTATGAACGATATGGTTGAAGGCTGCAGAATCACTGGCGAAATAAAGATTGACGGCGTGAACATTTTGGACAAGAAAATTGATGTGAATGTTCTGCGCAAAAATGTCGGAATGGTTTTTCAGAAACCGAATCCTTTTCCGATGAGCATCTACGAAAATGTTGCGTTTGGCCCGCGCACACATGGAATCAACAAAAAGAGCGAGCTTGATGAAATTGTTGAAGATTCGCTAAAAAAAGCTGCAATTTGGGATGAACTGAAAGATAATCTGAAAAAATCGGCGCTGGCTCTTTCGGGCGGGCAGCAGCAGCGGCTTTGTATTGCGCGTGCGCTTGCGGTTCAGCCGGAAATTCTTTTGATGGACGAGCCTACTTCTGCGTTGGATCCGATTTCTACGCTGAAGATTGAGGACTGCGTTCTGAAGCTTAAGGAAAAATACACAATTGTTATTGTTACCCACAATATGCAGCAGGCGGTTAGAATCAGTGACAAGACGGTTTTCTTTTTGCTTGGCGAGATTATTGAAAGCGGCGATACGGAACAGATGTTCAGTATGCCTAAACAGAAAAAGACGGAAGATTATATTACCGGAAGATTCGGTTGATTTGGGTGTTGGCCGTCCGAAAAATGGAGTAAATTATGCGTGAAAAATATGAAATACAGCTTGCTCAGTTGAATTCCAGCGTTTTGAGCATGGGAAAAATGATTGAAGTTGCGATTGAAAGTACAATTCTTGCACTTATGGGGCGCGATGTTGAGGCGGCAAAAACTGTCCGCGCGAACGATGAAAATATTGACAACATGGAGCGGGAAATTGAATCGCTTTGTATGCGCCTATTGCTTCAGCAGCAGCCAATGGCGACCGACCTTAGATTTATTACCGCCGCGCTGAAAATGATTACTGATATGGAGCGAATCGGCGACCATGCGGTTGACATTGCGGATTTGGTTTTGAATCTTTCTGATTTGAAATACAGCGGAATGAGTGAAATTTCTGATATGTCATCTGAGATTATCGGGATGATTCACGACAGTATTCAGTCTTACATTGAGCGTGATTACAACAAGGCGAAAGATGTCATTGCGCGCGATGATTTGGTTGACAATCTTTATCATATCATAAAAAAGGATTTGATTGAGAAAATCAAGAAAACCGAGGAAGGCGAACAGATTCTTGATTATTTTTTGATTGCGAAATATTTTGAGCGAATCGGCGACCATGCGGTTAATATTGCCGAACGCGTTGTATTTGCGCTGACCGGGAAAAAAGAATGAAAAAAAACTGGAACAAGATTTTAGATTCGGTTGCGGCTGGCGCAAAAAGATTTTTTCACAGATTTTTTGTTGGCGGATTAAAAAAAAAATTGCAGGCTAACGGTGGCACAATGCCGATTCTGGTAGTTTCGCTGATAATTACCGGAATCCTTTTTCTTGTTCCAACCGGTTATGAAGGCGCGGTTCAGTTCCGGGACGCTGAAAAATGCCGTGCAAAAATCGAATCCGTTGACAATTCGCGGATTATTGACACAGGACTGATTAGAACCGGCCAGCAGGTCTGCGAAATAAAATTCTTGAGCGGAAAATTTAAGGGAAGAACCGCAGAAGGCTGGAATCTTTTGTCCGGCTCGCTTGCCCAGGACAAGATTTTTTATCCAGGCGATGTGGCTCAGGTCATTGTCCATCACAATGGTGAAGAAATTCTTTCCGCAAACCTTATAGACTATTACCGTCTGCACGGCGAGCTGATTCTGGCGGCGGCTTTTGCGGTTTTCCTGATTATTTTTGCCGGCGGAACAGGGCTTCGCTCCGTCTTGTCTTTTGTGATTACAATTCTAGTGCTCTGGAAAATTCTTGTGCCGCTTTACTTAAAAGGCTTCAACCCGATTTTTGTGGGGCTTGTGGTTGTTGCAATTCTTACATTTTGCATTCTGGCACTTGTCTACGGCTTTGACAAAAGGCTTTTTTCAAGTTTCTGCGGGTCGATGCTTGGAATTTGTTTCGCGGCGGTTCTGTCTGTTGTCTGCACAAAAGCCTTTCATATTCACGGAGCTGTAATGGCAAATTCAGAGGCACTTTTGTATTCTGGCTACCAATATTTAAATCTTACCCAGATTTTTATGGCTTCAGTTTGTGTGGGCGCGAGCGGTTCTGTCATGGATTTAAGCGTTGACATAACAAGCGCGGTAAACGAAGTCGTAAAAAATTGCCCGGAAATTTCCCGCCGGAATGCAATAAAATCCGGAATGGCAGTTGCCCGTGCCGCTATGGGAACAATGACAACAACTCTTCTTTTGGCGTATTCAGGAACTTGCATTGCGCTCCTGATGACTTTTATGGCTCAGGGAACTCCAATCTACAATATAATGAACAACAATATTGTCGCCTCAGAAATAATCAACACAGTCGCCGGAAGTTTCGGGCTTGCTTCAACCGCACCGTTCACAGCATTGGTCAGCGGAATGGTTTTGCGCGGAAAAAAATCAAATTAAATTAACGTAGCTGGGCATTCCGGCAACATCCGTTGCCGTCGGCAGTTCCGCCCTTCGCTAGCCGCTCATTCCGCCGCAACCTGCGGTTGCTCTGGAACTAAAGGGGCTCCATTGCCTAATGCAAAAAAATCTTTTAGGTCAAATGTTGCGCTTTTTCTGGTAGCCTATTCAATTTCTATGCTGAATTAATAAAACTTGACATTCGGTCTTTTATTTCTTTTACAAATATCTAACAAACCAATAACAAATTCTTTTTCAAATCTTAACATTTTTCATTTATTGTTCAGGCATACCTTGATGAGCCTTTTTTGTGGAGGAATAAATGAAAAAGGAAACAGCATTGAATGTTTTTAAGATTGCTTCAGCTACTTTGCTTGCTGCTGCAATGGGTTTTTCTGGCGTAGGTCACGCTCAGACTATTGAGAAAGTTTCAAATGGAAAAGGAACTCCAAAATACGTTTTTGTCTTTGTTGGAGACGGAATGAGCTATCCTCAGATTCAGAGCGCGGCTTATTACATTGGAAAAGATGCGTTAGGAACAGTTGATGAGACAAAAAAATCTTCTGACACAAAAGATTCTCCGGTCGGTGGAAAATTAAGCTTTTTTGATTTTCCTGTTGTAGGAACAGCGCAGACTTATGATGCAACATCTTTTGCGCCGGATTCAGCTTCTACAGCCACTTCAATCTTTACAGGATACAAAACTCATTCCGGTTCAATTGGCGTGGATATTTCTAAGAAAATCAGGTACACAACGATTGCGGAACAGCTCCGTGACCAGAAAAACTGGAAAATCGGCGTAATTTCTTCAGTAAATATCAACCATGCTACACCAGCGGCAACTTATGCGCATGTCGCAAGCCGAAAATCAAACTACGAGATCGGTCTGCAGCTTGTTGAGTCAAATTTTGACTATTTTGCCGGTGGCGCTTTGATGGAACCTCAGGACAAGAAAAAGGACAAAGAGTCGATTTATGATTTGGCAAAAAAAGCCGGTTACACAGTTTGCTTCAAACAGTCAGAAGCGGAAAGCCTTAAAAATGGAGACAAGGCGCTTGTTGTTGCAGAAGATTTGGCGGATTCGGATGCCTTCCCTTATGAAAATGACCGCGAGGCAAAAAACTGGGCTTTGCGTGATTACGTGCGCAAAGGAATTGAAGTTCTTGACAACAAAAAAGGTTTTTTCATGATGGTTGAAGGCGGAAAAATTGACTGGGCTTGTCACGCAAACGATGCCCGCTCCTCAATTGCTGATACTCTGGCACTTTCTGACGCTGTAAAGGAAGCGATTGCCTTCTACAACAAACATCCTTCAGAAACATTGATTCTTGTTACAGCCGACCATGAAACTGGCGGACTCACAATTGGTTACGCCGGAACAGATTATAATTTGTTCTTCAGGACTTTGGACAAGCAGACAGTTTCTTACCAGAAGTTCGATGATGATTATGTTGTGAATTACAAGAAAAATCAGACTTCTTTTGAAGATGTGATGAAAGATGTTGAAAAATGCTTTGGACTTAAAGTTCCAGGAAGCAGCGGAAAAGACAAGAACGGCGGACTTGTTCTTACTGACTACGAATACGGCAGAATACGCGAGGCTTACAGCAAGACAATCAAAAACGACAAGTCAAGAAATCAGCATGAATACGATATTTACGGAACGTATGAACCTTTGACAATCACAATCACACATATTTTGAACGCAAAATGCGGAATCGGCTGGACATCAAACTCGCACACAGGGCTTCCGGTTCCAGTTTATGCGCTTGGTGCAGGACAAAACAATTTTACCGGTTATTACGACAATACTGAAATCTACAAAAAGATGGCAAAAATTATTAATGTCAACCAAAAATGATAAAATAGGTTGACAATTAAGAGATATATCAGTATAAATAACAAATTAAATAAATAGGAAAAGTAAAAAATCAGTTTGTTTACAAGCTAAAAGGAGCAAAAATGAAAAAAACAGTAATTGGTGGAGCAGCTTTGTTGTTCGCCGCATCTTTGGCAACTGCGGATATTTCTTTGGGCAGTACATTTGGTGGAAACGAAGACAATATTTGGGGCGAGGATTTTATGTCATGGTCAAGAAAATCTGACGATCCAGCCACAACAGACAAAGATGAAAGCGATGAATTTGAATCTTCAACTGCAAATGTAAGTGAACGTCTGCAGCTTGATTATTCTTCTGAAAAAATCGATGGACGAATCCGTTTGGAATTCAATGCGAATAATAATATTAGTGGAAAAAATGCCCCAGTTCGCCTTCGTGGATTTGCGCGCTTTACGCCAGTTGAACAGATTCAGTTTGCTGCAGGAAACGACTTTTTCACAAAATATGGTGTTTCAGCCGCTTACCTTGCAGCCGCAGATGATACATATTCTTCAGGAAAAATGGCAGAATCTGGATTGGCGTTCACTGCAAAGTTCAACACATTCAAGTTTGTCGCAAACTGGGCAGGAGATTCACAGGTAGACAATCTTGATAAGCTCGGACTTAATTTTGGTGCAGATTTTGTTGTTCCGGACACTGTAAAACTTGGTGCGACATTAAAAAATGCCACAAGCGATGAGCGAACATTCGGAATTTTTGCTGGTCTTGGTTCAGTAGAAAATCTTATTTTGAATGTAGGTTACATCTACAATGACAATGATGTATTTGCCACAAAACACGCTATTCAGGGTTCTGTAGGCTACAAATTCAATGATTCAGGAATTAGTCTTGCCGCAGATGTTGTTTCACCTCTTACAAATGAATATGTAAAAGATGGAGAAACAGAAGAATATAAAAATTCTGATGGCGACAAAATCTATCCGTTCTACACACGTGTGGCTGCTGCATACTCAGCAACAGAAAACCTTACTGTAAAAGGCGATGTAAAGCTTTCAACAGTATTTGGTGAAGACAATTCAACAACAACAGTTGTTTACCCAAGCGTTGAATATAAGTTGCCTAAAAAAATGGGTTCAGTTCAGGCTGGCGTTCGATTCACATTCCAGGATTTGGAGGACAACGGCGGACTCCAGAAGTTCAGCATTCCACTCTGCTGGAAATGGACACCTGTAAGCGTAAAATCAGAAAAATAGCCTGAAACGCTGTAAATAAGAATGCGACTTAAAAATCGCGGTTAAAAAAATAAGCACATCTTTGTTTTTATGGTTATAATAAGAACGAAGATGTGTTTTTTATTTTTTCTAAATTTCAAGTTTTTTTCTGAATAAATAAATTGACGCGCTTTTTCTGGTAGCTTATTCAATTTTTATATTGAATTTATAAAACTTGAAATTTAAGTAATTTGAATTTATGGAGGTTTTATGAAATCACCGAAAGAACTTTCTGTTGACCAGAAACTTGTTGTGCTTACAAAAGAAATTATAGAACTTATGCCGGAAAAAGATGATTTGCCACTGCGTGTGGTTAAAATTTTGATTGACGACCCAGAAGTTCAGGCGGTTCAGGACTACGCGAACAATGTCTCAATAGTTCGGCTTGGATTTAACGATCACGGACCGGTTCACATGAGGACGGTCTGCAGAAATTGCCTGAAAATGCTGAAAATTCTTTATTCAAAAGGGATAAAAACCAGTCTTGAACAAGAAGAAGCCGGAACTTTTGCAGACAGCGTAACAGCAGTAATTCTTGCAAGTTTTCTGCACGATTTTGGAATGACGATTGCACGCCAAGATCACGAGCTTTATTCAGGAATTCTGGCAATGCCTGTGGTCAACAAGATTCTGGAAGAAGTTTTGCCGACCCAGAAAGATTTAAAGCGGAAAATAACAATCCGTTCAATGGCACTAGAAGGAATTGTCGGCCACATGGGAACGCGGAAAATCCATTCAATTGAAGCCGGTCTGATTTTGATTGCCGATGGCTGCGATATGACAAAAGGCCGTGCCCGGATTCCTATGGAAATCAACACAAAACCGAGCGTTGGCGATATCCACAAATATTCAGCAAATTCAATTGAAAGCGTAAAAATCTTGAGCGGCGAAGAAAAACCGATTAAAATCGAAGTCCACATGAGTGCGGACGTAGGATTTTTCCAGATTGAAGAAGTCCTTCTGCAAAAAATAAATTGTAGCCCGGCAAAGTCGCTGGTTGAACTTTATGCCGGAGTTGAAGGGCAGGATTTAAAGAAATACCTATAGCCTTGGGTTTCACTGTTTTCTACGAGCAGAAAGTTACTGTGAAAGTGCTTCCTTCACCTTCTTTTGAAGAAAGGCTTATTGTTGCATTGTGATATTTTGCTGCGTGCTTTACAATCGAAAGTCCAAGTCCGGTTCCGCCAAGTTCCTTTGAGCGGCTTTTGTCTACGCGGTAAAAACGTTCAAAAACCCGGTCCTGCTCGTTTTTTGGAATTCCGATTCCTGTGTCGCGCACGGAAATTGTTGTTTTTTTGCTGAAAGAATCCGTGTTTTCTGCAGGATTTAGCTTTTCATCTTTTACTGTTATTTCAACAGTTCCATTCTGCTTGTTGTATTTTATCGCGTTGTCAATCAGATTATAAATCATCTCGTAGATTACAGGCTGAACGCCAAAGATTTTTCCGCTGTCGCCGTGAACATTCAGCGTTACATTTTTTGTTTTTGCGCTTGCAGAAAGGATTTTTGCGATTTCTTTGGAAAGTCCTAGCAATTCAATCGGTTCTTTTTCCATGCTGATTGATTTTTCGTCTAGTTTTGAAAGTTTGATGATGTCGTTCACAAGCGAAATCATTCTTTGGCTTTCTTCGTAGATTGTGCTCGCAAAATCTTTTGTTGTTTTTTCATCTGTTCCGCCATTTTTCAGGATTTCTGCAAACCCGGAAATGCTTGTGAGCGGAGTTTTCAGCTCGTGGCTTACATTTGCGGTAAACTGTTTCCGCAGTTCCTCGCGCTGTGTTTTTTCAAAATTTTCTTCCGCGATTCGTTTTGTAAAAGGTTTTAATTCCTCGTAAACAAGGCAATCTTCCGGGTTTTCAAGGTTGATTTGGTTCAGAGGATTTATAATTCGTTTTGAAGTCCAGACCGCGACAATTCCTGAAATTATAACGGCAAAAACAAGAATAATCAGAAGCGACTGGCTCATTCCAAGCACAAGAACCGCAACAGAATGTTGGTCGCAGGAAATTCGCAGCACATCGCCGTTTGGAAGAAGTTTCGCAAAATACAAGGTTTTATCCGTCATTGTGGAAGAATAACGCGCCACTTTTGCGCTTCCTTTTTCTTTTGCGGCTATAAATTCTTCGCGAAGACCATGATTTTCCATTTTTTCGGCATCAACCATATTGTCAAAATAAACTGTTCCGTCTTTGGCGATTAAAGTGATTCGGTTTTTTACCGAGTTGAATCTCTTTAATTCTTTGATGTCAGATTCTGCAATGTAATGCTCAAGAAAAACAGCTTCAGTTTCCAGTTCGTTGAAAATTTTCCGTTCAAAATAACCGTAAATATTTGAAATAAAAATCAGCGCGCACAAGAAATAAACCATCGTTCCGACTAAAAATGTGCTTAAAAAAATTCTGAATGTTAAAGATTTTGCTTTCAAGGTTTGCTCCTAAAAAAATATTCTGCATTTTAGCAGATTTTGTAGCCGATTCCGCGCACGGTTTCAATTATTTCGCCGTTTTCATCTCCGATTTTTTGCCGCAGCGTTCTTACGTGAACATCAACAGTCCGGCTTTCTATGTCGGCATCAATTTTCCAGATTGAATTTAATAGCTGCTCGCGTGTAAGTACATTTCCTTTGTTTTCTATTAATAACGCCAAAAGATCAAATTCTTTTACAGTAAGAAAAATCTGCTTTTCACCGACAAAAACTGTGTGGCTGCTTTCATTTAATTTTATGTTTCCAATTGAAAGTTCCTTTGCGTCTGAGTGAATCGCGTTGTTTTTTTCGTAGCGGCGAAGTACAGCTTTTATGCGCGAAAGAAGAGCCATCATTCCGAATGGCTTTGTGACATAATCGTCTGCACCGGAATCTAACCCGGTCACAATGTCAAATTCCGAGTCTTTTGCGGTAAGCATAATCACAGGAATTCCAGAAGTGTCCTTGTTTGCCCTAAGTTTTTTCAGGATAGAAATTCCGTCTTCTTCCGGTAGCATGATGTCTAAAAGTATAAGATCAGGCTTTTTTTCCATTGCTTTCCAAAATTCTGAAGGAAGTGCAAAACTTTCGGTCTGATAATTCTGTGATTTTAAGGTATAGTCAACCAGTTTCCGGATGGAATCATCATCTTCGAGAAGATATATCATAAAATCGCCTCCACTTTTAATTTACGCGTTTTTTTTCAGTTTGTACAATAAAGTAGTGTAAAATCGAAGTAAAATGTGGTCAATCAAAATAGAATTTTACATTAGGCGAAACAGAAATTTCTTCTTATATTTTAAATATGTTTTTAAAGACGAAAAAAGTTATTCTAGCCGTCATATTTTTTTTATTTGGAGCTTTGTTTTTTGCCCAGAACGAAACTGAATTTATAGGCAAAACTGAAAAATCACAAGATGAAATTGAAAATATCATTCAGGCTTTGCCGACTTTTAAAAGCGGACTGATTGCAACCGCAGAAACTTTGGGAAGCAACGTGGTTTTAGCAAGTTTTAACAGATTTATTCTTAGGGCGGATTATGCGCAGATTTCGCCAGAAAGCATTTACGATAATCTTACACATTGCTGGGTTTGGGATAATGACGAATTTGTTGTGAACCAGCTTGGGCATCCATATCAGGGTTCATTTTATTTTGCGGCAGGGCGCGCGAACAATTTTAATTTTTATGAATCGATTGGCTACGCGCTTCTTGGAAGTGTGACTTGGGAATATTTTGCCGAAACTGAACGTCAGTCTGTTAACGATTTGATTTGCACGCCTTTTGGTGGAGCTGCATTGGGCGAAGTTTTTCACCGGCTTTACATAGAAGCTTCAGGCGCGAAATCGATTTTTGCATTTGTTGTAAGCCCGATGGACGCGTTGAATTCTCTGATTACTGGAAATTCCGTGGTTCGTGACACAAAAGAGGGCGTAACTTCATTTGAAAATTTTATAAGTCTTGGTGGAATTGCAGAAAGAACTAATTCTGAAGAAAAATCTTATGACAACAACGAAAATATCAATGGAAATCTTCATGGCGGATTCTCGTTAGTTTACGGAAATCCTTTCAGAAACGAAAAATCAGTTCCGTTTTCATATTTTAATTTTGATTTGGAAGGCGGTGGAACAATAAAATATTATGAGGTAAAAACGAATGTTGAAGGAAGTCTTTTCCGGCTCGGAACAAAATATACAGAAAAAAGCTCGTTTTCTTCTGCGCTTGCAATAACGTTTAAAGTTGACTGGACAAAACTTTCTAGCTATTCAGTTAATGGTCTTGGCTTGATGTTCAATTCTTTGAGCAAATTTCAAAATGGATTTATTCTGGAACAAAAACTGAATTTAAGCGGAACATTTTTTGCTACAGGTGATTGTTATGCGCTTTACCGCGGCTACATAAAACTTCCGGATGACGGAATTGAACGCAGACTTTACGACTATGGAGTTGGATTTTACGGTCGCTATAACTTTAGCGCAAGACAAAATTATTTTGGCAAGTTGAATTTTAATGCCGGGATTCTCGGATTTTTTGATATTGAAACCGCTGTTCCGTCTTATGCAAAAAAAGGGGCGACTTATATTGCAGAAACCGCGCTTTCCTATGAACATTTCGTAAAAAAGAATGTTTCGCTTGGATTAAAAGGCTCTTATTATTTTAAGCATGAAAACAATTACGGCGCAGAAAACGTTGATGAACATATAATTTCCGCGGATTTGTACTTGGCTAGAAAGATAAAATAGTTTTGGTTAAAAAATGAGCGGGAAGAAATGTTTTCTTTTTCTTCCCGCCCATTCAATTTATGGATTCAGCAAAAAAACTCAATATTTGAACTTTTTTTTAGAACGTATATTTTGCGGCAATCTGAACGAAACTGTTGTTGTGCCAGTCTCCAAATTCGCTGCGGTTTTTGATAAAGCTCTGCATATACATTCCGCTTGCAGAAAATTCAAGTCCGTCTGAAACATACCACGTTACTTTTGGCATGATGATAAGGTCAAAATGCTCAAATCCGTAGATTGCGCTTACTTCAGGCTTTAATTTTCCATGCGCCAAGTTATCTGAAATATTCAAGACAAGCTTATTGTCTGTTTCATAAGTATTTTTTTCTGTATCAAGCGAATTTTTTGAGTCATCTATTTCATCATGGTTCAGAATGTACTTTCCTTGTGTCTGCAGATTAATGTTCAGTTCACTGATTGGAAGGTCTCTGTCAAATCCAAATACCCAAGCAACTGAATTATTATGGATTTTTGGATCATCGCCAGCTACGTCCTGTGTAAGATTGTAAGCTGCTTCTGCGCGGAAATTATATGCGCCGAATGTTTTTGCCGCTTCAATTCCGAAAACCTGCAAAAAGTCATAGTCGATGAATTTGTCGTCTTCACTGGCACTGTCTTTAAGATAATTAGTAACATAGGTGTCCATTTTTTTGTAGTCAAATGAAGCCCGTTTGTCGCGTCCAAAATAATAGCTTACACCCCAGTCCCAGGAACCGGTTGTGGTTGTGAATCTTGCTCCAGCCTGCATATATTTAAGCTGGTACAAATCCGGGTAAAGGTCGTCTGCAAGGGAAGAGGAGTTGCTGAGCATAATTGTTTTGTTTGGTTCAGAGGCATTGACAATAGACTTTAATGCTGCTTCTGAGAGAAATGTTTTCAATTCCTTAACCTGAGTTGGAACCCATCTTCCAGAAGAAGCGTAGCGGTCGGCGGTCATAAATGGAGTCCATACAAGCTCAAATCGGTTTGAAGTGAATGGACCGACATCATTTGGTGCGTTGTAAAGCACGCGAACCATCGGTTCAGAAAGCCGGCGGTCAATGTAGTCTGGAATCAAAAAGTCTTTGTAGTCGTTTGCATTAAAATTGTCGATTACGTGGAGTTTGTCGCCTTTTCCCCATACAACTTTCATTTTTCCGGCTTGAACTACAAAATTTCCTAGATAGGCTTCAAGAGTCAGTTCATCAATTATGTCAGTTTTGTAGTCTGTGATAATGTCTTTGCTTAGCGCAAATTTTACATCTGCAGAAACAGTGTCGTTTGAATAATTCAGTCCGAGTTTTCCTTTTGGGTCAACCCAAGTGTTCCATTCATCAATTGGAAGTCCGATTGTGCCTTCATCGTCTACGTAAGCGCGGAAATTAATCTGAGCCTCACCGTTTACTGATAGCGCTGTTGCGGCAAAAGACGAGGAAGATGAAGAATCACCAAAATCGCTTCCGAAGTCACTTCCAAAATCATCGCCAAAATCCATATCCTGGGCAATTGCAAAGGAAGTGCAGAAAGCGGCAACCGCTAAAACGGTAAGAATTTTTGTTCGTTTCATAAAAAATCCTTTTGATTATAAAAATACCGCCGCAAAACTGCGGCGGAAAATGTTTTATTTAGCTGTATTCAAGTAGTTCTGTGTGAATACGCTGTCTGGAATCGCCTTGTCCAGGATGATATTGTAACCGTTCGGGCTTTTTGCATTTTTCTGGGCAGCAATTCTTGTTGAATGTCCATTTTTAACATTCTTCAAGGTTGTTGAAGTTGTAATTGTGTAACCCTGAATATTTTCGAGCTTGTCAACTGTCAATACTTTTACAAGAGTTCCATCTTTTTTGTCATACATTTCTGCGTAAACTGGAGTGTATGTGTTTTTGTCAATCCACTGGATTCTGTATTTGTACTGAGCTTTTGCGAATGTCGCATCTGTTGGAGTTGACTGAATCTTCCAGCAGCTGTAGCCATTCTTTTCTTCTTCACCCAAAAGTTCGTGTGTATCGTCGTCAAGTTCGCGTGTAGACATATCGTCGTAAGTTGCGTCTGTTCCTGTGAAAGATTTGCTGCCTTCAGAAGAATTTACGCGGCGGGTTGTCTTAAGTGATGGCATGTAAATCCATTTGTCATCATCTTTGCCTTTGTTTTCTTTCTGAAGGAATTTGATTCCTTCATTTGATTTGTTTGTGCTTGACTTAAAATTCATTACAACATCAGAAGTATCTGTGCTCTGGTTGTGGCGGCCAAGCTCATCGATGATTCTGTGTTCCTCGATTTTTCCGCTTTTGTTAATCAAGTCCATTTCAATTATTGAATGGTTGAAATTCGGTTTTTTGATGTTCAATGCTTTGTCAACTATTGAACGCGCATCCTGTGCAAAAATCATTGCAGAAGCGGCAAGAATGGCTGCCGCAAAAAATGTTTTTTTCATAAGTTTCATATAAATCTCCTATAAAAATTATTTATTTTCTTTATCTTCTTCTTTTCCCAAATCTTCTGTCGGCTCAACTTTTGGACGGCTGAATTTTGGATCATAGTTTGTAAGGAATCCTGGAAGAATTGTCATCGAAAGCATAGAGCTTGTGAACATAACGATTGCAATCAAAATTCCGATATAACGCAAAACTGCGAATTTTGAAAGACACAAAACTAGGAATCCAAGACCAACAGCAAGCGCATTTGTAAGAATTCCAACTCCACTTGAAGCGAAAGTTCTTCTTGCCGCAGCGTGAACGTCTGTAGTTTTTGCGCGTTCAGCGCGGTAAGTTTCAAGGAAGTGGATTGTGTAGTCAATACCGATTCCGACTGCAACAGAAGCGATGATTGAAGTTACAAGGTCAAGGTTGATTTTTGCGAATCCCATGGTCATGTAGTTCAGGAAAATTGTGAACGCAAGTGGAACTGCGCCAAGCAATCCAGCCCAGCCAGAGCGGAATGAAAGTGCAATTACAACAAATACACAAAGCAATGAGAACGCAAGACTCTGAATCTGTGAAGAAACGACCATGTCAGTCATTACAGATTCAAGTTCGCCCTTTCCTGTGAAAGAAATTTCGTAGCCTTCCGGGAAGTGATTTTTTGCGTAAGATTCACATTCTGAAATTACAGATTCAATATCTTCTGTTGACTGTGAGCGGAAAACCATCTGGACGCGCAAACGGTTAGGGTTCAGAACGTTTTCATTCTGCGGGTCGTTTGCCCAGCGGCCAAGCGTTTCCTTGTCAGAAAGCATGAACAGGAAGTTTCCTACAACATTCTTAAGGGCTTCGTGCTGAGCGTAGCCGTATTTTGCCTCGTCATAAGGAATTTCGTAGAAGTCGCTTCCTTTGTAGTTAAGCTTCTTTTCAAGAACTTTTACAACTTCATCAATTGTTGCGTTTTTTCCGCCAGCTTCCGCATAAGCAGAAGAAAGAAGTGCAAGACCTTCCTCAACAGTGATTGTGCTGTTCAATTTTTTTACATAAGCAACGTTTGGATCAACATAATCCGGGAGCATCTCGTAAGTTTCTTCTGTGGAAGAATTGTCTGTTCCGAAATCACCGAAATCGTCCATGCCAAAGTCACCAAAATCTGAACCGAAATCCGCAAAATCGTCTGCGCCAAAATCGCTTGAAGCAGAAGATACTGCAACTGTGTTCAAGCTTTCTGCGTTCGGTGCGTGCAAAACCTGATTCATTCGTTTTATTAAAGTTGAGAATGAAATAATTTTTCCAACGCAAGGGAATTTTGTATAAATATCATCCTGCAAGCCATCTAGAGCTTCAAGAATGTCCGGATTTTTCATTGAGCCTTCTTCAAGCGCAACTTTTCTTCCGTCAGATTTTTTGATGATGTTTCCATTTACGTCAAGATATTTTCCATCTTTGTTCATTACAGGAATTCCATCTTCATCAAGGAAATTTCCGTTCGCATCTGTTGCTTTTGGACCGTCAACAACCATGAAGATAAGATTTGTTCCAGCAAAACGCTTGTCAACGTAGTCAATATCCTGTCTTAACTGGCTTTCTTTAGGGAAGTAGTTGATGATTGAAGTATCAATGTGAAGTTTTTTGATTCCAAAGAAAGAGAAAATGATTATAAGCGCGCCAAAAATGTACATTCTTGGTTTTGAGCCACAGAAGAAAAGGAAAATGCTGTACAAAGAGTCATGTGAAGCATTTCCACGGTTGATTGTGTGCTTCTTTACCTTTGTTGTTACTTCCTGCATAATCTTTGATTTCTTGCCGATTTTGCTTACAGGTTTTACCATAAGAACGGCAGGAATGAAAGTTACAGAGAAAAGCCATGCGAGCGCAACACCGATTGCTGTAAAGATTGCAAAACTGTGCAACGGCTGCATAGGACTTGATACAAGGGAAATAAATCCGATTACAGTTGTGATTGCGGCAAGGAATACAGCAACTTTGCAGTCACCAACGCCTTTAAGGACGATTTCCTTGTGGACTTCCTTTGTGATTTCTATGCCTTTTGATTTTGCTTCGTCCAGCGCGATGTAATAATGTGTAAGCACGTGGATTCCGTAGGCGGAACCGCAGGCGATAAGCGCAACTGGAATGATACTTGTAACGATTGTAAACGTAAAATTGAATACAGCCATAAGTCCGCAAGTACAAGCTGTTGAAAGAAGAACTGTGATAAGCGGAAGAACTGTTCCGTCTAAAGTTTTAAGACTGATGAACAATGTGAGCAAAACAACAACAGAAACAAGAGGAATAAGTCTTACAAGGTCAGATATGATGAATTCGTGCATATTTTCAGAAACAACCGGGTCTCCAAAATAAATAACCTTAAGATTTGAGCCTTCTGTGTATTTTTTTGTTATTTCCTTTACAGTTTTCAGAGTTTCTTTTTCAATGTCGCTGGAAGATTTTGAGTTTGCCGCCGCTGTGCTGATTATTTCTGTGATTGAATCAAGTTCTTCCGGAGAAAATCCTTCTATAGAAGAAAGAGTTCCTTTTTTCTGGGCTTTCTTGAAATCCTTGAAAGTTTTGATTCCTGCGTTCGCAAGAATTTCAGCCTGATCAGGAGTGATTGTTCCTAAATATGCAATTTCGTCCGGGTGATTGTTTGTGACAAGCGTAATCTGCATCTGTGCAGCCTTGTTGTCGTCAGAAATAATTGAGCGGGTGTACATTTCGTCCCAGTCCGCAAGATTCTGCTTTAACTGGTTTGTCTGCTCAACTGTAAGTGGCGGAAGATAACCATTTTCATCGCGTTCAGCATCAATAATATTTCCTGCTGTAAGAGCACCGTCCACATCTTCAATAAAATCGATTTTTGTAAGGGAATCGACGCGGTCAACTGTAGGCAAATTTTCTACATCTGTTGAGATATGATCAATAATTCCAAGAATTTCTGGAGTTATGATAGTTCCCTTGTCGGTTTCAAGAGAAACTCCAATAACAACAGTGCTACCAAAACGGTCTTCAGTTTCGATAAGATGTTTGTAGGATTCATGTTTCTGCGGGAAATAAAGCCTTGTTGAGTCATCCATCTTTATGTTGCCAAGCTGGAGACCAAGTACCGCAGTAACAGCCAGAGTTACGATGATAATTAACCATGGGTGCTTGAATAAGCGATTCATGATATACAAAACCTCCTAATTATTATTAGCAGTCTATAAGTTTAAGAAATTAAACCGATAAACTAAATATAATAATTTTATAAAATAACGTCAATAAAATTTTGTATCAAAGTGTAATAGAAATTTCTGGTTTTTTTATTCAAAATCATCAAAATCGCCTAACTTGACATTGTAATAGAGTGATTATAAACTTAAACGAATAAACTTATAAACTGATTTAAGTTGGGGCGGCAAGATGAATTCGTTCAACAGTGAATATTTTAAGGAAAAAATCAATGCAATCCGGCAGAAATTTAACATTTGTACGCCTTACATGACGACTTTGAGCGATACTGTCCGGCAAAAAATCCTTTTGATTCTGGCGGAATCTGGAACTGACGGAATGGACGTTCAGGATATAACCGCAAAAACCCATCTTTCTCGGCCGGCGATTTCGCACCATCTGCGTATTTTAAAAGATGCCGGAATGATTATAAGCCACAAGAAAGGAACTCAGGTTTACTATTTTATATATATCCATAATGCTCTTGAACGGCTGATGGATCTGATTTCTACGGTGGAAAATCTGGTTTCAAATATTGATATGGAATCTGTGAAAGAAAATGCGCCTTGGATGATTGATGAAAAGGCTGTAAACTGAAAATAAAATCTGGTTTTGCGTAGCGTGAGGGATTGAAGTGCGTCGGTCAGCAATCTGACCTTACGAGTTTTTTTCAAAAACTCGCAGACATTTCTTAGGAATGAACCGTGGTTTGTTTGCGAAATGAAAAAAGCCCGACGGCTTTAGCCGTCACGCCCAGATTAAAAAAATCAAATAAATTTAGAGGTTGTTATGAAAAAAATTGTTTTGGCAGCGGCGGCTCTTGTTGCGGCGGCTGTTTTTGCTGGCTGCAAGGAAAAAAGTACGGATTTAGTTTTGGGTGACTGGAATTTGGTTCAGTACAATATTGAAGGAAAATCTGTTGATGTGTCAAAGGCTTCTGTTTCATTTGTGGCGGACGGAAAAAATTTTAATATTTCAGGATTTTCGGGCGTGAATTTGTTTTCCGGCTCGTGCAGAATTAATGGAAGAAAACTTGCGATTGGCGATGCTCTGGTGACTACAAAAATGGCCGGAAGCAAGGATGATATGAAATTTGAACGCGAATTTTTGGCTTCTTTGGGCGGAGCGGACAGCGTTGAAGTAAAATCTGAAGGCGAAAAATTGTTTTTGCACATTTTTAATTCTTCAGAAAAGTCTGAAATGATTTTTGCGCGTGCCTCTATTAAGGATTCTGAATGGATTCTGACTTCAATTTTAAAGGGCGATGGCGTTGTTAGCGTAAATGTTGATGAGGATGAACTTCCGACCCTTAAATTTACTGCAGAAGGAAAAGCGGCTGGTTTTTCGGGCGTGAATTATTACACAATGGATTATACGCTTGATGAGAACGGCAAAAAACTTTCGTTTACGCTGGGAGCTTCTACTTTGATGGCTTCTGGAAATCCGGAGGCAATGGAACTTGAGAGGCAGTTTTTTGTGAATATTGACCAGGCGAACTCATATTCAATTTCAGGGGAAAATCTTACAATACGTTCAAAAGATGGAAAAATTCTCCTGGAATTTGTGAAAAAATCGACTGTTGAAGAATAAATCTGGCGGGAGTTTTTGTTAAGACTCAATTTTTTGCAGGCCGCTTTTTTGGGTGGGTCAAATGTCGAGTTTTTTACTGAATAGTCAAATTGAATAAGCGGGAAGA
>DLKK01000059.1:0-4974 GCA_002478955.1 Treponema sp. UBA7590
GGTTTGTGCGTACAGCGCGGCCAAAGATGTTTCTGTAAGCCCGAAGACTTTTTGTATCCAGGGTGATAAATTCTCTTTTGATGAGGAAAAACTTTCCGGGCGGATAGATTGTTCTCCCGGTGATATCCAGGAGCATCCGGAATATTTATGCGATTCTGGTTCTGTAAGCTGGGATTTGCGTTACGAAATCCGTTGTGACCTTGGAAAAGGTTATTCAGGAAAAAACTGTACCTGGGCTCCAACCGGTGCAAGATCTGTCTTTGCCGGAAATTTTACAATAGATGGAAAAGTATACGAGGTGGTTCCCAAGAAATCAGCCGGCTACATTGACCGTTTTTTTGGAAAAAATGTTGTGTTTCCGTGGATTCACCTTTCCTCAAATGTTCTTACAAGCATAATTTCCGGGAAAACCCTTACGGACTCGACTTTTGCTGTCCAGGGAGTTTTTGATAATCAAGTTTCGGCGGTTGTGGACCTTGAGGGGAAATCCATTTCTTTTGAGGCAGGAAAATCAAAGCTTTCAAATGGGTCAATCTGGAATTTTTCTGAAATGCCGGAAAGTGGCGGGCAGGAAAATCTTCATTGGAGCGTAAGTCTGAACAATAAATCCTACGTTGTTGATATTGATATTTTTTGCCCGGCCTCCCAGATGTATGTGAAATCTGTTGAGCTTCCAGAAGGCAACAGGAATGTCCTGAAAATGCTCTGCGGTGGCACAGGAACTGGTGAAATCAGGCTTTACAAGCGGTTCGGGAAAAATCTTGAGCTCATCGAGCATGCCAAAATTGCCAGCGCTCTCTGCGAATACGGGCAGTTGGAAAAACCGGAATAAATTTATTGCCTTTCTGCTTTTTTATGCTTATCTTTTTATTAAGTAAGGAATAAAAAGTGGAGGCGTTTTATGGATTACGAACATTTTACATTAAAAACTCAAGACGCTTTGCAGAATGCCAGTGCTTTGGCCCAGAAAAATGACCACAGTGAAATCGGGTTGGAACACATTCTTTCTGTGCTTTTAAATCAGCAGGACGGAATTGTTGTGCCGATTATTGAACGTGTTGGTGTTAACGTTCAGTCTCTGCAAAAACAGGTTGATGACCTTCTTGATGAATATCCGAAAGTTACCGGTAACGCTCAGATGAGTCTTTCTAATGAGGCGCAAAAAGTTCTTGCAAAAGCAGAAAATGAAATGGCCAAGCTGAAGGATCAGTATCTTTCATGCGAGCATATTCTTCTTTCAATGACAAAATCAGATTCTAGGGTTGGAGAGCTTCTGAATAAAAACGGACTGACTTACGATGCTGTTCTTGAGGCATTGAAATCTGTCCGCGGAAACCAGACAGTTGATTCCCAGGATCCAGAAAGCAAAATGCAAAGCCTTTCAAAGTATTGCACGGATTTAACTGCGCGTGCCCGCCAGGACAAAATCGATCCTGTCATCGGCCGTGATGAGGAAATCCGCCGTGTAATGCAGGTTTTGTGCCGCCGAACAAAGAACAATCCAGTTCTGATTGGTGAGCCAGGCGTTGGTAAGACTGCGATTGTAGAAGGACTTGCACGACGAATCGCCAGTGGCGATGTGCCGGAAAGCCTGAAGAATAAACGGCTTCTTTCTCTTGATATGGGAAGCCTTGTTGCCGGCGCGAAATTCCGCGGTGAATTTGAGGAACGACTTAAGGCGGTTATCACCGAGGTCACAAAATCTGAAGGCCAGATAATTCTGTTCATAGATGAGCTTCACACGATTGTAGGGGCTGGCGCCAGCGAAGGTTCAATGGACGCTTCGAACTTGCTGAAACCGGCATTGAGCCGTGGCGAAATCCATGTGATTGGCGCGACAACTTTGAACGAATACAGAAAATATATCGAAAAAGATGCGGCGCTTGAACGAAGATTTCAGCAGGTTTACTGCGCTGAGCCGTCTGTAGAAGACACAATCGCCATTTTGCGTGGTCTTCGCGACAAGTATGAGATTCACCATGGTGTAACAATTGAGGATGAGGCTCTTGTAAGTGCTGCGGTTCTTTCAAACCGTTATATTACAAACAGGTTCTTGCCGGACAAGGCTATTGACTTGGTTGATGAGGCAGCCAGCCGTCTTAAGATGGAAATTGAAAGCCAGCCGGTTGAACTCGATCAGGTTGAGCGAAAAATCCTTCAGCTTCAGATTGAAAAACAGTCATTGAGCAAAGAGGACGATCCGGCTTCAAAGGAAAGACTTGAGAAACTTGAGAAGGAACTTTCAGAGTTCAATTCAAAGCGCGATGCGATGAGACTCCGCTGGCAGAACGAAAAAAACAGCATCAATAAGAGCCGTGAATTAAAGGAACAGCTCGAAAATGCACGTTTCAACGAGGAGAAATTCACGCGTGAAGGAAATCTTGAGAAAGCTGCGGAACTAAAATACAGCACAATTCCTTCGCTTCAAAAACAGCTTGAAGAGGCTACAAAAGCGGAAAAGGAAAAAGAAGATAATCCTGAGCGCGAGTCTTTGCTCCGTCAGTCTGTAACAGAAGAGGATATTGCGCGTGTAGTTTCTTCTTGGACAGGAATTCCTGTTGCAAAGATGATGACCAGCGAAAAGCAGAAATATCTTCAGCTTGAGGAAGTTCTTCACAAGCGCGTTATTGGCCAGGATGAAGCCGTTCAGGTTGTAAGCGATGCAATCCGCCGAAACCGCTCCGGCTTGAGCGATCCTAACAGACCTCTTGGCTCGTTCATGTTCATCGGACCGACTGGTGTTGGTAAAACCGAGCTTGCAAAGACTTTGGCAGATTTCTTGTTCAATGATGAGAAGGCTTTGACCCGAATCGATATGTCTGAGTACATGGAAAAATTCAGTGTGAGCCGACTTATCGGTGCGCCTCCGGGATACGTTGGATATGATGAAGGTGGCCAGCTTACAGAAGCAGTCCGCCGCCGACCGTACAGCGTTGTCCTTTTTGATGAGGTTGAAAAAGCCCATCCGGATGTTTTCAATGTTCTTCTTCAAGTTCTTGATGACGGAAGGCTTACAGACGGGCAGGGAAGGGTAGTTGATTTCAAGAATACTATCATCATTATGACAAGTAACTTGGGAAGCGACCTTATCCTTGATGCGGCAAATGAGAAATCTTCTGATAAGTCGGAAAATGTTTCTCCGGAAGTCCGTGCAAAAATCGATGAGCTTCTGAAAGCGCATTTCAGACCGGAATTCTTGAACCGAATTGATGAAATCGTAATGTTCCAGAAACTTGGAAAAGATTGCATCGGCGGAATTGTGAAAATCCAGCTTGAACGCGTTGCAAAACGTCTTGAGGACAGAAGAATCTCAATTGATTTTGATAAAAAAGCGATTGATTTCCTTTGCGAGAAAGGTTACGACCCGGCATTTGGTGCCCGCCCTGTAAAACGAGCAATCCAGACTTGGGTAGAAAATCCTTTGAGCAAAGAGCTTCTTGCCGGAAAATTCGGTGAAGGCGCGAAAATCAAGGTTTCTTCTGACGGAACAAAACTTCTGTTTGCATAACCGCTAGGGATGAATGTTGAATTTTTTTGGAGGAATAAATACACGGAAAGCGTTTTTTTCAACCGATTGAAAAGTCAACATTCATCTCAACATTGTTTTGAATAAAATATTGTGATAAAATTATTCTGATGAGTTTTATCGAAAACTGCAAAAGTTTTGTAAAAGAATTTCTTGGCGAAAAAGACAGCAATGTCTGCTATCTCTCTGTGCAGAACTCAATCTGCAGAAAAGTTTTTTCTGGCACAAAACTGAAAATACTGAATCTAAAGAACAATCTAAATCCTCTTGCTCCGTTTCTGGACTTGATTTCAGAAAAAAATCCTTCTGCCAGACTTGTCCGGGAAACGGTTGCTCCATTCCATGCGGAAATTTTTCTTTCTTATTTTAAAAATGGCGTTGTAAACGAGAATTTTGATATTGTCACCGATGACAACGTTAATTACGAGCGAAATATTTTTATCTCCGAGATAATTGAATTCATAAAAAAAATCTGTACGGAAAATTATCTTGTCCTGAACAGCCAGCTTCTTTCTCCTGAAAGCTGCCGGATAATAAGAATTCTTGAAAAAACATCGACATTGGGCAAATTTATTTTCTGCTTTGACCCGGACGATTTTTCCCCGGAAAATGACGCTTTTTCTGAGCTTTATGAACACGCACGCGAGAAAAAACAATATCTTCAATATTATGACGACAGCATTGCGGAAGCCAGAAAGAACGTAATCCAGAAAAATGAAAAAAAATCGGAAAAAATAAAATTTGAAAAATATTACAATGCGCTGAAAAACTACCGCACATTTCTTTTTGAAGGTTCTGGAATTTATGCCTTGCGCTCAGTTTCCAGAAAAGTTGACAAAATGCGGCTTACAGAGCGGCAGAAAAATCTTTTGTCATACGAGATTGCGCTTTTCCATTATTATTCAAACCGGATTGACGAGGCGACCCTTGAATTCAACAGGATTACGCTTGAATGTCCGGAGGAGGATTTAAAGGCCGCGGCAATGTTTTTCCTTTCCAAAGCGTATTCTCGGAAGAAAATGAACAAAATTGCGTTCAAATATGCGCTGCTTCTGGAACGGATGCTTTCAAAAAAGAAAAATTCTCCGTTTTATGCGTTTGCCGTTATGCAGGAATATTTTTGTGTTCCAAGGTTTAACCATAAATTCCTTGAAAAACGTTATTTTGACGCGCTTAAAATCCTAAAAAAACAGAATCTTCTGAACAATTACATCCAGACGGCTTTGAACGTTCCTAATTTTTTTATAGAGGACAGAAAAATCCTGGAGACAAAGATTCTTCCGATTATTGAGAACTGCATAAAAATCTCAAGGAAAAGCAGAAACAACCTGAACCTTTCAAATGCGCTTCAGTGGAAAGGAATTATTTTTTCCCGGCTTGGAAAATCCTATGAATCTTCAGTCTTTTACGACCAGAGCCTTTCCTTGCGCTCAGAAATCAACGATCCG
>DLKK01000059.1:5010-7906 GCA_002478955.1 Treponema sp. UBA7590
GGAACGGTCTGTCTTATGAGGCACTGATCCGTTCTGACTACAAGAAATCGTACACGCTTCTGAATGAATATATTTCCCATCTTGATGAAATTTCAAACTACAGGACGATAATCAACACATTGCGCAATATTGCGCTTCCATTGTTTTATTCAAGGAATTTTGAGGCGGTGAACAAGCTTTTTCAGTTCATTGCAAACCTTATCCGGCTTTTTAATCTTGATGATATGGCGAACAACTCGTTCCTGCCTGAATTCAACGATATGCAAATTTTCCGCACATTTGTTGATTTTGAGCTTGGAAACCTCGACCGCGCAAGGATATCTCTTTACAATATCGAGAATAATTCCGGAAATATCTCGGATGAACTTTATGTTCTTCTGTATTTTCTGGAATCAGCATATCTTTTGCTCCATGGGGAAACGCAGCGTTCCTTTCAGATTCTGGACGAGTCGCTTCCGCCTGCCCAGGAAATTCATCCGTATCAGGGACATATAATCGTATTTGTTCTTTATGAGTTTGCGCTTCTTTTAAGGAACAAAGGACTTTTGCAGGATTCACAGAGGTATTTTGAGCGCGGATTTAAAATTGCAGACCAGATGAATTTGTCTTATTTTACAAGAGGCAGAGAAAATTTTTCACTCCAGGAATATGCCGAAAACCATGAGACTTTTGAGCCGCTGAAAATTGACATTGAGAAAATCCGCAAAAGGACGAACAAGGACAGCCTTGTGAACCAAGTCCACCAGAAACTGGAAGATTACCGTTTCCTGAACAAGATAATGGAAGACAGCACGGAAAATCTTTCGCTGAAAACATTCATTGAAAAAATAACACAGTCGCTGTTTGACTATTCGTTTGCAGATTCAGTGTTTTTTGCGGAAAAAAATGGAAACCGCTGGAAACGCCTGGATTCAGTTTCCCGCGTAAAAGAAAATTTTCCTACGGCAAAAACGTGGAATTATTGCCAGAAAATTTCTGCGCGCGCAATGAACAACTGGCTTGTCTTTGATGAAGGAATGAACTCTTATTTTGTGGTGATTGAAAAATTCGGCTATACGCTTGGAATCATCATAACTTTTGGAATGGAAAAAAGTATTTCTCCGGAAAGCCTGAACATTTTGAACATCGCGATTTCTGATATTCAGGCAAAATACATAATCCTTAAGCAGAATTCGGCTCTTCAGCAAATCTCTGACACGGATGAGCTTACAAGAATATACAACAGGCGTGCGCTCCTGGAATACATTGACGGACAGAATTTAAGGCTTAAGCGTTATGGCACGTCGGAAAGTTCAACTGAAGACATGGCTTTTGCGTTCATTGATATGGACAATTTCAAATTCTACAATGACAATTACGGGCACAAGACAGGGGATTTTCTTTTAAGGGAATTCGCCGCGCTTCTTTCAAAAAGTCTACGCAAGGTTGATTTTGTCTGCCGCTACGGTGGTGATGAGTTTGTTGTTGTAATCCAGAAAGTTTCCTGCCCGCAGGCGGAAAAAATACTTGGAAATATCCACCGGAAACTAAAGGAAGATGAATATTTCATTCCGCGTCTGGAAAAATTCCTTGGAAAGAAGATAGATGTTCCTTCCGACCGCTTGCTTGGGTTCAGCACGGGAATCTGTTCAAGTTCAGATATTGATTCAGGAGCTTCTTTGCGTACTGCGATTGATTTTGCCGACAAGGCACTGTATTTTTCAAAAAAGACAAAGAAAGGCTCTACAACAATATTTAAAAATATCAGAGAAAGGCTTTGAATCCGCTCTTTGGGCATAAAATATTCACATAAGAGTTTTTGTTATTGCATTATTTTGCTGAATTCATTAAATTCTAATCAAACTTAAAATATTTTTTTAGGAGATTTAACATGGCAGTTAGAGTTGCTATTAATGGTTTCGGTCGTATTGGCCGTTTGGCTTTCCGTCAGATGTTTGACGCAGAAGGTTATGAAGTTGTTGCTATCAACGATTTGACAAGCCCAGCTATGCTTGCACATCTTTTGAAGTATGATACAGCACAGGGTGGTTTCGCTGGAAAAATCGGTGAAAACAAGCACACTGTATCAGCTACAGAAGATTCTATCATCGTAGATGGAAAAGAAATTAAAATCTCTGCTGAAAAAGATGCAGCTAACTGTCCTTGGGCAGCAAACAAAGTAGACGTTGTTCTTGAATGTACAGGTTTCTACACATCAAAGGAAAAGGCTGAGGCTCACATCAAGGCTGGTGCCCGCAAAGTTGTAATTTCAGCTCCTGCAGGAAACGACCTTCCAACAATCGTTTTCAATGTAAACCACAAGACTCTTACAAAGAACGACAACATCATTTCTGCCGCTTCTTGTACAACAAACTGCTTGGCTCCAATGGCTAAAGCATTGAATGATTTTGCTCCAATCCAGAGCGGAATCATGTCTACAATCCACGCTTACACTGGTGACCAGATGATTCTTGACGGTCCACAGCGCAAGGGTGACCTCCGCCGTTCACGCGCAGGTGCTCAGAACATCGTTCCTAACTCAACAGGTGCTGCAAAGGCTATCGGTCTTGTAATTCCTGAATTGAACGGAAAATTGATTGGTTCAGCTCAGCGTGTTCCAGTTCCAACAGGATCTACAACAATCCTTACAGCTGTAATCAAGACAAACAAAGAAGTAACAAAAGAAGCTATCAACGCTGCTATGAAAGCTGAAGCAACAGAATCTTTCGGATACAACGAAGATCAGATTGTTTCTTCAGATGTAATCGGTATGCGCTTCGGTTCTTTGTTCGATGCAACACAGACAATGGTATCTAAAGTATCTGATGATACATACCAGGTACAGGTTGTTTCTTGGTACGACAACGAGAACTCTTACACATCACAGATGGTAAGAACAATCAAATACTTCAGCGAA
>DLKK01000035.1 GCA_002478955.1 Treponema sp. UBA7590
CAAAACTTTCGCGTAGATATCGTGCAAAAAAGCGTATCCACAATTTTTTCCGAGCGGTGCAGTGTTGGAAAAATTTAACCCGGTAGAAACAGTTTTTTTGCAGTATTTCGGAAATTCAATTAAATCCCAAAATGGAAAATTCTTAATAATCTTTTTTGAGCGGATTACTTTTATGTTTGAAAATTCAGGAATAACTTTTGGGTTTGCAGAAACAAGAATCGAAAAATCATCTTGTTCTGTTAAAAGTCCATCAAGCCGTTTGCAGGTCTCCCATGAAAAACGTTCAATTCCTGTAAGATTTCTGTTCAAAAAGTTTCCATTTATAAGAATTTTTTCCATTCTGAGCCTTTATTAGTCTCTTGAATACAAATCTCTTGTGTATACTTTATCTTTTACATCATCAAGGTCTGTATTCCAGCGGTTTGCGATAATTACATCAGAATTTTCCTTGAACCACTGCAAATCCTTTGTGACTTTTGAATTAAAGAAATCATCGCCACCTTTAAAAGTTGGTTCATACACGATAACTTGAATTCCTTTTGCCTTGATGCGTTTCATTACACCCTGAATTGAACTCTGCCTGAAGTTGTCGCTACCAGCTTTCATGGTAAGACGATAAACTCCAACTGTTTTCGGCTTTTTCGCAATAATCTGGTCTGCGACAAAGTCTTTTCTTGTCCGGTTTGAATCAACAATTGCCCGGATAAGGTTCTGCGGCACATCAGAGTAGTTTGCTAAAAGCTGCTTTGTGTCTTTCGGAAGACAATATCCACCATAACCAAAACTTGGATTGTTGTAAAAATCCCCGATTCTTGGATCAAGGCTGATTCCTTCAATGATTTGCTTTGTGTTCAAGCCTCGGAGTTCAGCATAAGTGTCAAGCTCATTAAAATAGGCAACACGCAAGGCAAGATATGTATTTGCAAAAAGTTTTATCGCTTCAGCTTCTGTGCAGTGCGGATGTAAAACCTGAACATCCTTTTTTATAGCACCTTCTTTCAGAAGAGAAGAGAATTGTTCTGCTTTTGCTAAGAGAGTTTCGTCATCCTTTGGGTAGCTTACTACGATTCTTGAAGGATAAAGATTGTCGTAAAGCGCGTGACCTTCCCGTAAAAATTCCGGTGAAAAAAGCATGTTCTTATAGCCAGAATTTTTGCGTAAATTTTCAGTGTATCCAACCGGAACTGTTGATTTTACAACAATTGTCGCCTTTGAGCCTGATTTCTTTACAAGCTCAACAACAGCTTCAACGCTTGAAGTGTCAAAGTAATTTTTTTCTTCGTCATAATTTGTTGGCGTTGAAATGATGATAAAATCAGCATCTTTGTACGCTTCTTCAGCATTTGTTGTGGCTGTTAAATTTAAATCTTTTGTAGAAAGATATTCCGAAATCTCTTTGTCAACAATTGGAGATTTTTTGCTGTTAATTAAGTCTACTTTTTCTTTGATAATGTCAACGGTTTTTACTTCGTTGTGCTGCGCTAAAAGTATAGCGTTCGAAAGCCCAACGTAGCCTGTTCCTGCAACTGCTATTCTCATGCTTTTAGTTTAGCACAAACAATATTTTTTTACCATATTTTTTGAAAACATAAAAACGAGCCATTATTTCCGTTTTTTGCTGAAAAATTTTCCAGTTCTTCTTAAAAAGGCGAACTGTGCTTCAATAAAATTAAAAAGCCACGGCAGTTTTGATTTTATGTCGGCGAGCGTAAATACAATAGGTGACTGCATTATGCTTACGATTCTCTGGTCGTTTATAAGATGGACTTTATTGAACTGAAATTTAGGGTCATCTATCATTTTTTTTACGTCTTCTGGAATTTTTCCTTCAGCTTTTATGCGGTTTTGAAGCTCTTTGTCCGCCAGTTTGTAATATGGAATGTAGTTTTTTCCGGAAAATTCACTGGAATAATAATGGATGATTTTTGCGTCTTTTAAAAATGCCAATCCTCCGTGGCTTGGCTGGCAGTTCCATTTTCCATCAAGCAGCTGCATTTTTAAGCCGGTTCTGTAATTCGCTTCATTCAGCGCGCTCTGGTCGTGAAAATCGTGTTTTTTGTATGCTGAATATTTCCAGGCTTCGTTCCATGCCTTGAAAAGATTTTCTGATTCCTCGCTTTTTCTTGCAAAGATAACTCCTCCGTTTATATTGCAGCCGGCGGCTTTTGTTCCATGGAATCCAAGTTTTTTATCTCGCTCAAGAAAATATTTTTTGTGGATATGTTCATCAAGCATTACGTGTCCGTCTAGAATTCCTGCGGTTTTATATGGAATTTTCTCAATTTCTGAAAGTTCTTCGGCGATAATTGTGTCGCAGTCGATATACAAAAAATCATCGTCAACATATTCTGGAATTGAAGTTTTTATGAGCCGGGAACGTTCCGTATTTGAAACTTTTTCATCAAATTCTACAGAAATTATTTTTGAGACATATTTTTTTATTTCACCACGTTTTAATAAAGGTGAATTTATTGAATTTTCAGTTTTGTTGTCTACAAGGAGAATTATGTTTGCGTCTGGCATAAGATTCCGCAAAGAATATGTTGACATAAGCGCCTGCTCGTAATACAAGTCATTTTTTCCAGAAACCAGAACATAAACGTAAGTCATAAAAACCTCATAGATTAAAATTGAAAATATTATAGCATAAAAAATGGGCGTTTTTACATTGATTCTGTGAATAAAATCAGTTTTTCAAGTATTTTTTCGGCCGCAAGGAATTTGTAGTCAACTCTGGAATTTTGTGGCGGAAGTTCAATGCAAAAAGATTCATTTTTTTTCTTGGAGCAGACTGAAAAATAAATTTTTCCTGGAACAGAATCTTCTGCATTATTTGGATCAATGTTTCCTGTTGTGCCGGTTACGCCGATTCCTATTATCGCGCTGAATGCGTTTCTTGCAGCGGTTGCCATGGCTTTTGCGGTTTCTTCTGAGTAAACTGAATATTTTTCTATGATTTCAGAAGGAACTCCTAGCATTATTTTTGCGTTGTTTGAATAAGTCACAAGTGAGCCGGCGAAAATTGCGGAGGAGCCTTCTGTATCGGTTATCAATGAGGAAATTAATCCGCCGGTGCAACTTTCCATTGTTGTTATTGAGATATTTTTATTTATCAGTTGCTTTGTGAATTTTATATATTCTGAACGGATTTTTTCTTTGTCTACCATGATTTATAAAACTCTATACTTTTTTAACTGAAAGTTCTATACTTGCTTCATGGCAAATATTTCTTTGGAAAATAAAACTGTTTTTGTTACTGGTGCAGTCGGGTTTATTGGAAGTTTTTTGTGCAAGAACCTTTTGGAAAATGTTTCCGGCATAAAAATTATTGGAATTGACTGCATAACTGATTATTACGATGTCTCATTAAAGCAGGAACGTCTTGATATGCTTTCTGCGTTGAAAAAAGATTTTACCTTTGTAAAAGGCGATATTGCAGATAAGAAGTTGCTGGATTCTCTTTTTGCGGAATATAAGCCGGCTGTTGTTGTAAACCTTGCGGCTCAGGCAGGTGTACGCTATTCAATTGATAACCCTGACGCATACATCCATTCAAACATGATTGGTTTTTACAATATCCTTGAATGTTGCCGGCATAATCCTGTTGAGCATCTTGTTTTTGCCTCTTCCAGCAGTGTTTATGGCTCAAACAAAAAAGTTCCTTATTCAACAGAGGATAAGGTTGATAATCCTGTTTCGTTGTATGCCGCAACAAAGAAAAGCAATGAGCTTTTTGCGCACGCATATTCAAAATTATATAAAATTCCTTGCACGGGCTTAAGATTTTTTACTGTTTATGGACCTATGGGGCGCCCTGACATGGCATATTTTAAATTTACAAATAAACTTGTAAAAGGCGAGCCGATTCAGATTTATAACAACGGAGATATGTACCGCGACTTTACTTTTGTTGATGATATTGTAAAAGGTGTTCGGGCAGTTATGCAGAAAACTCCAGAGGCAACTGAAGACGGCGCATTCTATAAAATTTACAACATAGGAAACAGCAAGCCTGAAAGCCTTATGCGCTTTGTGGAAATCCTTGAAAATTGCCTTATCAAAGAAAAAATAATTTCTGGACCAGGCAAGAGGGAACTTCTACCAATGCAGCCTGGCGATGTTTACCAGACATTTGCTGATGTTTCAGATCTTGAGAAAGATTTTGGCTTTAAACCAGCGACTTCATTGGAGCAGGGCTTAAGCGCATTTGCAAAATGGTATAAAAGTTATAAAAAATAGAAAATTTGTTTTTATAGGCAAATCCAGAAAAAACATGGATTTGCTTATTTTTTATTGAAAAAGATATTTCTTAAATGTCACTTTTTTTGCAGTTTTGCTTATATTTTTCCAGATAAAGTTCTGTTATGGAATATCTTTCTTTTGCATCCATAAAAAACACTTGATAAATTGACAGAATTAAGTCTTTAAAAAAGTTGAAGGTCTTGCTCATTTTTTTCTCCCATAAAAATAATGAATGTTTTTAATTGTTATACTTATATATAGAGAAAAAAATGCAAAAACTGAAATGTTTCACAAAAAAATAAAATAATTTAAACAAGTGTTGAGAATACATAAAAACTTCTGCCACTTCAAAAATGGCAGAAGTCTTGAAAGATTCTAAAGATAAAGCCTCTTAGTCTTCTTCATTATCTTTGTTATTAGGAAAAATTGGAATTCCGCCCCATTCATCGGTCATATAGTTTTCCTCCAGGACTTTGTCGATTCTGACATGTTCTTTTTCCAGGCTAAAAAGCCTTGATGTTCTGTCTTGATTGGAGTCGCAAATCCAGATTTCATCGCGGCGCATAAGTTTATGTTTCATTATGCGGGTTTCATGTGTCGTTGTTATAAGCTGGATTTTCTTGTTTTTTGCGTATTCCAAAAACTTTTTTACAAATTCAATAGTAAGCTTCGGGTGCAGGCTGCGGTTAAGCTCGTCCATTATGTAGACTTTCTCTTTGTTGCTGACAAGAATCTCAAGAAGCTGAAACAGACGGTGTGTGCCATCGCTTTCGTTCGCCATGTGGAATTCAATTTTTTTTCCGGCAATATTATGTACAAATTTCAAGACATAAAAATGAAACTCGTTGTCATCCTCAAGCGAAATTATAAAAATATCGCGCCGGTTACGGATTACAGTGGAATAAGTTCTTTTTTGCAGCGGCTGGATAAAATTTGCAATCTGATTTGAAAAACCTGGTCGTACAAAAAGCATATCCATATTGATTTTCTGCTGGGTCCGTACATCAAGGGTTTCAAAGACTTTTTCCTTTGAGACTGGCTCAAGCTTGATTTCTTCAATTCCAGTATCAAATTCATTCAGAAGTCTTGCAAATTCATTCTTGCAAAGATTGTAACGCAAAAGCGATGTCTCTTGGATCGGCTGATCAGGGAACACAACCTCAAGTGTTTCCGCAAACCATCTGAACACCTCCAGCAACGGCAAAGCCTCTTTGTTCTGCATGAAAAATCCCTGGGTGTTATGGTTTATATTGAACAAAAATGGATTTCCATTCATTGAATAAGAGCGGGCAAGAACTTCAATGTCATTTTTCTGGCCTTTTATAGAATGATGGAACTTGTATTCGCTGTTTTCATCTTTGTAGAAAAGCTTTGTATGCCTGTTTCCGACAACTCTTACAAGTTCCTCTTTTATGAGCTGACCAGTTGTCAGGATTACTCCTACAGAATATTCATATAGGACCTCATTCTGTATAAAACAGATTGAAAAAAGCGAAGGGGCAATCGCATTTTCATCATAAAATCTGCACCATAAAGAAGTCGCATTTTGAGGAAGCCTTCCAAAAACAACAAAATTTTTTAAGATAGCTATTGCACGCACAAGGTTTGTCTTTCCTGCGCCATTTTTTCCGAAAATCGCGGCGAAATGCAAAAGCTCCTGTCTATTTTTTTTATCTATAATAACATGGTCTTTTTTTTTGATGACGCGGCCTGCTTTCATCCCGAAACTTTCTTCTTTATTGAAAGAAAGGAAATTTGAAACTTTAAATGAAACTAGCATAAATATTCCCTATATTTTGAATTATATTTGAATTATCGGTGATTTTCAATAAAAAAGTATAAAATCTTTCGATTTTGTCGTTAAATTTTATTACTTTTCTTGACACCTATTATATTGTATGTTATCTTAAAGTTGTAAAAACAATAGAAAAAATCGAAAGATTTTAAAAGTTTTTACAATTACCACTGATTTTTGTAGCCAAAAACAATTTTAGTCGAATGTCCGTTGGACTAGATAAAGTTGACTACCGTTTAGTAATACAAAACAGTGAGTTCAATTTCAAGGAGGCAGTATATGGCTGTACCTTTTGTTAGTCGAAAGAGGATTAATCCTCGTGATTTAAAGGCGGACGGAAAATTTTATCCGGCACCTGCATATATTTCAGAAGTGAATGTCAATAAGCTTGCGGAAGAAATTTCTGAAAGCACAACACTCACAGCAACAGAAGTTGTCGGAGTTATCAGAAGTCTGCTGCTTACAGTTCCAAAATATATGATGCTGGGCTATAAAGTCCGGCTGGATAGTTTTGGGGTTTTCAAGCTTGGATTCAAGAATAACTGCAAAGGATGGGAAAAACCATCCCAGGTCACAGCAGGAGATATTGACGATGTGAAGGTGATTTTTTCACCGGAATCAATGCTGAAGGATAAGCTGAAAAAGCCTGAATTTGTAAAACTAGATGCAAAGTATCTTCCGTCTGATGATGAGGACAAGGATTCTGGAGTTAAGACTCAGGACGAAAATCCTGAGTCTGAGGCAACCGGAAACTGAAGTCGGGTGATTAAGATGATATAACGGCATCTTGGTCAGTGATTAATATAAGTAAAAAAGGAATCCGTTATGAATGATATTTTTTAAGAAGCCAGGTGTTTTTTTTGGCACACCTGGCTTCTTTTTTTTACCCCACTTTTAAAGCGAATTTACCCCGTTTTTACAGGAATTTACACCGATTTACCCCATTTTTTTTGGATTTCATATTGATGGATTGGATGCGTTTATCAATATGAACAGGTGGTATCCATATTGATAAACCGGATGTGCTCATATTGATAAATCACCCCCTGCCATATTGATAAATTTACCTGTTTTATCAAGATAAACAGGGGGTTGTTATCTTGATAAGTTAATTACATTTATTTGGTAAATGACTCAGTTTTATTTGATGAACTTGCTGTTTTTACTTGGTAAAAGCCTAATAAGTTATTGTTTGCAATTGTCTTGTAATTCCCGGAGTTTTTAAAGGGAAGCGAAGTTCCTTATCCGTCAGAATGTCTATTTTATCCTTGTGAATTCCTCATGGATTTTCTTTACAACAGAAGAAGTGATGCTTTGTTCTAGCAATGACAAATTTGTTTTTTCTTGGTTAGTGGAAACAATATTTTCTTCAAAAAGTTGCTTGTAGGAAACATTCAGAGCAGCCGCGATGTTTTGAACAACTTCCAGAGAGGCGGATTTTCTTCCTAGTTCAATTTGAGTCATAAAAGGAACTGAAATTCCCGATTTTTCCGCCAAATCTGCTTGAGTCCAGCCAAATTCTTTTCTTATTTTTCTGATGTTATTTCCTAAAACAAAAAGAATATCTGTCATTAAAATAATTATGTTGCTATCAGCAATACTTGAAAATAATCTAAAAGCAATTTATAATGTTGATAATAGCAATATTTAGGAGATTTTGTTTTGAAAAAACACGCCATTCTTTGCGGCTCAGCCCCAGACGGATTCACGCAGAAAAAAATAAACGAAATGCACGATTTTCTCATAAGCGAAGCCGGCGGCTCTTGGGCGGAAAAAGATATTGTGGTTTTTCCGAATGGCGTGGACGAGGCGATGCTTTCTTTCGTTCTTGAACGGCTAAAAGCAGATAAAACTGAACAAATTCTTCTA
>DLKK01000094.1 GCA_002478955.1 Treponema sp. UBA7590
CAGATTTACAATTTGCTCCAGATGGTTGAGCTCGCGCTACGCTTGTATTGATTGGGGTGCTACGCACTTTAATTGGTTCAATCGCTCAAAATCTTCACAAATTGTAAATCTGGTTGCGCTTTTATTTTTTTACAAAAACTCAAATTTTTGCTTTTACGGAAATCCGCCGTAAGCGTTCTTTCAGAATCTATAAAAACTCAAATTTTACGTTTTTTATGTTATCCGCCGATTTTTGTTCCTACAAATTCCTGGTCATTCAGGATTGCGCGGATGTTTTCAATGTTTTTGCCGCTTGCGCAGATTACTGTCATCTTACATTCGTCTGCTTTTTTTGAGGCAATCGGGTCAAACGGACAATTTTTTCCCGGAGTCCATTCGTTTCCGACCATTTTGCGGAAATCTTTCCATGAAATTTCATCAATCGGTTTTGCGTCTGGATTTTTTCTTGGGTCATCTGTGTAGACTTTTTCAATATTTGAAAGGTTCACAACTGTTTTTGCGTCATGTTTTTCTGCAAGCAGAACCGCGTCGTTGTCTGTTGAAAATCCTGGGTGCCATCCTGCTGCAAGAAGAACTCTTCCTTTAAAATCGATTGGAGCTGTAGGATCGTAAACTACGTCATTCTGGCAAAGTTCGCCAAAGCACGCTTTTACAAGCTGGGCATTTAGTCTTGTCGCCATGATTCCAATCCAGTCTGCCGCATCGCTCGCGGAATTTGAGTTCACATTCTTGGCGATTTCTGAATATGCGTTCTGGTAAACACGCGCAGGTGCACCGCCACCAACTACAAGAATCAGTTTTCTGCTTGCGTCCTCTTCAAGCCATTCTTTTACCATTGAAACAAATTTTGTCAGGAATTCTGTGTCAGGTTGATTTGGCACAACAATTGAACCGCCAACTGATAATACTTTAGTCATCAATATACTCCTATTACTGTCGGATTTGACCAGTATGAACTGTATTTTATGGTTTTTCCACTGGCTTCTTCCCAGATTGACTGCAAAGAATAGCTGCGTGGCCTTGAAACTGTCTTGTTGTTCGGCGCGCTTGGCTTGAATTCATTCCAGCCTCTGTTAAAAAGAATGTGCTGTCCGTCAAGGTTTCCAAAATAAAACTGATGGGGCACAATATCTTTTTGCCATGGATGATAGTCTAAACCTGCGGCAATGGCAATGTCTACAGGAATCCATCCAAATCCTGGAACATAAAATTCGCTCCACCAATGAGGACGGGTCTTTAAGTCTGTGTCAACAAGGATTCCGCTGTCAGGTAATGCGGCAATTCCGTTTGCCCTAAGAAGAGCCGTAAAAATAACCGCAAAGTCATAGGCATCTCCGTGCTTTGTACGCAAAAGATCCAACGGGGAAATATTTCCTTTTCTTACATCCTGAAGGATTTCAAATTCTTTCAGCATATAATTGTAGGTAAGCGCAGCGATTATATACGGATTTTTTTCATTTTTGGCAATCGAGCGTGCTATTTTTATCAGTTCCTCATCATCGGAAGGAATACAGCTGTCCGCTTTTGTTGCAACCGCTTTTAGATTTTTGTTCATTTGGGCGGAAGGATTTATTGCCGACGGAAAAATCTCTGTCCGTATGTCGTAGGATGTTACGGCAAAATTCTGCTTGAATTTGCTTTTCCCTGAGCTGCGGGCACCACTTGTCTGGTGGATTATTGTATGCTGAAAATCATAGATTATCGGTTCTGGTGTGCATTCTGATACAACTACAACTGGCTGTGCCGGTGAAGTGAATGGCCGTGGGCATCGTAGGATTATCTGAGAGTCTTTGTCGCCTGCCGTGTCGTCAATATCAACTGCAACTTGAATTACGTATGTTTTTGGAGAGATAAAACTTTTTGTGCCGGCTTTTTTGTTTATGTCAACGTGGCGCAACGGTGATTTTCCTTTGCTTGTTGAAACAAAAATATCGCCAGAAACAGCTCCGTCTGGAACGTAAAGCCTGATTTCGTTGTCTGACCAATATTCGTAGTCAAAATCATCCTCGTTTGCCTCTGTAAAAGCAAGATCTTCCTGTGTTTTTGAGGCAAGATTTTCATCGGTTATAGGTTTTTCGCGGTTTACAGAAAAAAATACCTTTGAATTGTCCTTTGAGTTTCCGAAGTTTACGCCATAGATTGTAATCAATGTTCCGACAGAAATTTTTTCCGGGGAAACGCTTGTGATTATAGGCGCGGTTGTCTGCGGATTTTGTGTCACTGCGATTGGCGCGGCGGTTGCGTTTGCAAAAAATGCTGGTTTTGAGCGGCTGTTTTTTGTCTCAACGACAACAAGCCCGTCTTTTACATTTGCCGGAAGAACGACTTTTATCTCTGAATCTGTCCATGAAATATAAGATGAGGAAGTAAGCTTTGAGCCACCGAATTCAACATAATTTGTCTCTCTTGCGTTTCCAAATCCTTTTCCGCTTATGATTATAAGATCTCCTGGCGACCCGACCGGTGGATTTATTGAATAGATTACTGGTTTCTGGTTTACGTGCAGCCCGAACAAAAGAGAACCGAGCGCAAAAATCAGAGCCAAGACTATCCAGCACAAGGTTCTGATTACAGGAGATTTTCTAAAAAAATAGTTTATTACCGATGACGAGTCCACTCTAGCTGCCCTTCATTAGAGTTTACCGGCAGCTTGATTTCAATTGTTTCCTGATTGTCTTCAAGTCCCGGAACTGTAATGTTTACATGAATTTTTTTCGCATCATCAAATTCCGGTCTAAGGACATCTACATTTGTCAGCGCAGAGTTTGAAATACTTCTTGTGCCGACCGTCTGCGCAAGGCTATGGTTTAAATTTCCATTGATTACAACGTTTTGGTTTGCAATCGGCGCGTTTTGTGGACGGGTAACAGGAGTGATTGATGCGATATTTGCATTTTCAGAATAATTTGCTTTTGTTGAGTTTGAAATTGAAACAGGAAGAATCGCTGCAATCAGCACAGCCGCAGCAGTTGCCATTCCCCAGCGTACAGTTTTCTCGCTGAAAGGAAATTCAAAGTGCGTTGCGGCATTTTTTGAGTAGTGCATTTTTGTCTTAAGGCGCTCAAAACTTTGATCCATAAACTGTTTGTCAAGCTGAATGCTTTTACTGTCTGCCTGAAAAGCGTTCTTGATTCTTCTTAAAGACTCAAGCTTTGCTTTGCAAGTCTGGCAGTTTGCAATGTGAGATTCGTATTCCTTTATGTAAGCCAAAGGAAGCTCATTGTCAAGATAAATTGAATGAATGTCGTCAGTTGGGCAAGAATACATTTTCAGCTCCTAGCATTTCTGCAAGTAATTTGCGGGCGCGGAAAATCCGGACTTTTACGTTTCCTTCCGTGATTCCCACAACTTTACCAATCTCTTTGTAGTTTAAGTCGCTGTACTCAGCTAGCACAACGACTTCTTTCAGTTTCGGAGGCAGTTTATTCAAAGCATCCTGCGCAGATTTTATTGATTCTTCCCTAAGAAGTTCTGTTTCACCAGAATGAAAAACTCGGGTTTCCTCGTAAAGAGCTTTTTCGTAGGCTCGTTTTTCCCGCGCTTTTCTTTTGACGTAATTCAGCGATGCATTTTTTACAACGCGAATCAGCCAGAATTTAGCGTCATTCATCGTAGGGAAAGTCAGTTGTTTTTCGTTGGCTTTAATAAGCGAGTCATGGGCTAAATCTTCTGCTGCTTCTTCATCGTTTACAATTCTGTAAGAGATTTTGAACAGCATTTGCATTGTTGCGCTATAAATCGTTTTAAAGTCAACAGAATCTGCTGCATTAAGAGGCTTGGTTTTTTCTGTCTGACCGTCCATATTTAGCAAACAACGCTCCTTTTGATTGGTTACATAAAAACAATAATTAATTTCGCTTCCAGGTCGGGCCTGCCGGCGTGTCGATTATTGTGATTCCGCGTTTTGCTAGAGCGTCGCGGATTTCGTCGGCTTTGGAAAAATTCTTGTTTTTCTTGGCTGCCGTTCTTTCTGCGACAAGTGTGTCAATTTCCGCGGCTTCCGGGTCATCAGAATGGTCAATTATATTTGCCGCCGCATTTTTTTCCGCTTCTTTTTGCGCAATTCCTGCGGTTTCAATCATTTTAAGGCCAAGAACGCTGTCCATTCTGTCAATAAGATTCAACGCTTCCTTTGCGTCTAAAGAATTGTCCTTTAAAATTTTATTCACCTGGCTGAGCGCAACCGGAACCAAAAGATCGTTTTCCAGGGCTGCCTTGAATGAGTCAAGATATTGAACTGCTTTTTCAGAAAGTCCTTCGCGGTTGTCGGCTTCGCCTTTTTTATACGATTTGCCTTTTTCAAGTTTTACGCCGGCTTTTTGCGCAAGTCTTGCGATTTTTTGAACAAGGCTTGCCCGTCCGTTTTTAGCGGAATCCATCGCGTCCCAGCTAAAGAAAATCTGCTTGCGGTAATGGCCGCCCAAAAGGAAAAACCTGTAGTCAAGCGCGCTGTAGCCCTTGTCCTTCAACGTCTGAAGCCGCAAAAAGTTTCCTTTTGACTTGGACATTTTGTTTCCGCCTTCAACAACTAAAAATTCGTTGTGAAGCCAATATCTTACCCAAGGACCTTCCGCTCTTTCTTCCGGCGTGAACGAACCTTCTGACTGCGCGATTTCGTTTGTGTGATGAACCGGAACATGGTCAATTCCGCCGGTGTGGATGTCGATGTGTTTTCCAAGATATTTCATGCTCATGGCAGAACATTCAATGTGCCAGCCAGGATAACCGCGTCCCCAAGGGGAATCCCAAGTCATCGCCTGGTTTTCAAACTTTGATTTTGTGAACCAAAGCACAAAGTCGCCCGGATTCCGCTTGTTTCCGTCGATTACAACTTCCTTGCGGCGGCCGGCTCCTTCCTTCAACTCGTCAAGATTCAGGTTCGCAAGTTTTCCGTAGTCCGGGTAGGTTGAAATATCATAGTAAAGATTTCCGCCAGCCATGTAAGTGTGGCCGTTCGCCTCAATCTTTTTTATAAGTTCAATCATTTCTGGAATGTGTTCAGTCGCCTTGCAGATTACGTCTGGATGACGGATATTCAAATCGTCAATGTCCTGCATAAAGGCGTCCGTGTAAAATTTTGCAACTTCAAGAACAGACTGATGACGTTCCTCCGCTGTTTTTACCATTTTGTCATCACCATCATCGTTGTCACCGGTCAAGTGTCCAACATCAGTGATGTTCATAACGTGCTTTATGTCGTAACCCAAAAAAGTCAAAGTTTTATCAAGAATATCCAGAAAAACATACGCGCGAAGATTTCCGATGTGCGCATAATTGTAAACAGTCGGACCGCAACCGTAAAAACCGACAAAACCTTCGTGAACTGGTTTAAATTCTTCAATTTTATGTCCCATCGTATTAAAAAATTTTAACGGCATAAGAACTCCTGTTTTTTTATATTAAGGGCGGGCGACCGCCCTGCGGTTCAAACCTACGGTTTTCGCCTACCCACCGTGCGGGGACACCCCGCAACGCCCCACTTATTTTAACAATCTTAATGAAAAAAACATCGTGTTTCAATTATCAGGCATAATTTCAGAGTTTACATTTTTTCAGAAAGCCAGTAATTCGGGAATTTCTACCAATTACAATTATTTGTTTTTTTCTATATAATAGCTTTTATGAACGACTACAAATCTTTTGCGCAGAAAATTATTTCTTCCGGCGACTTTTGCGGTTCAGTCTTGTTTGATGAACCCATGTCAAAGCACACAAGTTTTAAAATCGGTGGCGAAGTTCCAGTTTTTTTTGAACCGGAAAATCTGGATTCGCTTCTGGTGCTTATTGCGGCGTTAAAATCAGCGGAAATCAACTATTTTGTACTTGGCGGCGGCTCGAATATTGTTTTTTGCGACAGCGGATTTGAAGGCGTTGTAATTTCACTTTTAAAAATCAATAGGATTTCCTTGGTAGAAAGCATTGAAACAAAAGATGATGACGTTCTGGTTTCTGCGGAAGCTGGAGCAACTATGGCTTCTTTTGTGAATTTTTGTGCGGAAAACGGTTTTTCCGGTGCGGAAAAGTTTGCGGGGCTCCCCGGAACGATAGGGGGCGCCCTTTTTATGAACGCAAGATGCTTTGACCTTTCAATAAGCGAGCTTTTTGTGGAAGCCTATTACATTGATTTGAACGATTATACGGAGCAGCACAAGATTTTTTCTCCGTCCGACTGGGATTACAAAATTTCTCCGTTTCAAAACGCGCATACGCTGATTCTTTCCGCGACTTTCAGGCTGAAAAAAAATGAAAAGCCAAAGGAAGAGATAAAATCTGAAGACAAAAGATACATTGAGGAACGTAAGTCGAAAGGGCATTTTAATTTTCCGAGCGCAGGCAGCGTTTTCAGGAATAACCGCGAATTTGGCGCGCCGAGCGGCAAGATAATCGATGAGTGCGGTTTGCGCGGAAAACAGATAGGAATGGCGCAGATTGCTCCGTTTCACGGAAATTTTATTATAAATTTGGGTGGTGCAACTCAAAAAGACGTAAAGGCACTAGTGGAATTCACCGTTAAAGAAGTTAAGGAAAAAACTGGATTTTGTTTGCAGCCGGAGATAATCTTCGTTGACAAATAAAAAATCCAACCATTATACTTTTAAAGTTGATGTCCAAGGTGGTATAGAATGTTACAGTTGTCATTTGTAAATTTCAGGCCAAATTCATATCTTTTTGTTGAAGGAAAAGAGAATAACGACCATTTTTATATCATTCAGAGTGGAAACGTCCGCTGTTTTAAACAGAACGATGTGAAAGGGCTTTCAGTAAAAAATCTTGGACCGGGAGACTTTGTTGGCGTAATTCCATGTATGTCTGGCCATTCCCAGATAGAAAGCGCGATTGCCCTTACAGATGTAAAATGCATTTCGGTACGTAAGGACCAATATCCAGAACTTATTGAAAAAAATACACCGATTGCGCTGAAAATTATCCGCACATTTGCTAATCGGATGCGCACAATGAACGAGCAGCTTACAAATTTTTCAAATAAATCTGTCAACGTTGAGTCTGCTGAGCATATTTACGAAGTCGCAAAATATTACGAAAAAATTCAGGCCTATGATATTGCGATTTTCGCATATTATCAGTACATGAAAGAAAACAGGAACGGCGCGCATATTTCAGAGGCTCAAGGCGCATTCAAGGCGTTGAGCACGCGGTCAAAGCTGCGTGATTTTGAGCCGCCGGCGGAAGGTACAAGAATTTATCAGAAAGACAGGATGATTTTTTCAGAAAGCCAGTCCGGCGCGGATATGTTTGTGATTCAGTCTGGTCAAGTTCGGATTTCGAAAGTCATAAATGGAAATGAAGTCGTTCTTGCGGTTTTAAAGCCTGGCGATATGTTCGGGGAAATGGCTCTTCTTGAAAACAAGCCACGTTCGGCGAGCGCGATTGCCCATGAGACATGCAAACTGATTGTTCTTAACAAAAACAACTTTGATATGATGGTTTCAACGCAGCCTCAGCTGATTTCCCGGCTTACAACAACTTTGGCTGAACGCCTCTGGACTTCTTACCGTCAGCTTGATAACGCCTGCCTGGTGAATCCGCTTCACAAGATGATTGATATGCTTGCGCTTCAGGCAGAAAAATCCAGAAAATCCTCAGGAATTTTTGAGCCGGACATTACATCTGACGATCTTGCGAATATGTGCTCAATTCCTTTGGAGCAGCATAACAAGGCGAATTTCCAGCTTAGGCAGGAACGTTGCATCCGTTTTGTTGATGATAAAATTGTGGTTCCGGATTGTTCTGAGCTTTTAAAGGTTGCGTCGTTTTACAGAAAAATAGAAGACAAACAGCTGGCTGCCCAGCAAAAATAAAAGGTCTTTATGAAAAAAATTCTTTTCATTTTTTTTTGCGTAATATTTTTACCATCTCTTTATGCGGAAAAAAAAGTTGCCACAGGTTATGGCGGCGTGGAACTTGGAATGTCTGTTGAGCAGGTAAAAAAAGCCTTGAAGGACAATCCAGATTTTGGTTATCACGGCGACAGGGATGTTTCTTTGCTTCCGGGAGAAAACCGTGTTCTTATAGAAACGGACACTTCGGCTTTTGCAGGTTTTTCTTTTCTTGAAAGATGCTGGTTTCAGTTTTACAACGATAAGCTTTATATCATAACGATAAATGTTAACCGCGAAAAAATGGATCATTTTAGCGTTTTTGATTCTCTCTGTAAAAAATACGGAATGCCAGATTCTGTAAATCCGGAAAAATCTGTCTGGAACACAAATGATGTTACGATGAGCCTTGAACGTCCTTTGACTTTAAAATATGTTGAAAATAAAACATTTGAGTCATTGCAAAATAAATCTATGGTCGGCCCGGACGGCACGGAAATTACCCGGGAAATGTTTTTGGAAGGACTTTGATATGAGAAAATTTGATTTTTGTAGAAATTTTGCTGCTTTTTGCGCTATGTTCTTTGCTTTTGCTTTGAATATTTCATGCAAGTCAAAACTTGAAAAACGGAATTTAATGATTCAAAAAGCTGATGGAACTGAAATTTCTGTTCTGGCAGAAATTGCCGTAAAGCCGGAAGACCGGAACCGTGGATTTATGGAGCGGAAAAATATTCCGCAGGGAACCGGAATGCTATTTGTTTTTGAAAATGACCAGATTCTTAATTTCTGGATGAAAAATACTCCAACGCCACTTTCAATCGCATATATTTCAAAAGATGGAAAAATAAAGGATATTCTTGACATGCAGCCGTTCAGCCTTGCGGATATAACAAGTTCAGGATATGTGCGTTACGCGTTGGAAGTTCCGCAAGGCTGGTTCAAAGAAAACGGTGTTTTTGCCGGCGATTCTGTAAAAATCGATTTTTAGTTTTTAGGCTAATCGTCAGAGCGTTCAAGCTTTGCGAGTTCACTGGCTGCAATTTTGTCGTTCGGGTCAAATTCCAGGACGGCGGTAAAATATTTCTGGGCTTCGGCTTTGTTTCCTTCTTTCAGGCAGACGTAACCAAGATTCGAGATTATTTTTGTGTCTTCCGGTGAAATCCTGAAAGCATTCATCAGGGCTTCTTTTGCTTCTTTTACATTGTTCTGTTCAAGCAGGCAGATTGCCATTTCATTGTAAGTGTCTGAATTTTTGTCTCCGCCACAGGCAAGCGCTTGTTTAAAGGCTGTAAGCGCATCGTCATAGCGGCCAAGTTTTCTTAATCCCCAGCCAAGTATAAACCAGGCGTTCCAAACTTTCGGGTTTGACTCAATGAATTTCCTGATTTTTTCAAGTCCTTTTTCTTCCTGGCCGGACTGAATCAGTTTGTATGCCTGCGAGAAAGCGTCGTTGTCCATATTTTCGCTGCTGATTCTGTTAAGAATTTCCTGGGCGCGTTCCTTTTTGTAAAGTCCGTTTTCTCCAAGTTCCTCATCTGTTGTGTCACAGACAAGCGCAACGTAATTTTCAAAACATTCTTTTGCATTCTTGAAATCATGTGATTTTAGATAAAAGAATCCTGCGTTAAAAAATGCGTCTGGAATCGGCGG
>DLKK01000016.1:0-2700 GCA_002478955.1 Treponema sp. UBA7590
AGAAACAATTGCTAAATGCACCGGACTTTCTTTGGAAGAAGTGAACAAATTAAACCAAGGTAATTCTTAAGTTATCTTTGTAACGGGAAGCCTTCCGACAATTTCACAGAAAACATCGACTTACGTGTCGAGAGGCTCAAAATCAACGAGATATTCAGGAGCGACTATATGATGGACGCACTGCAACACAACTTTCTGTTGATGAAATTCTCAAAATCAAACAAGAATTATAAGCAGACTTTTGAAAGTGCACTTCAAACAGAAGGAGTCTTTTTTCACAACCTAACTAAATAAAAATTCGAATAGGCACAAAAAAGGATTACCAAACAATAGGCAATCCTCTAAAGTCAACTTTATTCCATAACGTTTTTTACATTTTTTCAAGGAACGGAACTAGAACCATGTTCATTGCTTTTTTCATTACGGTCAAAGTACATTCCGCAAGAAAAAGGCGTGCGCTTTTTAGTTCCAGTGCTTCTGCGTTTACAATCGAGCAGTTCTGGTAGAATTTGCTGAATAATTTGCTCAAATCATAAAGATATGCCGCCATTACGCTTGGATCAAGGTTTTCTGCGGCTTTATCCACTGTCTCTGGGAAAGCGCCAAGGGCTTTTATAAGCTCCCATTCTTCTGGTGCTTTCAGCAAGTCTGAATGTTCAACGCTTGCTTTTACACCAGAATTCTTTGCTTTTTCCAGAATAGAACTGATTCTTGCTCCCATGTACTGCAAATAAGGTCCTGTATTTCCATTAAAACTAAGGCTTTCCGCAGGATTAAAAAGCATATCCTTGATTGGAGTTGCCTGCAAAAGATAATAATGCAACGCAGCCAACGCAACTTTTTCCGCGACATCGTCCGCATCAACATCAGCTTCGCGGCCACGTTCTTCTATCGCTTTAAGAGCATCGTTGTGCAATGAATCCAAAAGGTCATCGGCATCAACAATTGTTCCTTCGCGGCTTTTCATTCTTCCGCTCGGCAAATTAACAAGTCCATAGCTAAGGTGATAAAGCTTGTCAGCCCAGTCGAATCCAAGCTTTTTAAGAATATAAAACAAAATCTTGAAGTGATAGTTCTGCTCGCTTGCAACAACGTAAACCAGCTGGTTAAACGGCCAGTCCGCATGGCGGCTTATTGCAGTTCCAATATCCTGGGTGATATAAACAGAAGTTCCGTCCTTTCTTAAGAGAACTTTCTCATGATTGTCCTCGTCTTTTCCTTTTCCAACAACATCTGTAACATCAATGCGGACAGAACCGTCTTCCGCCTTGAAGAAAATGCCTTTTTCCAGTCCTTTTAAAATCTCGTCCTTTCCTTTTAGGTAAGTTTCGCTTTCAAAGTAAAAACGGTCAAAAGAGACATTTGTGCGCGCATAAGTTTCTTTGATTCCGTTGATTGTCCAGTCGTTCATTTTTTTCCATAAAGCATGAACTTCCGGGTCGCCAGCTTCCCATTTAACAAGCATTTCTTCCGCTTGCGCAAGAGCTTCTGGATGAGCTGTTTCAGGCTTGTCTTTTTCGCCTTTTAACCATCGGTCAAATTCAACATAGCACTGACCTACAAAATGGTCGCCCTTGATTCCCAATGATTCTGGGGTCTCGCCTTTTGCCTCGTGAAACCATTTGTATGCAAGCATACTTTTGCAGATGTGAACGCCACGGTTATTCACAAGATTAACTTTGCAGACTTCTGCCCCTGCCGCCTTTAAGATACGGCTTACTGATTCACCCAAAGCATCATTTCTCAAATGTCCAAGATGAAGCGGCTTGTTCGTATTTGGCGCAGAAAATTCAATCATAACTTTCCTACCGTCAAGAAAAGGTTTTCCGCCTTCGTTCAAGGAACCGTATTTTTCACCCTGTTCTGAAATCTTTTTAAGGATTGCGCCAGCCTGATCAGCTTTATTCAGCTTTAAATTTACATAAGGACCGACTGCAACAAATTCTCCACATTTTTTTGCATCGTCTGAATATTTTTCATTTATGATTTTTACAATTTCGCCTGAAATCTGCGGTGGTGCCATACGAAGAGTTTTAGCAAATGCAAACATTGGAACACCAAGGTCGCCCATTTCCGGGTTTGGTGTTGTCTGAACAACAATTTTTTCCTCTTCAACAGAAGATTCACCTTTTGTTTCTATAAAATCGTTCAGCGCTTTGCAAACAACTTCCCTCATTACAGATTTCACATCAGCCATAATAAAACTCCATTTTCAAAAAAAAAGGAATGCTAAAAGCATTCCCTTTGACAAGTGCGGCGAACAGGACTTGAACCTGCACGTCTTGCAACACAAGGACCTCAACCTTGCTTGTCTACCAATTCCAACATCGCCGCAGGTGAAAATAATATATAAAAAATCACGTTTTATGTCAATAAGAATAGACGCAATTTTTTAATTTTCTATTCTGTTTTTTAGCGGACCAGCTCGTATTGTTTCCACAAATCAATGAATTCAAGCATATACTGCTGAACACCACAGAACCATTTTCTCTGCATCTGACAGGCAGGAACACCGATGTATCTGAAATGCCAGCTTTCCCAACGGTAACCAGTTATATCCTCATACTGCTTTGGAAATGAAAGACTCCAGCCGAATTTTTCACCGTTCGCATAAATCCATTTTCCCATCTCTGTATCTGCAAAATCGTCTGTGATTGAACCAAAATCAATTGCAACACCAAGCTGATGCTGGCTTGTTCC
>DLKK01000016.1:2735-19704 GCA_002478955.1 Treponema sp. UBA7590
CCGTCAACTTTTACCCAGTAGGCAAAAAGATTTTTCTGGTATTCATAAGAGCGGTAAGTTGAACTTACAAGAAGTCTGACTCCATCTTTGAGGGAAGCCTGAGCCATTTCTCGCAATGCCTTTTCAACATCAGGACGAAGCGAAAGGTCGTTGCGGTTTATTGAATAGAATTCATTTTTTACGAGCGGAACCAAGTCTTTTGGAACATAGCTAGAAGAAACCGGATGTTTTTTATCAATAAGATAATAAATATTCAAATCATCACTGCGGTATTTCTTCTCTTCTGCAAGTACATTGTAAAGGTCTGAAAGAAACGCACTTTTATCTGCAATGATAATTTCACTTTGTGCACGTGCAGACATTTTTGAAAGAACTTCATCAATCTTTGCAAAATCTGGATTTTCTGTTCTTTGCCAACCAGCAGATGAATCATTTTTTTCAACCGCCGCAGCCGATTTTTTCTGGGCACAAGCTGTAAACGTCATCACCGCAAGAAACATAAAAACAATATATCTTTTCATTTCGTACCTCGATTAAAATACAATCTTAATAACTTGTTCCAAGACCGCCTTCTTTCACCTGGAAATGGCTGAATTCCAGGCTGAAGCTTGCCATTCCTTTTGTTGCGGAGCGAAGATTTGTTGTAAAGCCGAACATTTTCGCCATCGGTGCCTGGGCATGGATAATCTCTTCGCTTGTCTTTGAATCCTGCCCCATAATAATTCCGCCACGTTGGGTCATCTGGCTCATCGCCTCGCCGACAAATTCCTTAGGGCAAGAAATATCAACGTTCATTACAGGTTCAAGAAGCTCAGGTTTTGCCTGGTTGCAAGCCTTGTCAAAAGCCTGGGCCGCACACGCCTCAAAAGCGAATGTTGAAGCCGTAAGCTCATCATAATCAATGCCTGTAACTGTAACAGCAATGTCTGCGCAAGGATAGCCGTAGTTGATTCCAGAGTCAAGGCAAGATTTAAGTGCATTCTCAACAGCCTCAAAAATCTCTTCCGGGATTTCCTGTTTTCCGCGCACTGTGCAGGAATAGCTGTTTCCAGAACCAGTTTCTCGCGGCTCAACTTTAACTGTAAGACCTGCCTTGTTTTCTTTTCCGGCAAGAACTTTTTCGAATGTCTCGGAAACTTCTGCCGTAGAAGTAACGGATTCGCGGTAAGTAACCTGCGGATTTCCAACGCGGCATTTAACGCCAAAATCATCTTTCATTCTTGTTACAAGAACATCCAGGTGAAGTTCGCCCATTCCGCTTATGATAAGCTGCCCAGTTTCTTCATCTTCGTGGTATGTGAATGTAGGATCTTCCTTGGAAAGAATTTCCAGTGTCTCATTCATCTTGTCGCGTTCGCTCATGCTTTCCGGCTCAAGGGCAACAGAAATCACAGGCTGAGGGAACACCGGTTTTTCAAGAAGAACCGGAAATCCTTCACTTCCTATTGAATCGCCTGTCTGGGCAAGTTTTAGTCCAACAAAAACAGCAATGTCTCCAGCTTCAACTGCGTTCAACGCCTCGCTTTTATCTGCGTGCATACGAAGAATTCTGTTCACGCGTTCGCGTTTTTTCTTGTTGATATTCAGAATCTGGGTTCCGCTTGCAATTTTTCCAGAATACATACGAACATATGCCAAAGAGCCCATCTCTTTATCATATTGAATTTTAAATACAAGTCCCAAAGCCGGTTTTGTCACATCGCAAGGAACAGAAACTTCCTCTTCTTTGTCTTTTTTTACATGAATTCCTTTTGCCGGCGGAATATCGGTCGGACACGGCAAATAATCAATCACCGCGTCTATTAATGGCTGAACACCTTGATTATGACGGCTTGAGCCAAGAACAACTGGAACAACCGCACGGGAAATTGTGGCCGCACGCAAGGCATTTTTCAGCTGAGAAACAGAAATTTCACCGCCTTCAAGATAAATCTCAGCAAGCGCATCATCTGTTGAGGCAACTTGATCTATAAGTTTTTCCCGCCATTTTTTCGCGTCCTCAAGACGTTCTGCAGAAATTTCAGACTCAACAACTTTTTCGCCCTCATCGCCTTCAAATCGCAGTTCCTTCATTTTTAAAAGGTCAATCAGCCCTTCAAAGTCCTGTCCCTGTCCAATAGGAATCTGGAGCGCGACACATTCAACGCCGAATTTGTTCTGAACATCTTCTATTGAACCAAAATAATCCGCACCGATTCGATCCATTTTGTTCATATAAATAATTCGCGGAACATTGAATGAATCAGCCTGCTTCCATACAGTCTCAGTCTGCGGCTGAACTCCGTCAACTGCACATACAACTGCAACCGCACCGTCTAGAACCCGTAGAGAGCGTTCAACTTCCGCAGTAAAATCAACGTGACCTGGAGTGTCGATTATATTTATCTGATAATTGTTCCAATAAGTAGTTGTTGCGGCTGAACAGATTGTAATTCCCCGTTCCTGCTCCTGCTGCATCCAGTCCATTGTAGCCTGACCATCATCAATTTCGCCAATTTTATGGATTTTTCCTGTATAATACAAAATTCGTTCTGTTGTTGTAGTTTTTCCGGCGTCAATATGAGCCATGATTCCAATATTGCGCATTTTTTTTAGGTCAGTCGGCATTTTTTTATCCTTTATAAAAATAAAATCTTTTTCCTGATATTTTAACGAAATACAAAAGTTCTAACAATCCCACCAGGCGGCGGCAGTTTCATCCGCAAGCTGAACCAAAACAACTAGCGGATTCTGCAGGAAATTCGAATAGTTCATTTTTTCTGTGTCTGTAACATCGCTGAATCCCATGTGGCGGCTGATTGCCTCTAGAACTGGACGTTTTTTTACAAATGAAGGCATACATTCAAGCAAATCCAGAACAGATTCGTTTCCGTGCCCAAGATTTCTAGAATCCTCGCGTGTCTTGTAAAATGATTTTTTTACCCAGTTTCCCATAAAATCTTTTGTGTTCCTATATTCTGTTGTGTAGCTTCCAGCCTTGCAGAAATCGTGGGCAATGCAGGCAACAACAATATCTTCCGCAGAGATTTCAAATTTTCCGGTCAGACCAAGCGGAGTGCTGTAGAAATTCTCAAGGATTGTACGGGCAAAACGCAAAGCCTGTACTGTAACCATCAGAGAATGAACGCAAAGTCCACTTTCCCAGTTTCCATGGAAACGAGTGCTTGCCGGCGACTTCCAGAAATCATGCTCATCCATCCATTTCTTTAAATCGTCTTCCTCATCCGCATTTACAAGGACTTTATCAAGCATTTCGTAGTAAGTTTTTTTTACAGCATCCAAATCGAATTTCCTGTCTGCTGAAACAGGATTATTTTTTTCAAAAATCAAAATCAATTCATCAATTTTTGCATACTCTTCTTCATTTTTCTGGTTGTTCATATTCAATTCCTTTATGATAAACACTATAATAAAAATATGGAAACTGCACAAATAAAAGCCGTAATTTTTGACATGGATGGAGTCCTTCTGGATACAGAAACAATCAGCTGGCAATCATGGAGACTTGCCGCTGAAGAATATGGACTGAAAGATATTGCCACAATAAACGCGCGCTGCATGGGCGCAAATCGGGCCGACACATACGCGCTTTTACGCGATTTTTACGGAAAAGATTTTCCAAGCGAAAAATTCATCGACCGCACCTCAGAGCTTACCACACAAACAATCCAACGCGATGGAATTCCTTTGATGCCGCACGCAAAAGAAGCGCTGGAATACCTTGGCAGAAAATATACGCTCGCGCTCGCCTCTTCAACAAGAAAATCAGTCGTGCAGAAACAATTGTCAGCCATTGGAATAATAAAATATTTCAAGACACTCACAACAGGCGACATGGTTGAACATTCAAAACCAGATCCGGAAATTTATTTAAAAGCGCTTGAATCAATCAGCATAAACGCAGAAAATGCTGTTGCAATAGAAGACAGCCCGAACGGTGTGAACAGCGCGGCAAACGCAAAAATCCGGACTATAATGGTTCCAGACAAAATCCAGCCGGATGAAACATTAAAAAGCAGATGCTGGAAGATTCTTTCAAGCCTTGCAGAAATTGAAACAATTCTTTAGGAAAGAAGTTGCCACCTAAACAACAAGGCAAAGTTGATTTTCTATTTCTGCAGAAGAGTAAAAGTTCCCTTGATTTCCTTCTCTGTTCCAATCCATGATTTATCCATGTCAGAAGGATTTTCAGGATTAAAGGCAACCCCGAAATCATCCTGAAGCGTAGGATATTTTCCCTGCACAAAAAAATTCTCCAGAAGCGAAATATAATATGCGCAGGTTTTGTCCTCCGGGCGAACCATCAGAAGTTTTTTGAACATATTCAGCGAAGAAGAATAATTTCCGCTCTCAAAAATCTTCATTGCCTGTTCCCAGAGCTTTACATACGCAAGGAATTTTTCATCCACATCAGACTTAAAGTCCAGAAGCTCGTACAAGCGGATTGGCGTTTTTACATTCACAACTTGAACACGGTCAAGGCTGCGTACAATAAATTCATCACCAAGCTGTTTGCGCGTCGCCTCGCTCATAAGAATTCCACCAGTTGAATACTGCTTGTTCACGCCTTCCAGACGACTTGCAAGATTCACATTATTTCCCATCACCGTATAGTTTTTCTTGTTGTCGCTTCCCATAAATCCGGCAACAATTTCCCCGGAATTCAAGCCAATCCGCGTAAAAATCGTGCGCTTGTTTTTCACCATTATTTTAAATGCCGAATACAGATTTTCCGGGATTTCCTCAGGTTTTTGTGGCAATGCCGCAACTTCAAGAATCTCCCTGTTGATAGCCACCTCAGACTTTTTCATCTTTAAAGCTGCAGAGCAAGCTCTTTCTGCATGGTCTTTCATCGGAACAGGAGCACCCACAAAAGCCACAATCGCATCTCCCTCGTATTTATCAACAGTTCCATGCTCCGCGATGATTATTTCACTCATTCTTGTAAGATAATAATTCAAAAGCGCAACAAGCTGGTCGGCAGTCAAAAGCTCAGAAAATCCTGAGAATTTTTGAATATCTGTAAAAATCGCCGTCATGTTATAATTTTTTCCGCCAAGCACAAGTTTTGAAGGATCTTTTATGATTTCCTGGACAACATCCTTTGAAAGACACTGACTGAACGCATCTGTAATGAATTTTCTGTCTTTCTCAGAAGAGCGGAAACGCAAAAAAGTCACCAGAATAAACGAAAGAACCGAAATCAGAAGCGGACTGGCAAGCGGCACATAAATCCTGAAAAAATGCATAAGAAGCGCCGGAACCGCAACCACAAGAATCACAAGACCGCAGCCGAACAAAGACTGAAACAGAACTTTCCGCTTTGAATGAAAAGCAAATGCAAAAAACGAAAGAACCGCCGACGCAAAAGCCGCCCAAATCCAGTTGACAGGCGTTATAAATTCCTGCGTCATTATTGTATTATAGACATTCGCATGAGTTCCAACATTCGGATAAGAATTCTGGAACGGAGTTGAACCTAAATCTGTAGTTCCGCTCCCTGTATTTCCGATTATGCAGAATTTTCCGTCAAAAAGATTGCACATCTCCTCAAAGTAAGAAAGAAAAACGCTCAAATTGTCAAAAAACTGCTCTGCCGCCGAATAAATCTCAGGAAATGCGCGCACAGCATCCTCAAAATCCTTTCCACTCACAAGATATGCAAGATTTTCAAAATATTTTTTCCGGAGCCCAAAATATTCATTAAAAGTCTCATCATCAACGCCGCCCTGCAAAGCATTTCCATCTGAATCAAATCCGTTCATGCTGCCCAAAATATAATTTTTGTAGTCAAGAATTTCCTGCGCTTCATTCCAAATTGAATTTATTTCAGTGACAACCGGCAACTTTCCAGCAGAATCAGGATTTTTTTCAAAATATTCCTTAAAATAGCCGACATTTCTTAAAATCTCTTTTTCCTGCTGGGCCAAAAACCACGGAAGATAAATTGAACAATGACTGAACGAAGTATTTTCCGCATCCATGACTTCCTCGGAACCGCCATTAGAATCTTGAATAGTTCTTGTTGCCGCAAAAGGCTTTTTCAGCCAATTTATAAGCATCGCTCCATTTTTATCAACAGGGATTTTTATTGTTTTCAGATTTTTTTCATTTTCATCAGAAGAAGAAATTTCGCAGTTTTCAAGTACCACAAAACGCCGGGTGATTTTTATTTTTTCAGGATTCAAAATCTTTAAAATCGGAGCAAACGAAAGCTGGGCCAAAGCACCGTCATCATATTTCACAAAAAGCGGAATACGGCGCCGAACTCCATCAGAATCAATTGTAACATTTGTAAAACCCGCGCCATTCGCATGGGACATAAAAATCCCCAGCGCCGGTGAAAAATCAGAATAATTCTTTGCGCATTTTTTCTTTTCAAGAAAATTCTTCTCATCATCAACATTATAAAGAAACCTTTTTTTTGCGTAGTCAAGCTCTTCATCGCTGTATTCAATTGCAAGATTTGCGGAATTTATTGTAAGCCACGTATTTCCAAAAAACTGAACCGCCCTTGAAAAATAATCATCATTGTCAACAAAAAGATTTTTGATTTCCTGGGAATTTTCCGCAGGATTTTCAAGAATCTGTTCATAAACTGAATAATCAACAGATTTTTCCGACTTTGAAAGATACTCAATATCGAACAGAGCGGATTTTGCACCAGCTTCGCGCATAAAAAGCAAAGAATCCGCAATTTTATCGCGCGACCAAGGCCAAGTTCCCATCATCTCAAGAGCAACATCATCAACGTCGACAAGCAAAATTTCTTCACGTTCGGCAGGAGTTTTTTTGAATCCAAGCAAAATGTCGTAAAATTTATGCTCAAACTTTTCAAAAACTCCGGCGAATGTCAGCAAAGCAACAAAAACCGAAACCGCCGCCACAACCACAAAACTTAAGAATTTTGTGCTACGCATTAAATTTTTTACAGATTTTTTCATAGTTTATAAAATCACTTAGTTTTCACAGTTATTGTTAAAGAAGAATCTTCAGTTACAGCTCCAGTAGTAACAGTAAGACTTGCGTTTGAATCCGACAAAGTTCCATTTACAACCAAAGAGGAGGAATCCGAAGCTGAATTAGGAACTGTTGGCATTGAATACACAGCAGAAGCTATCTCATCCTTAAAAGAAACTGCTCCCTGCCTAGCAACAGAAGTTTCCTGTCCTTTCTTTACAAAAACCGCACCATGCGGAGTATTTTCAAAAGAATAGTCAGATTCAGAATCATCACCAGAAGTTTCCTCATCATCTACAGAAACAGAATTTTTTCCCTTCCATACAGCCACAGAACCGCTTTTTGTTTCAACTTTTGCCGAATCAAAAGTATTCTGAACTGAAAATTCAGTACCGCGCACAGAAGCCGTTGCGACCGGTGTTCTAACTGTAAAACCAACTTTTTTATTTCCAGATTTTTTTACACTAGAAGAAACACCTCCAGCATTCACAAAAAGCCTGACATTATCCTTTTCTGAATTTTCAGAAAGCTTTTCAACAGTTATTCTTGTCAAAGGTTCAACATTAACAGTTGAATCTTTTATTTTCAAAGTAAGAGAACTTTTAAATCCTGTTTGAACCACATCTCCATTTGTCAAATTATAACCAACAGACAAAGGCTTCCAGTTTCCGTCAGAAAGAACCTCCGCCTTTCCTGAAAAAGAAACAACCTGCGCAGAAAATCCCGCCGCAAATAAAAAACAAGAAGCACAAAAGAACGACAAACAAAAAGCAAAAACCTTTTTCATAGTTCACTCCCATAAAAAAATCAAAAAGAAAATTTAAAAAGCCAAAGAAGCTTTTAAATCAAAACAAGTTTTCTTTACATTTTCAGAATTATCTTTATCAATAAATTGGTAAGCCGCAAAGCCTAGCTGAAAATCGCTTTTCAACTGCCAAACAGCCCCTACAGAATATTGGAATCCGTAAAATTCAATATCATCTTTATTATCACCGGCAGAAGCATTGAAAATAACATCAGAATCAGCTGTAAAAAGAATACATTCAAACGGTCGATAAGCAAAATCTACCCCAGTTTTTATAATTCCTGAATACAAAAATTTTTGAGCTGAATAAGTGGAAGCATTTTTTGTAAAACCAACAAAAGCAGAAAGATTTCCTTGTTCGCCAGAAGCATAAAGCGCATTAACAGCAAAAGAAAACTGCTTTGCAAAATATTCAAGTTTGAATTCAGAAAAGTTTGAAATTTTTACTTTACCATCATAATCAACAACTCCTAAAGTTGAAGAAACGTTATAAAATAAAGAATTCCATACCGGTCCCTCTAATAAAAAAGTTGTATAAATTCTATTATAATCGTCATTTTCAAGACGCAATGCAGCCATAACCTCAGCAGCAATAGTTTGATTTGCAAAAAGATACGGAAAACTCAACGCAAAATCTGCAACTACATATTTTTCAGCAAAGTCATAAATTTTATCATAATCCGCATTAAAACAACGCAAGGAATTTTCAACTCCAAGACTAGATTTAGAATCAACGCTATACAAAAAATCGTCCGGTGAAGTCGTAATAATTTCTGTATTCAAAGCGTTCAAAAGTCCAGTATAAGCAGCATAGGCCGAAACATTTACCCAATTATTTTTCATATTCAAGAGTAATCCATCAGAATTCTGCGAATATATCTTTCCGGTCAAGTCTGAAAAATAAAAACGACCGATTTTAAAGCCGGCATCACACAAATTCATCTGCCTGAAAAATTGAAACTCAAAAAGATTCAAATCCAGAATATTTTTATTCGTATCATTTTGTTTATCGGCTTCAAAATTATACACAAATTCCATTGCAAAATGATTTTCTCCAGATTTTTCAAAAGGCGCGCGAAACCACACCGAAGCAGAATTTTTCTGGTCAAGTTCAAAATCACTTCCGCCATATTTTCCAAAAGAAGAACTATTCGTAACAAGACCACCAAAATCAAAAGCAAAAACCGAAAATCCAGAAACCAAAAGAAACCATGCAAAAAACGCAAAACGGATTTTTCTTGCAAAAACGACAATCTTATCAATCATTTTGTTTTTCCTTTCTGCGCAAAGCCATTCAAAAGTGCCAAAAATTCAGAACCAGAAACTTTTTGCTGAGGATCAGCCGTTTTAGGAACAATCCCTAAAGCCTTAAATTCCCTCAACGCATAACGCCTTGACCTAAAAATAGAATAAAAAACTCCGCCTTTCATATTCACTGTGCGGGCAATCAAAAAACAAGACTCTGAAAGACTGATTTTTTCATCCGCATTTTCTTTACCGCCAAAAAGATTTCGTTCAAACAAAACTGAAAAAGCATCCGCATCCAAAATATTTTCATCCGCAATATTATTGTAAACACAGACAAAGTAAGCCGCTTGCCCTTTTGAAATTTTTTCACTTTCTAAAAGTTCCGAAACTTTTTCAGAATTCTGCGAAAAACAACAAAAACCAAAAATGGCAAAAATAAAAATAAAGAACAATTTTCTATTCATCTGAATTCTCCTTGCTTGAATTCTCCATCAGGTCTTTTATCCCCTCAATCATATTTTTTCCCCACCATTCACAAAGCTCCTCATAAGCCACATTTTTTAGCGCGGGAACCACAAACTTTTCAAATTGCATAAGATTATTCGCCGCATACGAACGGCAAATTTCCTTTATTTTTTCAATTTCAACTGCAGAAAACCCAAAATTTTCCTCCTGCACCGCATTCAACAAAATCGTAAAAATCGACGCCGTTGAACAGATTTTCCGCCATTCTTCAATCGAAACAATATCTTTTCCAGAAGAAATTCCTGTATCAATAAAATAATTATAAACTTCAGCTTCAATCCCCAAATATTTTTCCGCAAAAAACGAAAGCCAAAAATAAGTCAAAAAATCTTCCCCCATGCAGCAATAAACCGGAGGAATCATTGAAAAAGCCTTTACGCACAATTCCCTTTTGTAAATTTTTCCCCACAAAAAACCGCAGTGATTATTTTTCACCAGAAAACCATCAAAAATCCCTTTTCCTTCCAGCTCGCAAAAAAAAACTTTATTCACCTTTTTTCCAATCACAGATTTTCGCCGCTCAAGTTCCGAATCTGGCAAGGGGGAAAGACTTTCCCTCGGTCGCACTTCCTGCTCTCTATCAAACTTCAAGGCAACTGCCTTTCGTTTGCTCGCTCGCACTTCGTTGCTCCCTACCCCTTCTAGCGGGGATACCCCGCAACGCCCCGACGAAACATCCTCTTTTTCAGAATATTTTTTTCTAAAATCAACAGAAGCTTTTCCATGAACAATATCCGCGCCAGATTTTTCCGCATTTTCATAAAGAGTTTTTATTGCATTTTGTGGCAAAGTATCATCACTGTCCAAAAACATTATAAACTCGCCATTTGCCGCAAAAACCGCAGAACGCCTTGCTTCTACAAGCCCCTTGTTTTTTTCATGCTTTATAAAATTCACAAGAAGCTTCTGTTTTTTGTGAACCTTGCAAAAATCTTTCAGGATTTGCTTTGCCGTCTCTGATTTTCGGTCAGCGTTCCACACACCGCCGTCATCAACAACAATAATTTCAACCCCTTCAAAATTCTGCAAAGCAACACTTTCAAGACATTCAGCCAAATATTTTTCAGTGCCACAAACCGGAATACAAACCGAAACTCTTATTTTCGCTTTCTTGAACATAGGCTGAATTCCTGCCAAAAAGACAAAATCTGAAAAAACAAAGATTTAGTTTTTCCATTCAGCGGCAACACTTCCTACTTCAGGTATACCAGCAGAAACAGACACTCCCTTGGTTATCGTCTTTTTTGCGATGTCAAATTCAAATAAACTGTCATTATTCTTTATTTTTTTACCACTAATAGAAATGCCATCATCAAGAATTACAAGTTTTTTTGGAACAAGTGCAACAAATTTTGTAGGTCCAAAGAAATTGCCGGAATTATCTGTCGGGCAAAAAAGAGAAATAGTCATATCCGTTGAATTTTCTGTATTCTGCAATACAACAGACACAGCTGCGTTAGTTTTGAATCCATAAGGTATAAATGTATGAGAATCTATATCAATTTCAATTAATGCACCATCACTATAAATCGCTGTTGCTGAATTTGGAATGTTCCACGTACAAGTTCTAACCAATGCATAAAGTTTGTCAGAACTGCTTCCAAGACCATCGCCAAATTGCAAATCAGTAACACCCATCTTAGTATTATAATCAACAGAATATGAAAAAGAATCAGAAATATCTACATTTTCAAAAGTCATTAACGAGAAGCTATCCACATTTATTTTATTCAAATATACTGCGAGTGCTCTTTCAGAAGCAACAAACACCTTTGAATCATGCACCGCAAGCGTTGTCAAAGACGGCGAAGTTGCATCTTCAGACGTAAGTTTTATCTCTAAACTATTCAATTTCGAAGTTAAAGTGTTATCATTACCATTTACTGTATAGGAATTCAAATAAAAAGTAGAAGTATTATTGTTACTATCTTTTACAAGAGCATACAAAATACTATTATCCCAATAAATATCCACTACTGACTGATTAGCACCAATGCTAACAGTATAGGTTTTAAAAGGATTTCCATCTTCAGTCGTTGTATAAAGTCCAGACTCCATTACATATTTACAAAAATATACAGTTGACGCTGAAGAATCAGAAGCTGACATTGCGCTCCATAAATTTCCGTCACCATCAAATGTATAACAAGAACCGCTACCTTTAAATTCGTTTCCTTCAGCATCATAGCTCTTACTTTGGTAGAATGCAGGAACTCCAACATTATTTATCCAAACCGCAGCAGTTGATATAGCATTTTCAAGAGTAACAGCAATCTCATTCGTCTCTGAAATTGTTATAGATTTAGGCTTTGCCATTTTATACACACAAAGAGTATCTTTATAAATGGCAACATCCAAATTTACTGTTTTACCTATTGAAAGATTTTCAATAGGTAAAGTTGTATTTGTATTAGCTATAAGCGTCTCGCTTTTAAAATCATAATCGCCAGAAAGTTGTGCAACCAATTTATAGCTTGCAGTTCCATCAAGAGCTATTTCTTCCTTATTTTCAATAGAAATAACAAGGTCGGCAATACATTTTGTAAGTTCAAGGTCACAAGCATTTTCTCCAGGCTTCAACTCTATTTCTTCAGGAGTTTCAGTTTTATACACAAGAAGTTCGCCATTATAAATAGAAACTTCAACTTTTACAGTTTTTCCTGCCGGCAAGTCATCAAATTTAAAAGTTGGACAAGAAATTGTTCCAGAACTATCAGCAGACACAGTTTCTGTTTTGCTTCTGTTCTGGTCCTTTTCCCAAGAAACAGTAACTTCTACAGAATAAGTCTTTGTTTCACCCTGGTCAGAATTTGAAATATCTCCAGAAACATCAGAACTAATAACTTCCCTAAAAACAGCCTCAGAAATAGCAAAAGAAACAGAAGACTTATTATCCAAAGAATCCGAGCATGAAGCTAAAACGAAAGTTGCACAAAGAATTGAAAAGAATACAAATAAATGTTTTACCATAGTACTCTCCATGATATATTTTTTTATGCAATTATAATACAGAATTTCAGATTGTAAAAGTTTTTATTTAAAAATAAGAACAAGTAATTCATAAAAAAGCCAGGACAAACATCCCGGCTTTATCAAAAATATCAAGATTTTCTATTTGTTCTGCGCAAGAACTACAGAAGTCATCGGCGGAACTGTAAGTTTTCCGTCTTTTACTTCTGCGCCTGGATTTGCCATGTAGACAATCGGCATATCAATTCCCTCCGGCAACTGAACTGTTTCTGTCCGTTTAGAAGAGATATTGTGCACAACAAACGCCTTTTCTGTTTCAGATTCCATAACATAAGATTCCAAAACTGCGCTTCCTGTCGGAACTGCCTTTAATCGTCCTTCATACAAAGCCGGATGCGCTGTTTTTACGCGGATTACACGTTTGTAGTGATTCAGCAAAGAATCCGGATCTTTTTCCTGTTCAGAAATAGGAACAGTTTTCTTGTTGTAGACATTGACATTTCCGTAGGCACCACTGTTGCACCATGTTGGAGTCAGCTTGTCTTTTCCTTCCGGCTTCCATACAAGAGGAGTTCGTTTTGTTGGGTCGTCAGAACCAGATTTCATTCCGATTTCTTCACCATAATAAACAAAAGGAATTCCTTCTGCCAAAATATACATATCAGCGGCAAGCTTCATTTTTGCAGGTTTATTTCTAAGTGCAGCCGCGCTTCTTGCCTGGTCATGGTTAGAAAGGAACGGCGCATCAATGTAATTCTTGTTGTTTGCAGCGTACATTGCATATTCACTTTCAAGGCTTCGCGCATATCCGTTATATGTAGAAGTGTCAGGATCATCAGGTGTATTCTTGTTGTCGTTCATTTCCTGGTTGTTAATAATCTGTGTAATCAAAGTTCCCAAGTCAAAATGAAAGTTAGACTGCATTCCAGCCATATATTTCGCACGGATTGCTGTCGGTTCCCAGACTTCCGCAACGCTGTAAGCATCTGGTTTTATAGAAAGAATATAATCGTTCATCTCTTTCCAGAACGCAACCGCTTTTGTGATTGTCTCAGAACCTGGCTCAACCTCAACGCTGTTGTAGATATGTCCGGCGGCATCAAAACGGAAACCCGAAACGCCTTTATCCAGCCAGAATTTGAACACCTTTTTAAATTCCTCTCGGACAGCCCGTTCATCCATATTAAAATCAGGCATTGAAGAAGTAAAAACTCCAGCATAATAAGAATAATTGTCCGGGTCAGATTGATTTGTAAGATCAATATTCCAAACCTTGTGTCCCCAGATTTTTTGGTTCAAGTTATATTTTCCGCCACGCTCAACAGAATCATTATCTGTAATCCAGCGGTACCAAGTTCTGTACGGACTCTGCGGATTTTTTGACTGGATGAACCAGTTATTATAAGAAGAGGAATGGTTGCATGTCATATCGATAATAACATCAATTCCGCGCTTTCTAGCCTCTTTTACAAAAGTCTCAAAATCTTCCATAGTTCCATATTCCGGGTTGATTTTGTAATAATCATCAACATCATATCCATGATATGAAGGAGACTCAAAAATCGGCAAAAGCCACAAGCCTGTTACGCCAAGGTCTGTGGTCGTGCTGTCATCACCGTCATTCAGATAGTCAAGACGTTTTGTAAGTCCTTTAAAATCACCGATTCCATCACCATTTCCATCCGCAAAAGAACGGACAAAAAGGCTGTAATAAACGCCAGTTGTAGGTTTATTTGCAACTCTCTGAACAGGAGCAAGCTGAGTTATAGCAAGTTCCGGATCAAGTTTTGCAGCTTTCTTCTTTGCATAAATTCCTGTTGCGCACAGACACAAAATAGAAAATGCAAGAATTTTCCTAGAAAGATTTCCACTGTTTTTCATAAAAACTCCTGAAATATCATAAATAATGATTCTAAATAGTATACATCATTTTTTGTCAATTTAAAATAAAACTTGCGGTTTTAAACAAAAAAAAGCAGCCTGCAAAAAGTTACAGACTGCTTTTAGTACGGAATAAGCTATTTTTACTCTTTACCACTAGTTCCGGCAAGAGACATAAGCAAAGTCTTCTGTCCTGCCATAAAGAAGATAGTAAACGGAACTGCTACAAGAATAGCGCCTGCAGCGAACATAGTAAAGTTATCGTTTGAACGACCATTGATCATTTCATAAAGACCTACAGCCAATGTCTTTTTGTCATCGCTTCGCAAAACCATTCGAGGGAAGATGTAATCCATCCACGGACCTGTAAAACTGGTCAATGTAAGGAATACAATCTGCGGTTTTGCAGCCGGAAGAATTACCCTAAGATATGCAACAAGCGGTGAAGCACCGTCGATATAAGCGGCCTCTGCAATATCGCGTGGCATTGTATCAAAGTAACCTTTCATAAGCTGCGCATTGAAAGGAATTGACCCTGCCGCATAAACAAGAACCAATCCCCACAATGTATTAAGCGCATTGAACTTCCACAAGATTACGTAAGTGGCAACCATACCAATAAAACTTGGGAACATCTGAAGAACAATCATTCCGGCCATAATCTGCTTTCGTCCAGTAAAACTGAATCGGCTGAAAATATAACCAGTTGTTGTACAGATAAATACTGTAAGGATTGTGTTCATCACAGCAATCTTTAAAGTGTTCAAATACCAGTTTTTATAGTTAGTACCATGAACGCTTGTTTCGCCCTTTACAATCTGCTCTGAGCCAGTAAGCAAGCGGCGGAACTGATAAAGTGAAGGTTTCTTGATTTTAAAAGAAGTCTTCAGAACAGCAACTGTTCCTTCACCATGGCAAACATTACAGTCAACAAGTTTTTGTCCAATGTATGTCTTTGTCTTGCCATTTTCTTTATATGAAGATTTTACATCAACATACCTATAGCCCTTGCCATCACAAGCTTCACATGGCTCAACAGTAGACTTGTCAGTCTGTTCTGTAAATGGAATTACAGAAGTTGCAGCCAAAGAATTAGACTTTGTCAAAGAAGAACTGATAGTAAAAAGAACAGGGTAAATAACAATAATAACGTTAATAATCAAAATCAAATTGAGTATAACGCTAATCGGTGTAGCCTTACTAAAATGCTTTTTCATACTTCACCCTCCTTGAATGACTTTGTTCTTGTAAAGTTATACAACGCGAATGGAACAAGGACAACGAATACCAGCAAAGAAAGAACAGAAGCAAGGTTGTATCGTGAAGGTGTGTTCATCGTAAGCTTATAAATCCAAGAAATCAAAAGATCCGTAGCACCGCAGTTTGTGATTGTTGTCAAACCAGCCTGAGGCATATTTGGACCACCACCCGTAAGGAAGAATACAGCTCCAAAGTTGTTGATGTTTCCTGCAAACTGCATAATCAAAGTTGGCTTTAACTGGAACATAACAAGAGGATATGTAATGCTCTTGAACTGCTGCCATTTCGTAGCACCGTCAATTACAGCCGCCTCATACAAAGAGTTTGAAATAGCTGTCATCGCAGATGTTGTAAGAATCATTGAGTATGGGAATCCAATCCATATATTTACAAAGATTAACGAGCCTTTCGCAACCCATGGATCAGAAAGCCATGGAATCGGTTTCTCAATAATTCTAAGCAGCTGCAAAGTTCTATTGATTGGTCCGATTGTACCGTTCAACAAGTTTGCCCATACAAAGAGTGAAAGCATTGTTGGAATAGCATACGGAAGAATATAAACAGTTCTAAAGAATTTTGGAATAATAACACGTTTGTCCTGCAATACGAATGCGTAGAAGAAACCTACAAAGAAACAAGTGAATGTAGCAAAAATAGCCCAGACAATTGTCCATACAGCAGAAGCACCGAATGTCTTAGCCCAAGCACCACCACCAAGTTCAGAACTAACCTTCAAAGAGAACATCTGCTGGAAATTCTGCAGACCTACCCAGTCGACAAGATTGTTCGGCGGAATATGCTCCGGTGAAGAATAGTTTGTAAATGCAACCAACGCAGAGAACAGCAATGGAATAATAGAGAAAATTGCCATAAGAACAATGGCTGGCGCAATACCGATGGTAGCGAACGAATTCTGTGAAATATCGTTCTTTGATTCCTTCATTGTTGGGAATCTTCCAGTCTTTTTAATCTTTGCAACTGCATTCTTGGCACCACTGATGTTAAGAATATAAAGCAACACAAAGAATCCTATGATGATAATAGCCATAATACCATTAATCATCATAAAAATGGAATGATCCATATATTTTGTAACAGTTGTAGGCTGTTTTGAACCGAGAGTAATAAGTCCTGCAATAGAAGTTACAATAGGTCCTCTGAACCATGCTCTGTGGGCAAGAGATCTGTGACCTTTACCAGCAGCGGCACGGCAAATGCTACAACCGTCGTAATGTTCATCGAAAAGATTTTCTCCAGATTCCTTAAAGTTCTTTGCTTCCATTTTTGCCATAACTTTCGCAAGCTTATGGTCATACTTTG
>DLKK01000014.1:0-260 GCA_002478955.1 Treponema sp. UBA7590
TCCGCTCATGTCGTAAAGTCCAAGCTCATTCGCTTTTTTCTGCCCCACAGGATGCGAAAGACCGCCGGAATTTCCGTCATACCAGCCGACTTCCCCGATGTTGTTTGAGCCTGAATACTTGAAGCCTTTCGACTTTTTTCCACCGCGCGCCGCATATTCCCACTCAGGCAACGTCGGAAGCCTGTAGCCATTCTTTGAAAAATCGCAGACCCATTTTCCGCCAGACTGATAATAGCACTCGTCAAGATTTTCCATGCGGC
>DLKK01000014.1:290-2863 GCA_002478955.1 Treponema sp. UBA7590
AGTCAAGCCCCGAAACATTCTCAACCAGCCGCCTCATGTCTGAAACTCCGGCTGGATTTTTCCCGGTCACTTTCCTGTAAAGCTTTGCCGTAACCTCGTATCTTGAAATATAAAAATCCGCGACACTCTCAGAATGAAAAGTGTAATCATCAGGATTTTTCGTGCCAGAAGAAGAGATGAACTCGCCTCCCTCCACAAAAACAAAGCCGCCATCCAAGTCCGAAGAAAAAGCCGGAAGCCCCGCAAGAAGAGCAAACGCAAAAAGAAAAGATTTTTTCATAATTCCCATGACAGAAAAATAACCGGGATTTAAAGATATTTAAAATATAACTTTCTTTTAGCCAGTATGAGTTTTGATTATAGAGAAAGTCTCTCTGTTTTTTCTTTATGGAAAATTCCGCTTTCCTATGCTATACTTCTCTTGGAAATTATTAAAAGTTATCATAAGAGGAGGAAAAATGATTGTCGTTTCATATTCTGACTTTTTTGCAGATCCAGCAAAATTCAAGGATACGGCTTCCCGATACGGATTGAAAGTCCTGCCGCAGAAAAAACAGAAAAAGACTTCCTGCCTGATTCAGAAAAAACTTGATTCACTTAATGCCGCCGTAGGACTGATTCCAAGCGAAATTGACGCTGAAAAAATCCTTCTCTCACGGAAAATCGAAAAATGAGAATTCTGATTGACACAAATGTAATAATCGATGTGCTGAACAAGAGAAAAGATTTTTTTGAGGATTCTTTCAACGCATTACAGACTATATTTGAAAAATACCAGCCTTGCGTATCAGCCCAGACAGTCGCCGATACCGTATACATAACAAAAAAAATTTTTCAGGATTCAGCGCAGCAAAAAAATATCATAGAAAATTTTTTCGCAAGCTTTAAAATTCTTTCCGTAACAAAGAAGCAGATAAAACAGGCGTTCAGTTCATCAATGGCAGATTTTGAAGACGCAGTTCAGGCTTTCTGCGCAAAAAATGCCGGAGTAAAAATCATCATAACAAGAAACATTCAGGACTACAGACTTTCTCCTGTCAAAGCCATTACACCAAAAGAATTTTTAGATGAATCCATCGCTGGTTTTTGCAAGGCAAAAACTAGGTAGTGAGCAAAGTCTGCGGAGCAGATGGAGCGAACACACGTTAGGGATTGTATGGGCGACGTAGCCGTTGCGGAACGGAGCAACGCGAAGTGTAGCAATGTAGCGATAGCGCAACCCCGGAATGCCCGACCCGAGCGGAGTGCTTGCACGGAGCGAGGGGAACGCCTGCAAACCTAAATGAAGAAAATTATTTACAGGAAACTAATCTGATGAAAAAACTTGTCCAAAATAACGTGCATTTTTTGGAACAAGAGTCATATCTAAATCTTACAAATTACCCCCTAACGACATTCCTTTTTCAAGCATAACTTTTTCTTATGGCAAAATCTCAGTTTTTCCGCTATACTAAAGACACTAGTATCGGAGGTTTTCCATGCTTCAAAAATCTCTTCAAAAGAACAAGATTGATTACACGGTTTCTTGCGTGAGCCTTTTTGCCGCCAGACACAATCTTTCAAAAAAAGAGGCGTTTCAATATCTGGACAAAAACAACGCCATCAGTTTTCTAAAGCAACATTACGACATCGAACACACGCTTTCACTTGACGATGCCGTTGATGACATGGCGGAAATCTGCCGGCAGAACGGAGGAAAAATTTGATTCTTTATCATGGGAGCAACGTTTCCGTAGAAAAAATTGAGCTTAATCTTTGCAAGCCGTTCGACTGCTTTTCAAAAAGGATGTAATTTATGGATAAGGCAGACTGGCTGATTGACTCGCTCACAAAGGAAATCGCGGGATTTATTGTTCAGGATGAAAAAATTGAATTCGACGAGGCTCTGCGGAAACTTTATTCATCGCATATTTTTGAAAAACTTGCTGACAAACAGACCGGGCTTTACCGGGAAGGCGCGGCGTATATTTATCAATATTATCTGGAAGAACAAAAATGATAGAACTCTACGTTTTGAATGAGCTTGCCGCCTTTCCGAAGTACGGAACTCTTACGGCGGTGGCGGAAAAAATGAATGTGTCGCAGCCGGCGCTGAGCCGCTCCATGAAAAAACTTGAAGAAGACTTGGGCGTTCAGCTTTTTGAGCGCGGAAAAAACAGAATCATCCTGAACGGGAACGGAAAAATCGCCGCCGAATATGCAAAAAAAGTGATTGAGGCGGAATCGGTTTTTGAGCAGAAGGTGAAGGAATACGAGCGCACGCACAGAATCTTCACATTCGCGTCGATTGCGCCCATGCCGATTTCAGAGCTTACGCCGATTCTCTCGCAGCAGTTTCTGGGAATGACGGTAAAATCGGAGCTGAAAGACAACGAAAAAGACTTGTACAAAATGCTCGACAGCGGAAATGCAAGACTAATCGTAACGCTCAGCTCCCCAAAGAACACGGAAAAATATGCGGCGGAAAAACTGTTCACAGAAAATCTTTTCATCGTTCTTCCGAAAACGCACCGGATTGCGGAAAAAGACAAAATCAGCCTGAAAGAGCTTGCCGGAGAAAAAATCCTGATTTA
>DLKK01000014.1:2927-17145 GCA_002478955.1 Treponema sp. UBA7590
GAATTTTTTGACCAGCAGGAAATGACCGCGCTAAGGCAGCTCGCAAAGCTCACAGAACTGCCGTCTTTCGTCACAAACTTCACGATTCAGAACGTCCGCGAAATGAAAGACAAAAAAGCCGTTGCGATTTCAGACAGCGAAGTGAACGTAACATTCTGGTGCGTCTGCCTGAAAAAGAACGAGAAGCAGCTAGCCGCAACATTCTCGCAGATCCGCGCGATTTATGGAGAGTGAGGGAAATGGTAAAAAAAATGCAGAATGAATCTGTAAACCAAGATGAATCTACAGATCACACTCAATACGATTTTCGGAATTTGAAAAAACAGCGTTCGTACTGAGTACGATTCAAGAAATTTGTGAAAAACAACATTCGTATTCAGTACGTTTTGCGTTTTCAGAAAAAAAAACAGCAATCGTAGCGAATACGAAGCAAGAAATTTGAAAAACCGATATTCGTACTGGATACGATTGCAGAATTTGAAGAAAGAGAGTTTCGTACTCAGTACGATTGAAAGTTTTAAAAACAAGTTTCGTACTCAGTACGATTTTGCCGTTCAGACACGGTTTATTTCAAAATTGATAGTCGATAAACTCAACTGTCATTTTCAGCAGTTTTTATCTTATTTTTCCTTGTGATTTTTTTTTATTCCACAGTGAAAGCACTGCAAAAAGCGCGACTCCGCACAAGGCGACAATCAAACCAAGAAGAGAGTCCTCTTTGCTTAGGTCAAGGAACGGTTCTCCGCCTAAAACGTTCGCAATTCCATCAACGCTCCACATTACCGCCGCAGCCCAAAAAGCGAGCATTGTTGTAAAAAGAGGCTGGCTGAATTTTCTTAGGACAGAACCGTTTGAATTTTCCGCACCGTCATTTCTTTTTGAGACAATGAACAGTACGGAAAACACAATCGCCATCAAAACTGTGATTATCAGGCACATCAGGCGGTCGCTCCAGAAACTCCAAGCACAGAAGATTTTTTCTTCAGATTTTTTACAAATGCCGCAACTCCGATTCCTGCCGCCCAGACCGCAGTTATAAGCAGAGCCATTCCGACTCCGACCGTCGCCATTTCACGCAGCATTTCAGGAATTTCAGCCGGATTTTTCATCGCCATAAGGAAAGGCGGAACAAGGCTGATTTCTCCGTGATACAAATGCTCGACTGCAAGCAGGAAACTTCCGCCGTAAAGCATTTTTTCAAGGATTCCGAGCTTTTCTTTTAGCACAGCGACTTTGCGATTTTTCGCCGCCACAACCTCATCCGCCTCATTGATGACAGAATCCGCATTGCGCCTGAAAACAATTTTCTTTGCGACTGTAAGAACAACAGCCTCCGCCAATGGAACAGTAAAACACGCCATAATTTCCTCCAAAAAAAGTCAATGAGAAAATTTCAATTTTCGATTTGACTTTTTTAGTTGTTTCTCAATGAAATGAGAAACAACAGTTTATATAGAAAGTTTGCAACGCAAACTTGTAAACAAAAACTTTGACGCTATTTTAGGCAAAGTTTTTGTTATTCCTCCAAAAAAATTTTTATGAAATATTATTCAGTGCAAGTGCACTCACTCACGATTTTATTGTAGACTTCGCCGAACGACTTCTTTGTGTTTCGTGCAATCCGCGAAACACATTCGTATTCCGGGTAAAAATGCTTTTCGCCGTACACGTCAACAACTTTCACATTCGCGCTTTCTCCAAAAACTTCCACAGAACACTCCGAGCGAGCAAGACAAGTGCGTTCCATTTCCGTTCTTCTGATTCCGATTGTCGTTGTGTGCGTAAAAATTATTTTTTCCATTTTCGCCGCATCTTCAACTTTGCAAAGCACAACCAGAAGCCACGCCGGACGGTTCTTTTTCATAAAGCACGGAAGATACTGAACGTCGAGAGCGCCTGACGCAAAAAGTTCTTCCATCACAAAGCCCAAAGTCTCGCCAGTTGAATCATCGATGTTCGTTTCAAGTTTTATAATCTTGTCGTGCAAAGCGGATGAAGTCTGATTTTCAGAATTGATTTTTTCCGTTTCAACAAGCATTGCTCGAACAATATTCGGAACGCCGTAATCCCGTTTTCCGGCTCCCATTCCGATTTTTTTAAGCACAAAATTTTTCGGCAAGGTGAAATCCGTTGCAACAGCAGCAACAAAAGCCGCTCCAGTCGGAGTAACAAATTCGCCTCGCTCACTGGTTATTTTTAGCGGAACAGAATATTCCTGAACGATGTTCGCGACCGCCGGAACTGGAACCGGAAGAATTCCGTGCTGGCATCTCACAGTTCCACTTCCCTCGCACAAAAACGGAACAAAAACTTTTTCAACGTGAAGGCTGTCAAAGCAGACCGAAAGCGCAATCACGTCAACAATTGAATCAATCGCGCCAACCTCGTGAAAGTGAACTTCCTCAACCGGCTTTGAATGTGCCTTGCTTTCCGCCTTTGCGATTATCTCAAAAATTTTATGCGCAAGTTTCCGCGCGTTTTCCGTCATCTCCGTTTTGTCGATTATTTCAAGAACGTCATGCAGATTCCGGTGCTCGTGGTGGGGAACTTGTTCACCGTGATGATGTTCATGGTACGCCGCATGAGAATGTTCTTCCGCTTCGGAATGATGATGGGAATGTTCATGCGAATGTATGCCATGCTCGTGATTCTCGCCGTTATGAAAATCATCGTGATTATGTTCCTCGCCCTCATGCCCAAAAAGATAGTTCATGTCGTGGTCGTGGTTTTCGTGCTCCGAATCCAAAATCACATTGAAGTCAAGGCAGGAAACGCCGTTTTTTTCAACGCGCTTTATTTCGGTTTTAAATCCTTTTGCCGGAATGCTCGCCAACGCTTTTTCAAGTGCCGTTCTGTCCGCGCCCGCATCAAGCAAAGCCGCAACCGCCATGTCGCCTGAAATTCCATAGTTACATTCAAGATACAAATCGCTCATTTTTCACCTGCCTGATTTTTTACGCTTCCACCGACCGCAAGACGGTTTATCTGTGTCGCAATGTAGCCAGCTCCGTAGCCGTTGTCTATGTTTACAACGCTGATTCCGTTCGCGCATGAATTTATCATCGTCAAAAGAGCTGAAATTCCGCCAAGATTCGCGCCGTAACCGACCGAAGTCGGAACTGCAATAACAGGAACGCTCACCAATCCGCCCACAACGCTTGCAAGCGCGCCTTCCATTCCTGCGACCGCGACAACAACATTCGCCTTCTCAAGTTTTTCAGTCTGGGAAAGCAGCCTGTGGATTCCAGAAACGCCGACATCAAAAATGCGCTCAACATACGAGCCGAAAAATTCCGCAGTTTGTGCAGCTTCCTCCGCAACAGGAATGTCCGCAGTTCCAGCCGTGCAGACTGCAATGTTTCCGCAAAGATTTTTTTTCTCACGCTGAATCTTTATTGTCTGGGAAATTTTGTCATATCCCGCCTGAGGAAAAATTTCTTTTACAATCTCAAACTGTTCCTGTGTAGCACGAGTTCCAAGAACTTCGCCGTTCGCCTCAAAAAGCCTTGCAAAAATATCTTTCAAAAACTCATCGCTTTTTCCTTGGCAAAAAACAACCTCGCCAAATCCAGTGCGCTCTTTTCGTCCTGTGTCGAGCTTTGCAAATCCCAAGTCGCAAAAAGAATCTTTCATTTTAAAACCTCGTTCATCGCGCCGGTTCTGTAGCCCTGCAGGTCAAGCGAAACGTACAAGAAGCCGAAACTTTTTAATGCGCCCACAATTTCTTCCCGGAGCAAAAACGCCTTTTCCATTTCCGCAGGGAAAATTTCGATTCTCGCAAGATTTTCACCGTGGATTCTTACCCTAAGCTGACTAAATCCTTTATCAAGAAGAAACTGTTCCGCCCTGTCAACCATCGAAAGTTTTTTCTCGCTGATTTCTTCGCCATAAGGAAAACGCGAGGAAAGGCACGCGAACGACTGCTTTTTCCAAGTCGGAAGATTCTTTTCCTTTGAAAGCGCGCGGATTTCTGCCTTGTACAAACTGCAATGACGCAGCGGACTTTTTACGCCAAGTTCCGCGACTGCCTGCAATCCCGGCCTGTAGTCTCCGTTGTCGTCCAGGTTGCTTCCCTCGCAGACAAAAGCGATTTTATTTTCTTTTGCAAGCGAGATGATTTTTGTAAAAAGCTCCTTCTTGCAGAGATAGCAGCGGTTCTTCGGATTGTGGCGGAATTCCGGAATATCAAGCTCTTCAGAATCCACAATAAAATGACGGATTCCTTCACGGGTGCAAAATTCTTCCGCCTCATCTGCCTCGCGCTTTGGAAAGCTGCAGGATTTCGCCGTAACAGCAACCGCATTTTCACCAAGAACATCGTGCGCAACTTTCAGCAAAAATGTCGAGTCAACTCCGCTGGAAAACGCGACCATCACGCTTCCGAGCGAGCGGAGATAATTTTTTAGATTTTCAAGTTTTTCGTAAATTTCCTTTTCAGCCATATTTTATCTTTCCTTGTCCTTTATCGGCATTTACAAAATCAGATTCACAACAAATCCTGTCAAAAAAGAAAACAGAATCACATATATTATATAGAAGAAAAAATGCTTTGCTCCGAGCGCAATTTTAAGCGCACCAAGATTCGTGATTTTCGTGGAAGGACCTGTGAGCATAAAAGCAGCCGCGCTTCCCGCGCTCATTCCATCGCTAAGCCACTGCTGCAAAAGCGGAATCGTGCCGCCGCCGCAAACGTAAAGCGGAACTCCCACAGTCGCCGCCATAAGAACGCCGAACGCCTCGTTTTCCTTGCCGAAAATTTTCGCCATCGCATCCGCAGGAACATAACGCTGAAAAACCGCCGAAAGAGCAATTCCAAGCAAAAACATCGGAGCGGTCGCCTTTACGTTCCGACCAAGATTTTTTACAAGCCGCAAAAAAATATTCGGGTCGGTGTCGTGATTGTGCGGTCCGTCAAAAGATGAAAAATCAAAGTAGGTAGCCCGTTCATTTTTGCAGTAGAAAACACGAACAAGAAGCCCTGCAACAATCCCCATCAAAAAGCAGCCTGCAATCCGCACAAAAAGCATTGTCCGTCCAAGCGCCGCCGAATAGATAATCAGCTGAGGATTCAGAAGAATCGAGCTCATCATAAACGCGGCAAGAAAATCATCCTTTATTCCCTTGCGTGAAAAAGCCGCGCAGATTGGAATTGTTCCGTACATGCAAAGCGGACTTGCAACTCCCAAAAGAGAAGCGAAAACAATTTCCGCGATTCCCGGAACTTTTTCACCAAGAATTTCCGCCGCCCTGTGAATGTAGTTTTTTGCAAAAACCGACACCGCAGAGCCAATCAACATTCCAAGCACCCAGTACCAGAAAATCTGCCGCAGCTGCAGGTCAAAATAATACCAAAGATAAACCGCTTCACGCCGAATGATTTCTAACATTTATTTTTCCGCTTCCACATTAACCATGCCGGAAAGATTTTTTATATTTTCCGCACCGCTGACCGCTTTTCCAAGAATAAAAAGTCCCGGATATTCGTTGAATTTTCCGTAGAACAGGACGACATTTCCCCAGGGAGAAAAATATGCCAAAGTTCCAGAATCGCCTGAGCCTTCAAGTCCGTTTTTCAGCGGAAGTTTTTCTTTTGGATAAAAGATTTTTTCGTTTGTGCTATAGTTTTCAACCTGAACTTTTAGGGGAAGCTGACTGTAAAGCGACTTGCTCTGCTCGCTTCCGTTCAATTCATAAATGATTTTATTTTTTCCGTCTGAAACGCTGATTTTCATATTTTCTCCATTCACGGCATTCTCCGCAAAAGCACAAGAACTTGCAGCAAAAATCGCAGTGATTAAAAATGAATGCAAAATTTTTTTCATTAATTTGAGCCTCCAAAAAACAGTCGGGAATGTCAAATAAGATTAAGCCCTAGAGGTCATTGAGCCTGCCGAAATGACAAAGCACATTCACTTGGTGGTTTCGACAAGCTCAACCACCAAGTTTTTAAATTCTAAGACACCCCATTACAAACCGTTACTTAATCTCAACAAGTCTGTAGTTTCTTGTGCCTTTTCCAAGCCCGATTTCTGCGGCGTGCTCCAGTGCGTGCCGTCCGTTGCGCTGCTCAATTCTGTTTATAAGAGATTTTGCGGAATCGCCTTCCTTGTTCTTATAAGTGTAAATCATATCGATTGCAGCCTGGTCAATTGCAAGCGGGTCTGTCGAGGCAAGAATTCCGATGTCTTTCATTTCCGGCTCGTGAGGATGTCCGTCGCAGTCGCAGTCAATTGAAATGCGGTTCATAACATTCACAAATGCGATCCCCTTTTCGTTTCCCATGTAGTCGCAAACGCCTTTTGCAGCTTCCGCCATGCTTTCGGTGAATAAGTCCTGATTTTTTTGTCCGCTCGTGAATCCCCAAAAGCCGTTGTCCAGACTTCTTCCGCCTGAATGAATCAAAGCCTTGCCGGATTTTTTTGATGAAGTTCCGCTTCCAAATCCGATTGAAAGATTCTTGATTGCGCCGCCAAAACCTGCCATTGCGTGTCCTTTAAAGTGCGACAAAACCAAATAAGAATCGTAATTCTTGAAATGCGAGCCGACATAATCGACTTTCAAGTTTTTTCCGCCGTTCACAGGAATTTCCATTTCGCCGTCCTCGTCAAGCAAATCGAAAGGCGCGATTTCCAAAAATCCGTGGTCTTTAACAACCTGTTTGTGCATCGCGTTCGAGGCGCGGCTTCCACCGTAGGCTGTGTTGCACTCAACGATTGTTGCAGACAGCTCGTCCTTTACAAGTTTTCCAATCAAAGAAGGTCGAAGATAATTTGAAGCAGGAGGCTCGCCAGTGCTGATTTTTACGCCGACTTTTCCGTGAGGCTGCCAGCCTATCGCCTTGTAGACTTTCACAAGACTTTCAGGCGTAATCTCGCGCGTAAAATAAACAACCGACGCATTTTTATCCGAAGTTTCAAAAGTCTTGTAGTTTTCGCTCTGAGCAAAAAGCGCAAATGCCGAGGCGAAAAACGCAAGCAAAGAAATAATCCGTTTTTTCATGTTTTTCATAATTCCTCCAAAATCAAAAGTTTTTTTTATATATATTTTTTTGGACGTTACCCTCACTTCGTTCGGGTCGGGCTTTTCGCACTTCGCCGTCTAGCCGCGGCTCATTCTGTTGCAACCTTTTGTTGCCCCAGAACTTCGGTGCTACAATCCCTAACGCAGATTCACGTCGCCTGTTTTATTTCCCCAGCCACTCGCCCACTTCTTTTTTCACAGTTGCCGCGTTGTTCTGGGCGGTTGTTCCGCGGATTGCAAAGACGATTTCAACTGTCGCATTCGGCTCGGCTTTTTTCAGTTTGCCCCGAGTTCCTGCCGCGCCGCTTCCCTCGTGAGTGCAGAACGGACGGATTGTCTTTCCGCTCAAATCAACAGCGTCCAAAAAAGTGTAAACGCACATCGGAGCGTCGCCCCACCAGATTGGATAGCCGATAAAAACCGTGTCGTACTGAGCCATGTCTGGGATTTCCACCGCAAGAGCCGGTCTCTCGTTCGCGCGCATTTCTTTCATCGCCTCCTCGGTCGTCGCCTTGTAGCCTTCAGGATATTTTTTCACCGTCTTAAGCTCCAGAATATCCGCCCCGGTCTGAGACGCAATCTCCTTAGCGACTTTCGCTGTGTTTGTCGCAAACCTATGGTTTGCTTCCCGAGTTTTCTTACGAAAACTCGCCACATTTATTGTACGAGTTTATGCGTCAGCAGAAACTCGCTAAGCATTGCAACGCAATGCGACCTACTCGCCGGTCTTTGAATAATAAACCACAATCGACTTAGCGTTTGCAAAACCTGCCATCATCAAAACTCCTAAAATAAAAATCAGCTTTTTCATGTTTTCTCCAAGATAATTTGTCTCAATCTTTCTAAAAAAATATTAATCCGCCGCAAGCAAAATTTAAAATGCAAACTTTTTATATTCAGCATAAGTTTTGTTTATGGCGCGGATTCTATTCATCAAGTCCTTTTTCTTTAAGCCATTTTTTTATGTGAGCTGCAATCTGACCGTTGTTCAAGTCCGAAAAAAGAAAATGGGTGTTTCCGTAGATTCCTGCTTTTGGAAGGTCAACAATCGTAACGTCTCCGCCATGCTTGTTCGCTATTTCCGCAAATTTATAGGCTGTCGCTTTTACCGCATACCAGAAATCTTCTCCGGGATGAGGAGAATGAGCGTCAGGAATATTATCCCCAAAATAAACCACAATCGGAATTTTTGTAAGTTTTTCAAAATCATCATCGCTTACGGTCATTGTCGGAAAATTCGCATAAAGATTCTCAATCGCTTCAGGAGCATCACTTTCTGGAAAAACAAACGAGCCTGGCTCAAGAGCAACAATCGCCTTGACATTTTTATTTCTGATTGCGCTTCGCCAGCCGATATTTCCGCCTGCAGAATGTGTAAAGAAAACCGAATTTCCGGCGCGTTCAAAAACTTCGTCAAAGGCTTTTAAGGTAGATTCAAGGGGAACGCTTCCAATGCTTGGAGTCATAAGATTGTAGAAATTATCCAGAGATTTTTTGTCATCTGGAAACGCGGTTCTCTCATAAAGATTCGGCCAAATTCCAAGACGGAACTGCTCAAAGCGCATCTGGTCGGTAAAATCAGGATTTACGGTTACAGGAACAGAACTTTGCGAAGCCTGCCCTCTCCTCGGCTGGTCAACAAGATAAACGCTATAGCCGTCACGCAAAAATATCGACTGAAAGCCTTCTCTTCCGTCTGGAGTTGTTCCCCAGCATCTTGAAGACTGCCCGTTTCCATGCAGAAAAACAATGCTGTTCTTTTTACGGTTTTCAGGAATCTGATAAAAAACGCTCGCAAAATCCGCATGAATCGTCTGCCCGGAAAAAGAGCCAAAAACATTGTCAGGGTCAAACTCCCCTGAGTTAGCCGCGACAATTCCGCCGGCAGCAAAATTTCCCTGCTTCAAAAGCGAAATCGCCTTTCCGCCTGTTGTCGCGCATGACAAAAACAATGCTGAAAAAGCTGCCGCCGCCGCGAAAAACGCAAAAACATTTTTCCTTGTATTTTTCAAAATCATTTCCATAATTTCTCCAAAAAAGTTCAAAATTTCTTCTAATAATTGATTTTCACATCCTTAAAATGCTGCGCGCTTTCCCAAGTTCCGTTGTAAAAACGCCTTTCCTTGTTCAGAGCGCGGATTTTTTCCATGTCATCATCGGAAAGAGAAAAACCGTAGACCGCGATGTTCTCCGCAATGTGCGCGGCATTTCTTGAGCTTGGAATCGTGCTGAATCCTTCCTGAACGTGCCAGCGTAAAATTATCTGCGCCGGAGACTTTCCGTATTTTTTTGCGAGAGATTTTATCGTCTCATCGGCAAAAAGCGATTCATTTCCCTTTCCGCTTCCGCCAAGAGGAAACCAGCCTTCAACGGCAAGATTTTTTTCCGCGCACTTTTTTCTGAATTCAACGCGCTGCGCATAAAGATTAAGCTCAATCTGAACAATCACTGGCTTTATCTCCGCCTTTGAATAGACATCTTCAAAAACTTCTTCATTCAAGTCAAAATTTGAAAGCCCGATTGCCCGGACTTTTCCCTGGCGCACAGCTTCTTCAAGTGCACGGTAGCCTGCCATGTAGTCGCCAACAGGCTGATGAAGATAAACCAAATCCACGTAATCCGTTCCGAGCCGCTCAAGCATCTTGTCGATTGACTGCGCTCCGTTTCCATTGCTGTAATCCGTAGGCCAAAGCTTTGAGGTAATCCAGATTTCCGAGCGAGGAATTCCACTTTCCTTGATTGCCTTTGCAATTCCGCGCTCGTTTCTGTACGCGCATGGGCAGTGTCAATGTGCCTGTAGCCGTCTTTTAAAGCTTCAAGAACCGCGTCATGTGCCTGCTGCTCGCTGGATCTGTAAGTTCCAAGTCCAAACTGCGGAATTTTCAGTCCGTTGCTAAGCTGAATCGAAGCATAATTATTTTCCGTTTTCATTTCAGAATTCTCCGCATAAACAAAAGTTCCGCAAAAAACTGCCGCTGCAAAAAGCGACGCCACAAAAATTGATTTTTTCATCCTGATTTTCTCCTATCAAATTGTCATTTTCTGACTTGTTCAGGGAATCTCTATTTTCAAGGATTACCGGGTCAAGCCCGGTGATGATACAAAAGCACAAAAATCTTTTAATTTATAACCTTTATCATTTTGAGCCAGGTAAGAAATTCCTCTGGCCACAAAGCGTTCGTGTACGGCTCGTGCCCCATTCCAAAATTGTGTCCGCCCTGTCCAAAAAGATGAAGCTCCGCAATTCCGCGTTTCTGCCAAGCCTGAAAGACTTCAAATCCGCTCTGCCCCGAAAGCTCGTCGTCGCTGGACATCGCGGCAAAAAGCGGCGGAAGCTTTTCCGGCATCTCCCTCATCACAAGCTGGCCGTAAATCGAGCCGATAAAATCCGCACGGCTTTCATCATGCGCACATTCCGCATTGTAGACGGCAAGCAAAGCCCCGGCGGAAAATCCCACGATTCCAATCTTGTCCAGCTGGACATTGAATTCCGCGGCACGCCCACGCACAAGTTTCACAGCGGCACAAATATCCTCGTAGGCAAAATCTGGAGTCTGCGGCGCATAGTTTCCGCTCAAGCCGCCCGCGCGGTAGCCAGCCATTTTTTCAGCCACAAAAGCCTGATGCTCAGCCTCATCACGCGGAGTCTCTTCCGTCCTGTATTTCAAGACAAAAGCCGCAAATCCCTGATTCCTAAACCATTCCGCAGCCTCAAAACCTCCGCTTCCAAAAGTGTGATGCAAAAACGCGCCTCCCGGAGCAATAATCACAGCCGCCCCATTCGCTTTCCTTTTTGCCGGAAGATACGGAATCAGCGCAGGATTTTTTACATTCCGCACAAACTGCCCCCGCCCTTCAATCTCGTACCACTGCTCCGTTTCCGCCGAATCAGGTTTCCCGTAAAGATAAATCTGATTCTTAAACTCAGGACTTTTAATATAAGTAACTTCCGGTGAATTCTGGGCAGAAACAGCCGCAGAAAACACAACAGCAGCCGCAACCGGCAACAAAATCTTTTTCATAAAACCTCCATTTTAATGTTATGAAAGAATGATAATTCTTCCACAATAAAAAAGTCCAATCGAATTATTGAATTAGTAATAAAAAAAAACTTATCATAAAAAACGGAGAACAGATGACTACAAGACAGATTGACTGCGCGATTGAGCTTGCGCACACGCTTAATTTCAGGAAGGCCTCGGAAAACTGCAACATAAGCCAGCCGGGACTTTCGTACCAAATTCAGACGCTCGAAGAGGAAGTGGGATTCACAATTTTTCTTCGCTCCGGGAAAGGTGCAAATCTTTCACCAGCAGGAGCCGCGTTCATTTCAGAGCTTGTAAAAATCAAGGAAAACTTGCGCCGCGCGGTTGAAACTTCAAAAAACATAAGCAACGGTTTTACGGATTCACTTTCGGTTTCACTTCCGCTTAGGAGCGCGCTGTGTTTTTTGCCGCAGATTATGAAAAATTTCAAAAAGGAATTTCCGCACGTTCTGCTGAATATTCAGTTTCAATATGGAAAAAGCCGCACGGAAAATTTTCTTGGCGGAAACACGGACATAATGTTCGGGCGTAAAAACGCGCTTTCGCACATTCCGCAGATTGAGCTTCACTCGATTTTTCAAAGCCGCATTTATCTGATTGTGCAAAAAGAAGATTCGCTCGCAAAAAAAGAAATCATCACGCCAGAGGATTTAAAAGGCAGAACGCTGATGATTGGAGGAGGCTCGCCGCCGGAGCTGAAAAAAGCGCAGAACATTGTGATTGATTCAGTCCAGGTGCAGACGATGAACAGCGAAGACCACTTTACCACGCTCGTAAATGTTGCCGCCGGAAACGGAGTGTGCCTTTCGCCCGGATTCTGCAACGACCGCACGGATGAATTCAAGTGGATTCCAATCACATTCGGCACACCAATTGACTGCGTTCTAGCCACAAGAAGCGACGACCGCCGGGAAACAACAAAACGACTCATAGAAATCACAAAAGAGATTTACGAGGCGCACAAAGACGAAAGAGAAATACTGTAGAAAAAATGAGAAAATATTTCGTAGTCAATACGATTTGCGTTAGGGATATGAAAGGCGGCGAAGCCGTTGCGGAACGGAGCAAAGCGGAGTGCAGTAATGAAGTTAGCACGAAGTGCGTACGGAACCTGCAATAGCCCGCCCCCTGCGAAGGTCGAGTTTATCGAGAGCGCCGCAGGGGGAACGCCCAATTTTTTATCTTCTGCTTTCTATTTTCCCAGAATTCCTTTCACATCCGCCAAAATCTGTCCGGTCGTCATTCCAAGCTCCTTCAGAAGTTTCTGCGGATCGTAGCGGTCGTAAAATTTCTTTTCCAGACCGTAATTCTTGACTTTCATTTTTGAAGTGCCGTAGAACGAGGCGATTTTTTCGCCGAAACCGCCGCTCACAATTCCGTCCTCAAGCGTAATCACAAGCTCGTGGTCTTTTTTAAGCTCCTCAAGAAGTTTTTTGTCAACGCCGCTTGCAAAACGCGGATTTATCAAAGTCGGCTCAAAGCCAAGTTCGCTTTTTATCGCCGCCGCAACAGCCTCGCCTTTCTGGTAAAAGTCTCCAAGCGCAAAAACAGCAACTTTCTCGCCTTTCTTTTCAACTTTGTAAGTGTCAAGCGTGTCAAAAGATTTTTCAGCGGCGCAAGACGAGCGGTGGAAAACCTCATTTCCCGGAATCAAAATCAGGACCGGATGGGATTTCTGCTCAATCGCCCAATTCAGCATATTCAGATATTCTTCCGCGCAAGTCGGAGAGAGAACCACAAGATTCGGAATATTTGTGAACGCCGCAAGCCCGAAAATTCCCAAGTGAGTAACGTCCGTAAGCCCGTCAAACGAAGTGTAATTCATAAGCATTGTGACAGGCAGATTGTTGATACAAACGTCCTGCGAAATCTGGTCGTAGGCACGCTGCAGAAAAGTCATATTTGTAACTAAGAGCGGATTTCCGCCGTTTTTCGCGATTCCGGCGCAGACCGCAGTTGCCGCCTCCTCAGCAATTCCAACATCAAGATATTGCGCGCCTAGTTTTTCGCGAAGCTCCGGCACAAGCCCAACCGAAGCCGGCATTGCAGGAGTCACAACAACAAATTTCTTGTCCTTTGCCGCTCGCTCCATAATCCAGTTCGGAGTAATCGCGCCGTAGCTTTCGCCGTTTCCAAAATTCACAGTCGGTTTTCCTGTCGCGCGGTCAAACGGAAGCGTCCAGTGCCAAGCCTCCTTGTTTTTCTCAGCAAAAGCGTAGCCCTTTCCCTTCAAAGTGTGGATGTGAAGCACAATCGGGTGGTCAATGTCCTTCACCTTTTCAAAAAGCGAAATCATCGAGCCGATGTCGTTTCCGTTTTCCTCATAAATATAGTCAAGCCCGAACGCGCGGAACATATTGTTGGAAGATTTTCCTTTAGTCTCGCGCAACTCCTTCAAGTTTTTGTAGATTCCGCCGTGATTTTCCGCAATCGCAATCTCGTTGTCGTTCACAACAATTATGAAATTTGAATTCAGCTCAGAACCAGCAACGCTCAACGCCTCCAAAGCCTCGCCGCCGGAAAGAGAGCCGTCGCCAATCACAGCAATGATATTTTCCTTTCCGCCAAGAACATCGCGACCTTTCGCAAGACCAGCCGCCAGCGCAATCGAAGTTGAAGTGTGCCCGACATTGAAAAAATCGTGCTCGCTTTCATCAGGATTCGTGTAGCCCGAATCTTCCGCAAAATGCGCGTCGTCCAGATAGCCGGCCTTTCGCCCGGTCAGAAGCTTGTGCGCGTAGCTCTGGTGCGAAACGTCAAAAACAAACTTGTCCACAGGCGAGTTAAAAACGTAGTGAAGCGCAATTGCCGCCTCAACCATTCCAAAGTTCGGCCCAAAATGTCCGCCGATTTTCGTAAGCCGATTGAACAAAGCCTCGCGCATTTCTCCAGCAAGCGCCGTCATCTCTTCCAGCGAAAGTTTTTTCAAATCAGCTGGTGAATTGATTTTTTCCAAGTACATAGATTCTCCTAAAAAAAGCCGCATAAACGGTAAATTACGCTTTGTAACTAATCATAAATGTAATAACAATAAAGTTACTTGTCAAGATTTATTTTAGGATTTATTAACTATGTGTTGCTTATTAGCCAAAATGTCAAGTTTTATAAATTCAACATAAAAATTGAATAAACTACCAGAAAAAGCGCGTCAA
>DLKK01000014.1:17215-48646 GCA_002478955.1 Treponema sp. UBA7590
CTCGGTTGCCGCTTTCTTTTTCTTACCGTTTATTCAATTTATTTCTTCAGAACAAAAACTCGGCATTCAGGCTATTACTTTTACAACCTGACCGAAATTCCTCCAGAAATACCAGAAAAAATCCAAGAAACAGCAAATTCAGAAATTTTAGTATTATCAGAAGAATTATTTCCTCCACCAGAACTAGAATTTTTTGAAATCTTAAATGGAATCAAAAAATCTTTTGCAAGAAAAATATTAAATTCAGCTTTTTCTATCGAGAATGAATATTCTGCCTTGCAATTTATAGAAATCAATCCTGCTAAATTCAAAAAATCTATTTTTTTAGAATCTTTTCCGGCTGAACCATTAAAAAACAAGTTTCGTTTATATTTCCAGTTTGCATTGTAGATTCCATTCTGAGCCGCAAAAAAAACGGAATTAAAATCCGTAGAAAAACAGAAACCACATTTCCTGTATTCAAAAAAGACACCATTTAAAACTGCAAATGCATCAACATTTCCATTTATTTTGTAATATTTGTACGGATACAAAAGATAATCTTGAGTTTTATCAGTAAGAGAACCATCAAACTCTCCATAAAAAAATACCCCACCAATATAAGGTTCAAATTTAATATGCGCTGATTTCCAAGATTGCTTATATGTAAGGGCAAAAAATTTTCCAAAAATTTTTACTAATTCAGAATTTTCATTATTAAAAATAAACGTTTTTCCGGCAACAAAAAATCCATCCAAATTTTGATTTTTATATGCAAGCTGAATCCCATATTGCCCTATGTAAGGATTTTTTATATTTCCATAAAACCAATAAAAATCACCAGTTTCTGTTTCTCCCGAAAAAAATCCAAAATATGGTTTTATGGAAAAATCATTTATATAAAAAGGAATCGCAACTTTTCCTGTGAATCCCAAAATTTCCTGCTGACTATAAATATTATTTGCATTTATAGAAATTGAATCCGTAGAAAAAAATCCAAAATCACCAAGAAAACCAAAAAAATCATTTGAATATTCAGCGCAAAAATCACCTTTTATAATTGAACTTTTAAAATATTCAACAGTCGAATCCAAGTAAAAAAAATTCGCCCCAACATAAAAATTATTATTTTTTACAAACCAATCATTTTTTAGATTCCAATTGTATAAAAATGCTGAACCGCTAGAATCGCTCCACAAATGCGTTACAGAATGATTTACTTCAAGAGAATATAATTTCGCAAACAAGAAAAATAGAAATGCAAAGAAAAACTTTTTCATTTTTACAAAACAAAAAAGTCTGCCCGCACACTTGAGCACAAAGCAGACCTTTTTACTAAATTATTTTTTTTAGAACCTGAAATTATTCTTTATAAAACTCATTCCATTCTTGAGAAAGAGTTATATAATCAAAATCAGATTCCAATTTTGGAAATAAACTATCTAAAACAGATTTGTTGATTTTTAGACCAACTATTGTTTCATAAAAAACCTTATAATAAGATTCTTCACCAGAAACTTTAACTAGTTCCTTAACTTTTGATTCAGCAGTTTCTTCTACATCATCAAAACTTTTCATATCATCTGTTATAGACAAATCAAAACTTCCCTCAATATCTTCGCCATCCCAATATTCATATTCAACTTTACAAATCAACTCCAATTCTGAGCCAGATTTTTCAAAAATATCAGAGAAATATCCAGCTGTAAAAAGTTTGCCCATATCAATTCCAAACGAAGAATTTGATTCTGTAGCGTTCCATTCAAGAGTTTCAAAAGGATTTTCTGTCGGAATATAAAATATGTTGCCATCATTTATGCAAGTTTTTAAATTTTTTGCCGCATTACAAATGAAATCTCCGTAACGCTTTACTTCGTCTTTTGCAGCCTGCGGATATTCGCTTGCAGAACTTATAAGATATTCATAAGAATCATTCAACATTTCAATTGATTCTATAAATGTCTTTTTTGAAGCATCCATGGCATCTTTATTTCTTACTGACAGAGTTTTTTCTGTTCCCATTTGTCTGACAAGTTCAAGACTATTTTGATCATCATTGAACAAAGCTTTTAACGATGAAATATTTGCAGACAAATCATAAGAACTAAGCCATTGGAAAGTAGCTTTTAAAATCTGCAAACTTGAAATCAAAACATTGAGTTCTGCCTTTCCAACCCGAACAGAGGAATCACCTAAAATCTCATCCAGACAAAGAGCAGAAATAACCTTTGAAGGAACAAGGACGCCGCTTTCTGACATTGAAGCCGCTATATTTTTAGCATTCTCAAATTTTTCATTAAAAATCTTAAGAACTTTGTCAACAAGCTCATTTGCGCCATTTTGATTACAATGAACTAAATTTCCCAAAAGCAAAATTGGAATAGAAGACGCTGTCTGTGTCGATTTTACAAGACTTTCTTTATAATACTCAGAATTCTTTAACCAATCTGGAAGATTGAATGATGGAGCTTTTTCTGATTCGCCCAAAACTATAATTTTCTTTTCTTTTTCCCAATTTATATCATATTCTTTTGCAGAAACTGGAATTTTTTCTTTCATTGATTCTGGCATATACTGTTTACAAATCAGATATTTTCCATTTTCATCAAATTTTATATCTTTTACATAAAAATCATATCCATAATCAAAATAGGCTTCAGACCATTCATTATCTTCGTCAAGAACATAAGAAACTGCAACTCTATCATCGTCATCATAGTTAGAGCATTCTGTTCCTGAAACTCTATAAAAAATGCGCCAATCATAATCAGAATTTTTAGCATCTTTCAAAGTATAAACATCTGTCCACGCTGTTTCCGCATAGTCTTTTAGCCATTCACCATTAATCAGCGCATTCAATGTTGAAGGATAAGACGTAACACCAAAGTTCTTTTTTAAGATGTCAGCGACACTTGTATCTGTACTGATTGTAGCAAGTTCCGCCAGTGCATAATACATTTTAGTTTCATCATTTTTTTCGTTATTATATGCAGAACGGATTTTTGCAACACCTTCGTCATATTTTCCGTCCAAGAGCAAATCAATTCCTTCATCCAAAAGTTTCTTATATTCTTTTGTAGAAGATGATATTGTAACAGAAATTGTTCCCTCAACAGATTTTCCATTGTAAGTAAATCTAACTGTACAAGAACCTTCTTTGCCTGAATCAAAACCTTCAGCGTTTGCATTATTTGAATTTAACGCAACTGTTTTTTCAGAATTATCATTATACGTAACAACTACAGAAAGTCCTGTAAAATCAAAAACATCGCCGACTTCATATTTTTCTTTTGTAGAATCACTCTTTTTCAACGTTACAGATTTTACAGTAAGTTTTGTTGCATTTTCTGGAAGTTTTACAGTCTCGTCGTCCGCAACAAATTTTCCACCATCTGATTTTTTAATAGTTGTCTCGCCAATTACATTGATAACAGAAGAATCTTCAGCCTTTATGTTATCTATTTTTCCATCTGCAATATCAACAGTTCCAACATCATCTGCAACATTTACAGTTCCTACAGAAGAATTTTCATCACCTTTTATAGTTGCTCCTTCTCCTTCCACGGAAATATTTGAGACATCCGAATCCTTTATAACAATTGATGAACCGCCTTTTACAACAATTGAAATTGATTCACCTTTGCTATTTTTTATTGTAAAAGAGGCATTTTTAACTTTTTCAGAGACAACGATTTTTACGTTTTTTACATTTTCAAGAACAACATTTTTAGAATTGATAGTAAGAGTCTTTCCACCAAAATCTGCATTTTTAATTGTTACAGCAGAATCAACAGAAACATCTTCATTAATCTCTTTTCCATCTAAATCAACCGTTGATTTCCCAGAATTAATCAATGAAGAAATTGATTCATCATCTCCATCTGAACCGCCGTCAGAAGAACAAGAAACTGCCATAAAAACAAGAGAGGCTGCCAGCAACAAGCATAAGAACTTTTTCATACAAACTCCCATACTAAAATTTAAAATTTTCACCTGTTAAATCATAATTTTTTTTAAACAAGTATGAAAAAGTCTACCCCCCCCCATGGAATTTTGTCAATAGAATAAATTTAAAATATAAAATAGCTTTAAGATTTTGATTGCGGGTAAGATAATTTTTTATTTCTTTTTAAGTTCCGCCATTGCCGCGTAGTGAAGCACATCGAATTCTGGCGGTGCAATTTTTTCGAGTAATTTTTTGTGTTCTGTTTCCCATTCGGCAATTTCTTTTGAAGAAAGTGACGCTCCGATTCCCCGGCACGCTTTGAGCCGTCCGTTCCATGTTTCGCGTGTAAAATGTACTTTCAGCGGAAATTCCTCATGGTGGACAAGCTCAAAATATTCGCTGTAGATTTCTGGAATCTGAATCGGATGGATTGTCTCGCGCCCTCCGCTCCAGTTCGGGCTGTATTTTAGAACAAGATTCTCGCTTGCGCCTGCGATTTTATCCTCAAACGGAAGCCACGCCATGTAAAGAACGAGAATCCGTCCGCTATTTTTTAGCATTCTGTGGAAATTCGGCGCGGTCTTTTCGTGCTTGAAATACCAGAAGCACTGGCATGCGGTGATTACGCCAAAGGTTCCGTCCGGAAAACTCAAGTCTTCCGTCGCGCTCACAATATAATCAATGTTTTTTCCGGCTGAAAGAATTTTTGCCTGCTCAATCTGCTCTTTTGAGATGTCCGCCGCCGTCCAGTCTGCACCGTAGCCGTAGAGATTGCGCGGAAGAACGCCTGTTCCAGTTCCGATGTCGAGCACTTTCTGGCCTGCAGTGCAAAGTCCGCGGGCAATGATTTTATCGTAAAATTCTTTGGGATAAATGTCGCGGAATTTCGCATAATCGCAGGAAGTGCGGCCCCAGTCAAAGGCTTTTCCTTTGTCAATGTTCTTGTCTTTTATCAGCATTTTTTTTAGTGAATTTTTATCTCCCTTGCCACATTCCGGAATTTCTTTCCCAGAAAACACCGTTCTTGTAGCCTTGAATTGACTTGTCTGTTTCCGCAAGGCTAAGACGTTTTTCCGCCAAAAGACAATATTCCTCGTTCTGTTCGATTCCACAGAAGCGCCGGCCGAGTTTTTTCGCCACAACGCTTGCGGTTCCGCTTCCCAAAAAAGGGTCAAAAATGATGTCGCCGGGGCGGGAACTTGCTAAAATCAGCTTTGCGTAGAGTTTTTCTGGTTTTTGCGTCGGATGGTCAGTGTTTTCTGGCATTGACCAAAATGGAACAGAAATATCATCCCAAAAATTGGAAGGATATGTAATTCGGAATTTTCCGTCCGTTTCTTCATCCCAGTCTTTCGGTTTCCCGGCAACTTTGTATGGCGCAAGAACTTTCCGCTTCATTTTTACGGCTTCAACATTAAAATAATAGTCGTCTGGATTTTTTACGGCAAACCAAATGTCTTCCATTCCGTTTTTCCAGTTGGATTTTGCGCCACGGCCCTTTTCCCGCTGCCATGTAATTCGGTTCAGAACTGTAAGTTCCTTTTCAAGCGCACGCTGAAGCGATGAAGTGCATTTCCAGTCGCCACACATATAAAGCGAGCCGTCTGATTTCAGTTTTTTGCAAACCTGCGGAAACCAAGTTGCCAAATATTCATCGTAATTTTCCTGAGAGCGCGAGGCAAACTTCATTCCGTTGAAATTCTTGGAAAGATTGTAAGGCGGATCAATGATAATCAGGTCGGCAAAACTATCCGGCACAAACTCAAGCATTTTTAGAACATCGCCGTTCAATGTGCGGTTCACAATGCCCGTCTCCGCAGAAATATTCGATTCAGTGAGCAGGCGTTTTTTTAGTTCCGCAATCTCCTGCGGCTCAAGCGTCAGAGTCCTGTTGTTTGCCGCACGTTCCTTCTTTTCCATCAGACTATCCGTTATTCAAGTTTTAAAAGTTTCTTCTATATACTAGAAATTATTATAAAAGATTTTAATCAATAAAAAAAGTCCGATTCAGTTTCCATTTCATTTTGAGGAAAAATATTCACTAAAACTGTTAGCAACATTATGTCATTTATTGCACAATTTTTTGTCGTATGATATTCTTATTTTATGCAGAATTACATACGCGCCCGAACCGACGACCAGAAAGAAGAACGACTCAATCAGATAAAAGAAGCAGCTGACTCACTTTTTGAGCAAATGCCTTACACAGAAATCACTCTTACAACAATCGCAGACAAACTCACTTGGTCTAGAGCAAATCTTTACAAATATGTAACCACAAAAGAGGAAATCTTCCTTGAGATTTCCGCACAAAAAATGACTAAATATTTCACAGCTTTGCTTGCGGCTTTTCCAGAAGGCAACAAATATTCCCCGGAAGTAATTGCTGAAGTTTGGGCAGGAATTTTAAATGCAAATCAAGACTATTTGCGTTACGTTTCATACTTGAATCCGATTATAGAAACAAATGTAACTGTTGACCGGCTAGCCACTTTCAAGAAAAAATACTACGAATTTGCAGAACAATTTTGTAATGAACTTTCTGCAATGCTTTCAATTTCGCAGGATAATGCATCTAAGTTGCAACTTGATATATTGATGTTTTCCGCAGCAACCGCTGTGAGTTGTTATAAAAATCCATTAATTAAAGAAGCCTTAAAAAAAATCAACATCACTCCTCCAAAGTTTGACTTTTACACAGATATGAAAGATTTTGTTTTAATGAAAATAAAATGGTCTACAAAATAATCAACTTTCCTTTAATTCTTCAAATTTTTGCTTCATTGTTGGATTGTTCTTTACAAGTTTTTTAACGGTTAAATCTTCAAGTTTGTTATTTGCAAGGCGGTAATTATTTTCAGAGCTTAACAAATCTTCTTTCATTTTTTGAAGATTTGAGATAGCCTTATCAATATCATCAATTGCACTCATAAATTTTCGGCTTGCTAAATCATAATTTCGGCTAAAACCGTCTTTAAATTTATTCAAATCACCTTCAAAATGGGTTATATCCATATTTTGTTCTTGAATTCTTTTTAGTTCGCGTTTTGATTCAAGAGTATTCATTGCCGCATTTCTCAAAAAGGTTATAACTGGAATAAAAAACTGAGGACGAATCACGTACATTTTAGGAAACTTATACGACACATCGACAATTCCAGTGTTGTAATAATCATTATCTCTTTCAAGCATAGAAACAAGAACTGCATATTCACAACCTTTTTCAAAATACGAATTCTGAAATCCCAATGCACGATTTTTGTTAAATTCCATAAGACAGAATTGTTCTAAATCTTCGCCAATCTGCTTTGTTGATTCCTTAGCCTTAAAATCCTTGTAAAATGCAATTTCTGAATCTTTTTTACCAGAATCAAGCTTTTCTTTTAAAAGTGCAATTTCTTGTTCTTTTGCAGAAAGTGCAATTTTTAATTCTGATTGAGATTTTTCTTTTATGGATGCTAATTCGGCAGAAATTTTTACAATCTGCTGTTCTTTTGTTGACAAAGCAAGTTGCAAATCTGACTTTGACTTTTGTTTTTCTGAATCGAATTCGGCCATCAATTTTGAAAGTTGTGCATTTAATTCAGAAATTTCTTTATCCTTTTCATTTTGAGCCTTAGAAACCGCAAGCTGAATTTCTGAAAACTTTTCTTTGTTCAAAGAATTAACACGTTTTTCGAGTTCTTTTTCAAACTGTTCGTTACGAACTTCATTAGCAATCGAATCATAAACATTCTGCTCCAAAGAAATTAATTGACCGCAGTTAGGACATTATTTTATATTCATTTCTTACACCACCCTAAATTAGCTTAACGAAAAACAAGTGCCAAATTGTCAGTATAAAGCTCATCAGGCATAAAATTAGAAGATTCATCCGCATACTTCACAATTTTTTGAGTTTTTTCATCAAATGTAAAAGAATACAAACAACAGTTGTAATTTTTTTGCTTTGAAAAAGACGCCCCTCGCTTGTTCATTTCTCGCACAACAGAATTCATAATTCCCCCCGTGACAAACAACAAAAATATCGCCTTCTGTATTTTCTAAAAAATCATCAATAAGCAAAGAAATTCTCTCGTCTGCAAAATCAGACTTTTCATTCTCAAGGCGCCAAGGAAATTTCACACTTTTAGGAATAATAACTTGTGGAAAATTTTCTTTTATTTCTTTTTTTGACAAACATTTTTTTGTAATACCCACAGGTTTGACAAAGATTTTAATCCTGCAACTTCTTGAACACGTGGCTCCAAAATCATTGTTTTAATTCCCATTCTTTCACAAGCAAGTGAGGCCGTTTCCAAGGTTCTATAGCAAGGAGAAACAAAAACAGTTCCTTCAAAACCTATTTTTTTCAAATATTCGCCAACAGATTGTGCCTGCAAAACACCTTTTGGTATAAGAAAGCCTTCTTTTTTTAGACTTTTAACCTCTACTCACTTGACAAAATATAGGGGGGGGATACTCGGGGTGAGTATTAGTTCATTCTGTCAGAAAATCAATACTCAAAATCTATATTCATGGAGGCAAGATAAAAACTATCGGAAATGCCGTAAGTTTTTATCTTTAAAAGTTTATGAAAAAAATTTTAACAAGTTTATTTGCTTTAATGGCTTTATCTTTTGTTTTTACAAGTTGTAAAAATGACAGTAGTGAAACGGAAGAAAAGTTTACACAACTCACAAAAGAAGACATTAACAATTCTGACAATTGGCTAAAAGGCGAATGGAATGGAGAGATTCAAACATTTGATGTTCAATTTTCTGAATCACTATTAAAAGCACTAGGTATGACAGAAGAAGAAGGCAAAACACAAATGAAAAAGCGACTAGAAACTAACGAAAATCCAAAATTAGTTGGAACAATTAGCCTTTCTGATGAAAAATCCTTAGAAGCTTATAAAAAAGTTTTGTATGAATCTTTAAGTTCTGAAGGAGATGAAACGTTTTATATAAATGAAAGCAAAACAAAAATGATTCTTGAACTAAAATTATTTGATGAAGATAGTGACAATGAAGATATTTGGTCAAAAATTTATGTAAAAATCCTTTATAACAAAAAATAATTCTTACAAAAAGCCTAGTTAAAGTTTGTCGAATTTTTTAACTAGGCTTTTCTTATTAATCTAAATAGTCTAAACTTCAAGTTTTTATAAATTGTGAAAAAAACGCTTTTAACGAGTTTATTCGTTTTTCTAAAAAATCGAAATTCGGGTTAAACAAAAAGTAAAATTAAAAACAAACTTTCTTTCCTTTTTACTTAAAAATTAGTATCTTAAAGTTATAAATAAAAAGTTACGGTAAATTTATGGTTTACGGTTATATTCGCGTCAGCACAGATAAGCAGACTGTTGAAAATCAACGCTTTGAGATTTTACAGTTCTGCAAAAAAAATCACTTAAAAATTGACTCTTGGATTGAAGAAACAATCAGCGGAACGCTTACGCCTGAAAAACGAGAGCTTGGAAATCTTCTTTCCCACATCAAAAAAGATGATTTGATTATTTGCAGTGAGCTTTCGCGGCTTGGACGAAGTCTTTTTATGATTATGTCAATTTTAAATCTTCTTATGGAAAAAGGTGCAAGAATTTGGACAATAAAAGACAACTACCGACTCGGAGATGACATTCAGTCAAAAGTGCTGGCATTTGCGTTTGGCCTAAGCGCAGAAATCGAACGAAACCTTATAAGTCAACGTACAAAAGAAGCTCTTGCCTTAAAAAAAGCTCAAAATATAAAATTAGGCCGCCCAAAAGGAAGAAAAAACAATTCCCATCTTTTAGACGGCCTGGAATTTCATGTGCAAAAAATGCACGGCTGCGGTATAAGCATTAACAAAATCGCAAGCCTTTTAGGTGTTTCAAGAAATACCATAAAAAGCTGCCTGATATGTTCTAATTCTTAAAAGGATAATTAAAAGATACAACCTTCGGGCCTTCCGCAAATACAATCTTAAAATTTTCCGTCCTGACTTTCCACAATTGCGCATTAAAATCTATGGCTGTCCAAAGCGGCCATTGCCATATTCGTTTTTTTACAAACGGAGGATCAAGGCAGAACTGCAAATCAAGTCCAAGAGAAGCCTTAAAGTTTCCCTGAGTTTCTGCAACAAAATTAAAATAATTCCCGTTTCCATACGTTGCTCCCAAATAAACAGAAATAGGGAGAACAAATGAAATCGGTGCTCCAAGCGTAAAGTCCGCAGAAATAACACCAAAATCCGCTCCAACGCCAAAACCTGCCCTGAGTTCAAGCACTGGAGCAAGCATAAATTGCGCGCCGCCGCCAAATTGAACCAAACTCTTGTCTTTTGTAGTGATGCCGGCAAAATTAGCGCCATCACTGATTTTAAAGGCTTCTGTATAAGGCTCAGCTTTTATGCCAACCGGAATTTTCCATTTTTTTATGAATGACCATCTGATTCCCGACTCAACGCCAAATCCAATCATATAAATTCCGCCGATTGCAACATTCTTGAATTCCATAAGAACATTTGAATAAAGCAAAATATCAAGAGAGGCATCAAATGTGAATACCAAAGGAATCGGAGGACAAACATTTATTGATTTATGAAAATTCTTCGCATCTTTTGTAGGACGAACTCTAGGACTTGCCCTAAAATCTCCAACTTCTTTAAAACCTAGCCAAGAAAAATTATCAATTCCAAATTCTTTTTCAAGCTCTTTCTTATTTTCTGCAAGTTTTTCTTTCATTTCTTCATCAGAAATATTGCCATAGTCGCGCATTTTCAAGGCTTCACCAGTTTTTGTGTCAAGAACAGCAGGAATTTCATCAGAAGTAAAAAGCGAAGTTGTTTTTATGTTATACTTTATGGCATCCTTAAATTCATATTTAAACAGAAGACACATTTTTATATTGAATTTTGGATTTGCGCTTACACAATCAATGCTTCCTCCAACACCAATGCGGACTGAAGCATCTGAATTATTGACAATTTGCTTTAAAAGCGGACTTTTTAAGGCACCAACAATGCATGGCAAAATATCAAAAGAAAGCAAATGACTGAATTCTTCAGAAATTTCATCTCTTTTTCGGACATATTCTTTGTATTCATCCGTGTATTTTGGATCAGAAAGAATTGGATTTTCTTTTTTTGAAGCAGCACGGGCAGAATTAGAATTTCTTTCAGCAGAATCCTTTATATCGCCAAGGTCAGCAGAAAACCATGGAAAAACCATTGCAAAACTTGATGAATAAAGACTCAGCTGCGGACATAAATCCGGATACAAAACAGAAAGTGCCTTGCGATTTGCAATCACAATCTGAAGTTCTGAATCGCCGTAAAAATCAGAAAGATTTTCGCGGATTTCGTTTGCTTCTTCGCTGTTGTTTCCTTCTACAATTTTTTGCCACAGATCAGGATTTTTTGCAAGCTCGTTCAAATACTCTACAGCATCCGCAATTGAAAGAGATTTATATTCTTTTGTAACAACAGATGGCGGCAACGCGTCCAAAAGCTCATAAATTGAATAATTATCCGCAAATTCTGCACTTTGAAAATAATACATTTCCGGAGAATCATCTTCATTTACTTCCATTGTATTTAGCTCATCATCGTTCAATGCGCGCGCACCAGATGAAGATTTTGTTCCAACAAAAGTTGCAAAAGTATTTTCTTCATTATCAAGAACGTAATCTCCATAAACCAAACTTTTTACAGCGGCTCTGTTTGTTGTTCCCACATCATATTTATTTACAACGTAACGACCGTCTGGGTTGATTCCGATAAGTCCTCCCGGATATGCGCTTCTTGCGTATTGCTGCGGAATAACTGAAAACATTGAAGAAACTTTTATGTTTTCATCAGCGTTCAGGAAGACGAGCCACATTGCTTTTTCAGAGCCTTTTCGTTTTGTAAAAGGTTTTATGTAAGCAACATCATCAATTCCATCACTATTCAAGTCGCAAGATTTTCCAGCCTCAAGTGTGAATGTATTTTTTAAACTTGCAACTTCAGAATCCGACCATTTTTCATTTTCAAATTCGTAATAAGAGAACGAAACTCTTTCCCGGTTAATATCTTCTATTGTAATATAACCAAAAATCGCCTCATCTTTTATATCGCTGTAAACAGGTTGTTCCGCGCCAACATCTTTTTTCTGGACTTTACCCAAACGAACGCCAAGAACTGCGCCTTTATCAAGTTGACTTGTTGACAAATCTGAAGGATTGTACAAAGCCGCTCCGCCCATAAAAGGCATTTTAGAAATTGCAGAACGGTTTTTCAGCCCCGAAATATTTCTTAAATCAGAAGAAGACGAAGAATATTCATCCAACGGCATTGCGCATGAAGAAATAAAAATTACAATCGCAAACGCAAAAAGTTCAAAAAAATTCTTAAAAAACTTCGATTTCATCTAACGCTCCAATAAAATTATCTATCTGCAAAACAATAAACGCTTCTGACATGAGCCTGAGAATCCTTAAAAGCTTTGCGCACTTCTCCAGTTTCCATATCAAGAAGCAACTGAACATCTTTCATATAATAATCTTGCGAACAAGACCAAATTCTGTGGTCAAGCTTATTTCCTCCGCAAGCTTCAATAACTTCATTCAAAAAAACTTTGTTCTCAAACATTTCGTAAAGTTCCGCAACAGTTGGAAGATACCAATCGGTAGAATCAAATTTTCCACATTCTTTTTTTGTTCCGTATTTTTCTGCAAAAGCATACGCTGGATAAACTGAATACATATTTTCTTTTGCGGTTTTATCACGACGGCTAACGTTTTTCCAGGAATCCTCACCATCAATGTCGCCGGAAAATCCATCATTTATATAAAAGCCTGTTGAAGAATCAAATCTTTGGTTTATGACATAAGCCCGATTAAAAAGAAAATTTGTATTATCTCCAGAAGAATTATCTTCCGCAAAAGAAACAATCGAGTCAGACTCAAAAAGTCCAACGCCAATCACACGTTTTGAATCTCCTTTTTGAACGCCATTAACCGTAAAAATAACCGCAACTGGTTTTTCCTTGCCTTTATACGAAAGGTACGAATCTTTTGAAACAACAGTTCCATCAGACATAACAATATCTCCAATCTGATATTGTTTTTTTGCACAAGAATTAAAAAGAACGCAACACACGCCCAAAATCACAAAAACGATTTGTTTGATTTTTTCTGTAAAAAACATATTACTCCTCAAATAAGAAAGTTTGCAACGCAGATTCAATTTAAATTTTATATGTAAACATCAACGAGATTACGGAAGATTCTACGCCAGGAATTGTAGAACTATCCATAAAATCATTTTTGCTTCCAATAATCCGTGTCTGTGTCTTTCCTGTTTCGCACTTGAACCATTCATAGCAAAACGAAAAAGAAAGTTTCTTCCAGCCAGCTTCTGTTCCAACAGAAAAACCAAAACCTTTTTCCATATAATCATTGAACTGCGCAAGCCTTAAATAATGATTGTCAATTGCCGCCGAATAAATATATGGAAAATATCTGCCAAAAAGTTTCAGCCGCCAAGAAGAATCAACTTTATATTCTGTTTCAAGGCTCAAAAAAGGCATATAACTTGCAAGGTCATAAGTAAGGCAACTTCCTGACAAATATTTTTTTTCTAATGAGTCGCTCCAATATTCTCCACTTGCTGCATATTGCGTATATCCGTTGTACGCCTCATATTTTTGGTTTCTATACAAAAATCCTGCCTGAGGAATTATGCTCAAATCAACAGGGACTCCAAAATTCTGAAGATTAAAATCATATCCGAGTCTTGCTTCCAAATCGTAAAGCCTATTAACTATAAGTTCATGGTCGGAATAATTTGTGTATTTTGATTTATCTGTACCCTGCCAGTCGTAATCCTGCATTGAGCCAAGTTTTACCGGAATTGCAGAACCAACCGACAAATCCAAAATCGCATGAAAAATATCAAGACGGCCGGCAATATTCAACACAGGAATCAAAGGCGCATTCCAGTCCAACCGGCTCAAAGTATAATCATTTGTGTAGACAAATTCCTGAACCTTGCTGTTACGGATTCCACCAGAAGCCGAAAATTCAAAAATCTTTGCAAACGAAAATTCTGGCAAAAGTGCTAAAAAAATAAAAAAAACAAAGGATTTTCTAAATCCACGCAAGTTCATATCAATAAAAAAATTATACACAATTCTTTTCTAAACTGCAAATTAAAAACGCAATACAATTTTCTAAAAAAAGATAAAAAAAATCCGAAAAATAAGATATGAGTGAATTTGTTTTAAAAATAAAATTGTTTTTGGCAACCACCTTGGCTCTTTTTATGCTGTTTTTTTTGCCAACAAAATGTTTTTCACAGACAGAGCTAAGCGAATCCGAATCCCGGGTTTACCGCGAAAAACTTGTTACCGAAGCAAAAAAATATGTAGGAGCTCCTTATGTACGTGGTGCAACCGGTCCAGACTCATTCGACTGCTCCGGATTAATTTATTCAGTCGCCCGGGAATCAATTCACTATCAACTTCCAAGAACCGTAAAAGCGATGTACAGTTACGTAAAAATCGTTCCAGACAATCAGCGGGAAATTGGAGATTTGGTATTTTTTAAGACAACAGGCGATGGCTCAATAAGTCATGTTGGATTATACATCGGAAAAGGACAATTTATTTCTGCCGTAAGCGACGGTCCGAACACAGGAGTAATAGTTTCTTCACTCAGAGAAAATTACTGGAAAAATCACTACGTTTCTTCTGGAAAATTCTTAAGTTCTGCAAATTATGGAACAACAGAAACTGACTTGGCAAAAAAAGAAGCAGCCGAGGCAAAAGGATTCGGAAGTTTCACAGACAGACTTACTTTGATAGGAACTTTCACCGGCGATTGGTCGCTTGTTACTCAAGACCAGTTCATGCCGAATTTCCGCGGTTTATCAAATGAAGCAGATATTGTTTACAACGGCGCTATGCTTTCCCCTGGAGCAGGAATTATGCTCCGCTGGAATTATGGCGTTGGCGCATTCCAAGTTCCCCTTGTTTTTTCCTTGTTTTTTGGAAATTATGTCCGAGTTTACGCAGGTCCAGTTTTTACATTAGGAAACTGCACATTGCCTGGTTCAAGCAAAGAAATTGAACCTTCAATTTTTCCTGGAATTCTCGGCGTAACTTTTAACACTCCATCACTTACAAAAGGAAAATTCAAAGTTCAGATTATACAAGATATTTGCTATACAGTTTTTAACAATACTTCAAATGCCGCGTTATCTCCGTTAAAATCTGTGGCAGCAGGACTAGAATTCTGTACTGGTGTTCGTGTAACTTTCCCAATGTCAGTTTTTTTTAAGAAATAGAAAAAATAGAAGGTTCAAAAATGAGAGTTTCCGCAAAAAAAATCTTTTCAACATTAGCTTTAGTTTTCGCGATTTTGATTTTTGCCTCGTGCGAAAATGAACTAAAAATCTGCGCAAATGATTCAGGAATCAACTTTAATTACAAAATAAATTCCAGCGAAGGATTCCTGAACTTCTTTTCGGCGCTTTCAAACTCTGATGAATCAAATACAATTTTTGACGCGGAAATTATTTCAAATCTTTTTGAACAATCTGGATTTGAAAATATCAGCGCGCAATCAGACGGCGCAAACCTTTTCGTTCGCGGAAAACTTTCGCAAAACGCAGAAGACCCTTTTTCAAAATCTGGAATGATTTGCCTGGCTCAAAAAAAACTTTCCATAACTCTGAACAAAAAAAATCTTTTGGATTTTTACAACAATTTACCAGAAGATTTGCAGACTTCCCTGGATTTATTTATGTCTCCAGCTTTTACCGGCGAAGAAATGACAAACGAAGAATACATTGAACTTATTTCGGAAGTTTACGGACAGGAACTTGCAGACGAATTTTCCGCGACAACATTAAAACTTACTGTTGAATCACCGTCCGGAAACAAAAATTATTCCATAAAACTTGTTGAAATTCTGAACATAAAAAACGAACTTATTTTTAGCGCATAAACAAAAAATGAAAAAAAGATTATCTTCAATTCTACTTTTTTTGATTTGCTTCAATATTTTTTCCCACAGCGGAATTATGAGCGGACAAAAAAACATAAAAATCAACAAGACTAAATACTTCGACATAATTTATTCAGAAAATTCCGTTCAGACCGCAAAAATTCTTTACGAAAAAGCTGATTCTATCTACGAGGAACTTGCAGAAAAATTCTGCCTAGAAAACAAATTCCGTCTGCCGGTTGTAATTTCCGCAGCGCAAGATGATTTTAATGCATATTTTTCATGCGGACCTTTTAATCATATTGTAATTTTTGACACCGTCTGCACTACAAGCCTTGCTGTTTTCTCGGAAGAAACGCTTAATACTTTTCGCCACGAATTAGTCCACGCAATAACTTACAATCTTAGAAATGATTTTTGGTTTGGATTTGATAAAATTTTTGGCGATGTCTACAATCCAGCATTGCTCACAATAACCCAAGCATGGGCAGAAGGCGCAACAGTTTCACTTGAAAGCGACAAAAACGAAGGCAGACTGAACAGCGAATATGCGCTTCAGAATTTAAAACAAGCAAAAATTGAAGGAAAATTTCCAAAATATTCAGAAATTCAAGGCGCAATGGACGTTTTTCCAGCAGGAAACGCAAGCTACATGTTTGGCGGTGCATTTTGTAGTTGGCTTCAAAAAAAATATGGAATGGAAAAATATGCAGAATTCTGGTATCGGTCAGTAAATTTAAAAAGTCTGACCTATTTTAGCTGTTTCAAAAAAGTTTACGGAATTTCAATAAAAGATGCCTGGAACAATTTTTACAATGAGCTTGAAGTCCCAGAAATTCCTGCAAATCCAACAGAAAATCCGTGGATAAAAAATGTTAATTTTAAGAACAAAATTTCCGCTTATCCAACAATTACGAGCAATGGAAAAGATTTTTTTTACTATGACAAATACAGAAAAACAGTAAACCTCGCCGGCCTAGAAAAATCAAGGATTTTATACAAAGCTCAGAATATTTCCAAGTTGTCGGTTTCAAAAGATGGAAAATTTTTGGTGGAATCTTATTCCTCATCTTTTTATTCCGTGCCAAAAAACAAAATCAGAATTTATGACATTCAGAGAAAATCATTTTTTTACATGCCGGAAAAAAGCCTAAGAGATGCGACAATCACTTTTGCAGACGGAAAATATTTTTTGTGCGCAATAAAAACATCCTCAGCGTTTTTCACATTGAAAATCTACGAATTGCGGTTCAAAAAAAATAAAATCTGTGGCGCGGAACCTGTTTTTCAAAAAAAATTTCCGATTGAACAGCAGATTTTTAGTTTGGAAGGAAATTGCATCGGCAAACTTTTTTACATTTTAAAAAACAAACTTGATTTTTCAATCAATGAATTTGATTTGCAGACAAAATCTGAAAGAATTTTCAAGGCGCCTCAGCAAGGAATTGTTTTTCAGGGATTAAATTATTTTTCCGATGAAAAAAAACAGATTCTTTCGTTTTCGTTCACAAAAAAAGGTCAGCTTCCACGGATTGGTCTTCTTTTGCTGGATAAAAATCCAACTTTCAGGCTGCTTTCACAAGATATTTCTGGCGGAATTTTCAATCCTGCAATTCTAACGGACGAAAAAGCAATTTTCACGGCAAATTTCTACAAAGGTTCAAAACTTTTTTTTGCAGAACTTTCAAAAGCTGAATTTGAAAAATTTTCCGCACCTCAACAAAATTCAGAAAATCAACACGCAACAACAAAAACCGCGGACGTTTCAATTTTTACGCAAAACTTAAATTCAACAGAATTTTCCGCAACTAGCAAAAATTTTTCAACATTCAAATATAATTTTTCCGGGCCACACGGAACTTTCGTTCCTTTGGGATTCGTAAATTCTTATGCCAACAAAAATCTTTCAACATTGGATTCAATCTGGCTTCCATTCGGACTGACTTACGTTTCTTCAACACCATGGACAAATCCAATCTGGTATTTTTCTGCCGGATATAATTTTCTTACAAATTCTGAAGCACTAAAATTTTCAATTTCCGGAAATTCTCTTACCGAACTTTTTTCTTATTCAGGAAGCGCGCAAATTGAATTTGATGACGACGGCTACAAACAGACGTTTGGAAATCTGACTTTTACTAGCAAAATTCCACTTTCTGGAGTTTTTTACATAAAATTTTCTGATTCGGGAACAATTTTAGAAGGCAGACAAAGCGAAACTTCAATTCCAAAAGATGCAAAACCAAAAAATCTTGCAGACTATTTTAAAATCCTAAAAACCACAAGCGATGAATTTTTATATCTTAGCAACTCGATATCAATCTCATTTGGAAACATCCACAAATCAGGTTTTAATTATTATGACTACAGCGGAATTCAAATTGGCGCAACGCTAGAAAACGACTTTTTTTCTTTTGCAGACAATTTAGACATCAACAAACGCTTTGACAATATTTCACTAGATTTGATGTTAAAAAATTCCACGCTAATTCCAATAACTTTTGAGGCAGCATTATTTCCAACAGAAGATTATTTCGCTGCGGCAATGGCAAAAATCATGCTTTTCAACTGGGAGATCCAAAAGTCAACAAATTTTTTACCGCTTTTTTACGCGAACCGCCTAACTTTAAGCACTTATTACGTTGGAAAAATTGAAGACAAAATTAATTCTTGGGCGCTAAAGGAACTTCCAACTTATTTTGAACATATAAAAGACGGCAAAACTGACTATTCAGATGAACTTGCATTAACCTGTTCTTTTTCTTTTACCCCAAATATTGGAGGATTAGCCAGAAATAATTTTATGTTCACTGTTTCCGGCAATGCGAAATACAGATTTTTTCCGGCAGAAAATCAGAAGAATTTCATAATTTCCGCCGGAATCGGAAGCAACATCTCTTTTTAAGAAATATTGCCCCGGCACAGATTATTCAATCCTAAGAAAAGCCTTGTATCCGTTGTAAGCCTGAACAATATCTTCGCGGGCAGTAATTTCCCAAGGCGCATGCATACTCAAAACCGAAACTCCCGCATCAAGAACATTCATTCCATATTTTGCCGCAAGATAGGCAATTGTTCCACCGCCACCCTGATCAACTTTTCCAAGTTCCGCCATTTGATATTTTACTTCAGCCTTTTCCATTGTGCCACGAACTTTTGCGATAAATTCCGCATTGCAGTCACTCGCACCACTTTTTCCACGGCTTCCTGTATATTTGTTGAAAACAAGACCTCCACCAAGGAAAGAAGTATTGTCTTTGTCAAAAAGCCCTGCGTTCAGCGGATCGAACGCAGCGTTTACATCACTAGAAAGCATATTGCAGTTCGCAAGGCAACGGCGCAAAGTCAAATCGCTGTAACCGCCCGGTAAACGTGCAATAATTTCAGCAACAGCATTTTCAAACATGTGTGAATCCATTCCAGTCGCACCAACGCTTCCAATCTCTTCTTTATCAACGCAAAGACAACAACTTGTTCTTTTTGCAGGATTTGAATCCATAAGAGCCGCAAAAGATGCAAATGCACAAGAACGGTCATCCTGGCCATACCCCATAATCAATGAACGGTCCAAACCGCAATCGCGCGCATTTCCAGCAGGAACGATTTCAAGTTCCGCAGATTCCAAATCTTTTTCTTCAATTCCGTATGTGTCTTTCAGAAGTTTCACAATGATTTTTTTGCTTGTGATTTTTTCTTCTTTTTTCTTTTTCTTGTCTTTTTCGTCTTTATCTTCCTTTTTGAAATAATAAGAACCAAGAATTACGTCCAAATCTTCGCCCTTTACAATTTCAGAAGCATTGCGTTTCATCTGTTCCTGCGCCAAATGAGGAAGAATATCAGAAATGCAGAAAACCGGATCATCTGGGTTTTCACCAATATTCACATTGATTGTTTTTCCGTCAGTTTTGCAGATTACACCATGGATTGCCAACGGAAGCGTTACCCACTGATATTTTTTAATTCCTCCGTAATAATGCGTATTTAGATATGTAATAAAATTATTTTCATAAACAGGTTTTTGTTTTGCATCAAGTCTAGGCGAATCAATATGTGCGCCAAGAATATTCATTCCGTTTTCGATATTTTCTGAACCAATCTGAAAAAGCGCAATCGCCTTGTTCATTTTTTGAACATAAACCTTATCTCCAGCTTTTAAACTAGAATATTCTGTGATTTCTTTATAGCCGTTTTCGCGCGCCGCCTGAATAATCTGAACAACACATTCGCGTTCTGTTTTTCCGTTGTTCAAAAAATTCTTGTAGTTTTCAACAAGGTTTTCACCAAGTTCCGCAGATTTTTTTGTTCTTGCCATTTTTTTCTCCAAATATTTTCAATTTTTTTATTTTACTAAATCCAAGATTTCATTTGCGTTGTCAACAATGTTTTTCGCGCCGTTTTTTTCAAGGAATTCCCTTCCGCGGAATCCCCAGCTTACGCCAATAAAATCCAAGCCGGAATTTTTTGCCGTTTGAATATCAACATCACTGTCGCCAACATAAACCGCATCCTTTTTTTGAATGTTCAGAATTTTAAGAATTTCGTTTACGGAATCAGGGGCAGGTTTTGTCCTAAGACCTTCTCGCTGACCAACAATCAAATCAAAAATTCCATTAAAATATTCTTTTCCAAGTTCCTGTGCAGGAGCGTCCGCCTTGTTTGTGCTTACCGCAGTTTTTATCCCTTCTTTTTTTAAATTTTCAACAAGCCCATGAATTCCCGGATAAGCAGAAGTGTTATCAGCACTGTGAACCGCATAATATTTCAAAAAAACATCCAGAACCTCGTCTATTTTTTGCTCAGAAGTTCCCGCTGGAACTGCACGCTCCACAAGTTTTCTTATTCCGTTTCCAACAAACATTCTTACTTCCTCAAAAGAACGTTCCGGCATTCCAAACTGTTTTAGCGAATAATTCGTGGCGTTTTTTAAATCTTCCAAAGTATTTAAAATTGTTCCGTCCATATCAAAAATCACAGCTTTGTATTTCATTTTTGCCTCTAAATTTAATTCAAAGTTAAAACTATTATAGTAAATATAATAAAAAAATACCGCTTTGAATCCGTTTTTTGCGATTTTTCCTGTTTATTGAAAATTTTTTAAACAAACAAAGTTTTTGTGTCGCGGCAAAGATATTGAACAGCTTTTCGCCCCGAACAAACAGTAATCGGCAAACCGCCCGGCATCATTGAACGCTGACCGGCAAAATAAAGCCCTTTTACCGTTTTTGACTTCTGCGGCAACATAAAACCTGTCGTGCCGGCTTTCCAGACGCTCATCCAGCCGCCTTCAAAAGTATTGCAATAACGCTCATAAGTCAAAGGAGTTGCTACATCGTAAACTTCAACATTTCCTTTTATTTCTGGAATGAATTTTTCCAGCTCGGCAATAAATTTTTCCGCCAATTCTTGTTTTTTTGCCTTATAAGTTCCATCCGCCTTCGCTTTTTTCCAATATCCGTAAGAATCTCCAAGCAAAAGACAAGTCAAAGTTGAACAACCTTGCGGCGCATGATTTTCATAAAGAGAATAATTATTGATTCTAAACTGAGTAAATTCTATTCCGCCGGCCTTAAATGGCGTTTCCAAAGGAAAAACCGCACATTGCGGATAATTTTTCAGATCACATTTTACCCCAAGCGCAATATACATATTTTGTTCTGAAATGACATTCTTCTTCATTTTTGAAATCCACCGTTCTTTCAATGGAATTTCGAACAAATCCTCAACGGTTTTCCGTGTATCTTGAGTTACAATGACCGCATCCGCAGGAATTTTTTCACCATTAGAAACAACGCCCGTAACTTTTCCATTTTCCACAATAACTTTTTCTACCGTCTGACGATATTCAATTTTTCCACCAAGAGATTCAAATGTATCCGCCATATTTTTTGTAAGACGCAAAGAACCGCCTTTTGGATAACCGCAATCACCGCTGGCAAAAGAAGCCAATGTATAAATAAAAGAAAGAGAATTATATCTTTGTCCAATCACAGAAAGCAAAAGTTCCCGCAAATCTTTGTTCTTGAACTTTGCAACATAATCTGTATACGACATTTTTAAAAGCTGAACAAGACGCCCAACCGCAGGAGCCATTGCCAAATATTCACCAAGTTTTGGGTGAATCGGCCGTTTTGATTTTAAACAAGAAATATCCGCCACAAGCATATGAACATTGATAAATTGTTTAATGTCTGAACACAAACGATTTATCATCTTTTTGTCTTCTGGCGCGTATGCAAGAAATTCATTTTTAAGTTTTTTTAGGTCGCGGAAAAGCCTTAGCTGCCTTCCATCCTTTGTAACAAGCGTATAAATCGGATCTCTATAAAAAATCGGATTATTTTCCTTTAAAGCGCCAACTTCATGCCAGATTCTATTTAAAGTCAGTTTTTCAGAAGAACCTGTAAGCCAGTGCATGCCACCTTCAAAAAGATAGCCTTTTCTTGACCAGCTTGTGCTAAGCCCGCCAGGAATAATATGCTTTTCTAAAATAATTGTTTCAAATCCAGACCGCTGAGCATAAACCCCAGCTGCAAGTCCTGCAACTCCCGCTCCAACAATAACTAATTTACGTGCAGACATCATTAAAATTATACCACAGAAAATAACAATTTGCAGAAAGAATTTTCATCAATGAAAAAAATTAAAACCATTTTATAGGTATTTTCATCTCTTTAAGAAGAAGAATTGAAAAATTTCTAAAAGCTTCATCAAAAATACACAAAACCACAATGTAAGAAACCAAAGCAAAATAAATAAAACTTATAAACTTTATCCTGACAACTTTAAAATCAAATCCGCATGAAAACTGAAACGTAGCAAAAAGCAAAACATAAAGGACGAGGAAAATCAACAATTTATCCTTTATAAGAGAGACTGAAATCAATGTAATCACCGCAAGCAAAATTGAAATCAGCTTATTCACCCCATTCGCAGTTGCAAGAGAAAAAATTATTTTATATAGAAGATAAGCTGCAAAAATGCAAACTATTATAAAAATTGTAAGATTTGGAATTTCTGTTGACTCTGGCAAAAAGTTTCCAAATAAAATTAATTTTAAAGAATAAAAATCAATCTGCCCAAAATATGAATTTTCATTTCTAAAATCCAAAAGTTCTGGGCGAAGACAAAAAATCAATCCACAAGCAAAAACCACTTCAAATATAACATCAAAAATATTTAAAAAGCCCCGGAAAATTCTTAAACTAGCATTTTTTAAATAAATATCTCTTTGGGCAGCCTCTTCCTGCCTTCTTTGCTCTTTTTCTTGTTTAGTCTTTAATTTTTCTTCCTTTTTTGCCTGTTTTGCAGCTTTTTTCTCATCTCTTTTTATTGCACGATTTTTTAGAAATTCTCCTCTTTTTAATTTTATTTTCTCAAAAAATTTTTTAATTTTCGCACACAGAAAAATCCGAAAATCATTTATCCTTTCAACAATTTTCTTAAAAAACATTCCTATTTTTTCAAAAACATCAGTAAAAAACTTTCTGCATTTTTCAAGAAAGACATCCATATTAATCCTCCTCTTTTAATATTTAATCATCATTTTTCCTGGCCAAACAGTTGAAAAGCCTTTTGATCCGGTTTCTGTTTTATACCAATAATGTAGATACGGCGGCTCTGAATCGCCTAGCTTTGAATAAAAATATATGCGGACAAAACCTTCCGCCGGAGTTTCTTTCGGATTATCAGAGCGCGCAGACTGAACACAATAATAACGACCAGAATCGTCAAACTTCGGCTCAAAAAAATCATACCAATAAACAGGCTGATTCAGAGTTAAATCTGCAATATCAACAGTTTGAGTTTCATATCCATTATTAAAAATTATGTTGAAAGAATCTCCCGGCAAATCTGATTTATCAATGTCGTAATAATACCAAGAACTAGAATCTGTAGTTTCTTCAATTGAAAAATCAGAAATTTTTACAACCTCATTATATCCTCTAAACTGTGAATAAAACAAAAATTTCCCAAATCTTTCTTGTTTAGGCAAATAAAGAATTTGCGTTATAACTTGAGGTTCATCAGATTCTTTTATATCTGAACTTGAAAGAACATGATAATATCCTTCATATTCTGAAGTTTTATCCTCTAAAAAAGTACATTTTTTTATCATTGCATAATGTGGCTCAATTGTTTTATCACGAACTTTGCAATATTCAATATTATATGTTGCCTTGTACCATTTTTCTGTTTCATCATCTGTCACATTTTTTGAATCAAAATCAAGATAAAAAATATCTTCGCCAACAGACTCATCAACAATAACAGTTTTTACTCTTTTAAGATTTTCAAAAACAACGCCTGGACTTTTTACAATGAATCTTGCATTTTTTGCGTCGCCATTTTTAATTGTCATCGGGCTTGAAACTATATAAGAAGTATTTTTTCTAATCAGAAGATTTTCTTTTTCCAAGTCGATTTCTGCACCACTTTCCGCAGTGGCAATTCTTTGTTTTAAAGATAACTGAACTTCATTCTGGGAATCATCCGCGTCATTTCTACAACCAAAAAACAGGGAAGCAACAGCAAAAAAAACAAGGAACAGCCTTTTCATCAACTTTCTCCTCAAAAAAAGATGAATATATTATCTCTTCACCTACGCTTTTTGACAAGAGTTCCACAAAATATCGCAATATAAATTATTTTTCCCAGATTTGCAATTCGTCAGAAAGTTTTACAAGTTCTTCTTCATCTAAATCATAACTGTCAACAGCAATAATATAAGATTTTGTCGAAAACGAAACTTCCCTGGTTGTGTCCCAAACTTCAACAAACCAGGAATCTGCATTTTTTACAGTTGAAGCGTGACTTTTTTCTGTTGTTATGTGATCGTCCATAAACATTTGATGAACTCGTTTTGCATTATAGTCATAATCCAAATCAAAAAATCCTACAGAAACAAATTCATTTTCTTGATTAAAAATTGCTTTAGCGTTCCAGTGACCAACAATAGGAATTGCCCAATCCGCATAACCTTTTGATTCCGCATAAGAATCATCTACTTTTTCAAGCGTAAAAGACAAAAATTTGCGTTCGATTTCAGTTTTTTTAGGCAAAACCAGCAAAGTTCTTCTTATTTGAGGATAAATCAAAAGCGAAGAATCGTTTTCAAAGTTGTTCAAAAAAGCTTCAAATTGACTTTCTGAAAAATCTTCCGTAGACATAAGAACTGCCAAATCTCTTTTTTCGTTTACACCAAAGAAAATATAATTTTCATCAGATTTTAGAATCAAAGAATTTAAAATGCCGTCTTTTAGCTGAAACTGCATATCGTGGATTTTTGAATCTTCACCTTTTTCAGGCAAAGCGTCTTCTTGAAAATTCTTTTTTAAGTCCAAAATATCAGGAAGAGCGTTTTCATCGCTGCTGAAAATAAAAATTTTCACATCTTTATTAAATAAATCGTCTTTGTAAGATGCAATTGAAAGTGCATGAAGTTTTTCGCCGTTTCCAATTATGTCTGAAACTTCATCAAGCGAAGGCAATTCTTTATCCATTGAGCGCAAATTATCAAAATCAAAAATCATAAGATTTTCAAACGCAAAATTTTTGTTTATAGGAAACTGACGGATTATGTTTACTACCGGAGCGGAATAAATGTCGGGAATTTCATTGTTTCCAAAATCGTAAGAAACTGGCTGGGTTTTTATGATTTCATCGTACTTTTGAACTTTTTCCTTTTCTTCTTCGTAATCGGCAATTTTTGTGTCTTCAATTCCGAGTTCTTCAAGTTTTTCCTGCAAAGGTTCGGCTTCTTCAGGAGAATCAAACGCTCCTGAATGTAAATCAAAAGAAAAATATGACTTGTCATCAAAAGTTTTTAGGATAAAAGAATCAACACCGTTCTCTTTTAATTGTTTTTTTCCATTTTCGGCGGCTTGCTCTTCTTTATAAGAGTGAACCAAAACGGAATAAGGTTTTTCTTGTGAAACAGGAATTTCGTTTTTATTTTCTTCAAGAACTATTGGCTTAACAGGAGCCTCAATGATTTCTTCAACAGCGGTTTCTACAATTTTCTTATTCTCCGGTTTATGAGCCTGGCAAATCCAAAGTCCAGTCAGATTTAAATTTTTTGCAAAATCCGCATTTTCCACAGAATTTCTAAAATTTCTTGCTTTTTCCTTTGAATCAAAAGCGTCGGAAAGCAAAACCCTAAACAAAGTTTGATTATTAACTTGCGTTTCAAAAATAAAAGATTCCGTGCCTAAATTTTCAAGATTTTTCACAAGATTTTCTGCATTTTTAGGATTTTTAAACGAACCTACGCAAACAAAAACTTCTTCCGCAAAAGAAAAACTCAACAAAACCGAAAACAAAATAACTGAAATAAACTTCTTCATAAAACTATTATAGGACAGGAAAGGGGAAATGTATATTGTAAAAAAATAAGGGCTGCCCGAAAGTTTAATCTATGCGGTCATTTCGACAGATTCAATGTCCGCATAAATTGTGAAAAAACTACTCCCAAACCTCTCTTGTCGCCAAATCGAGTTCCGCCGATGTTTTTGCGGAATCTACAACCCAAATGGATTTTCCTTTTCTTAGGAAAAATACAACTTCGTTTTGAGCGTATTCTACAAAATGCATTCCTTTTGAAAGTGGCGTAATTTGCGGCGCGCCTTTGTCAAGTCCAGAACCTAGCTTGCAGCGAACCATTTTCATGTCTTGTGGCAAATAAACATTTCTTCCAGTTGCGTTTTGTCTGTAAACTGGGGCAATCATTATTTCATCACCGAGCAAAAGCTGATCTTCTATTTGAAGGGCAATCTCATCATCTGCAAATTCAAACGCAAGCGGCTTAAAGAAAAGAGAATTTTCCGCGCTCGCCTTTTTTAATTTTTCGTAAAGATAAGGAAGAATTCTGTACCTAAAACTTATAATTCCCCTAAAATCTTCCGCATTTTCAAACTGATAACATTCCTGCTCGCGAGTTCCAAGCGCAGAATGGTTTCTCATAAGCGGAGTCCATATTCCAACGCCCAAGAAACGAAGCAAAAGCTCGCGGCTTGTGTTTCCGCCAAAGCCGCCCAAATCGCAGCCTGTATACAAAAAGCCGCACATATTCAATCCCGGAAGCTGATGGATTAAAAGTTCAATATGATTCCACCACGAAGCGTTGTCGCCCGTCCAAATGCCACCGTATCTATGCGCGCCAATATACGAAGCCCGGCTAAAAATAAGCACATCATTTTTGCAGTTTTGCCTAAAGAATTCGCTTGCCGCGCGGGTCATATTAAAGCCGTAAAGATTATGAACTTTTGAGTGTTGAACAGTTGCAATTCCGTTTTGAACAGATTCTGCAAGCCCGCCGGCAATATCAGCAGGAACTTTGTGGTAAAAACTTTTGTAGTCATCCATTGAATTTTGAACACCCAGCACAGCATCTTTTAATTTCCAGGTGTCATAAACTTCCGGATTTTTATTATCGATTACAGAAAGAATTTCTTTATAAGCGTTTTTTAGCCCATCTTCAGAATAAAAAAGTGCCGGCTCATTCATATCGTTCCAAAAACCGTCAATTCCCATGTCTGTAAGTTTTTTGTAAAGACCGCCAAACCATTTTCTAGCATCAGGATTTAAAAAATCTGTAAAATGCGAAAGTCCCGGCCAAACGCCTGCCGCAAAAAGAGAACCGTCCGCTTTTTTGCAAAAATAATCATTCAGAACACCTTCTGAATCTGGCTCTGCATCTTCTGCTTTTATACCAGCATCAATTATTGGCACGATGTGAACATTTTTTTCCTTAAAATCAGAAACGGTCTTTGAAAAGTCAGAAAAATTTTTCTTGTTGATAGAAAAATCTCTGAATCCTTCCATATAATCAATGTCCAAAAAAATCGCATCAAGCGGAATATTTTTTTCTTTATAGTTTTCGTAAACTTTTTTTAAGTCTGCTTCCGAACCATAACCCCAACGGCTTTGCATAAATCCCAGCGACCAAAGTGGCGGAACATAACTTGTGCCAATCATTTTTCTGAATTGATTTGTAATGTCTAAAAGGCAATTTCCTTCTATAAGATACATATTCAAATGAACATCATCAATTTTTACAGTGACTGTATCAAAACTTGAAAAAGCCGCGTCAATCTGCACCAATCCCGGGTAGTCAAAGAAAAGGCCGAACGCATTTTTTGTGTCCGGCTCGTAGAAAACCATAAAATTATGCGCGCCGTAAAGAGAAGTCTTTTCTTCTGTATGACTAAATTCATCCGTGCACCAGCTGTTGTATATTCTGCCCCTTTTGTTAATTCCGCCCATAGACTGCCCAAGCCCAAAAATCATTGTTTTTGGCGAAATGTGCATTTTAAAGGAAAATCCTTCTTTTTTATTTATTGAAATTTGCGAATATTTGAACGAAGTTGCGTCACCTACAAAAATTTTTGCTTCGTCAGGAATACAAACCACCGCTTCTGTGTTAAAAGGTTTTCCAAAAATATATTTGCTAATCATGATTTAAGTATAAATGCACAAAATCGGATTGTCGAATTTTTTTTGCATTCAAAAATGATTTTCTTTGAGCAAACACAAAATCCCAGGACGTTCCCTTCACTTCGTTCAGGACGGCTGTTCCGCCCTTCGCTAGCCGCTCATCCGCTTCACTCACTCCGTTCGCTCCAGTGGACTGCTCCGCAGGGGCTACATAACCTAACGCACGCAACCTGCCGCAACAGACATTTTGGCTAACAAATTTAACCTTCCATCATTATCTTTGGATTATATTCCAATCTTTTGTTGATTTTTAAATAATATGGGATTATAATCCAAACTATGAAAGATATAGAAAGAACTGAATTTCTAAATAAGCTCAAAACGTACAAAGATAAGCAGGTAATTAAGGTTATTACAGGTATTCGTAGATGTGGAAAATCTACCTTAATGAAAATGTTTATGAATTATTTGCTAGAAAATGGTGTAGATAAAAATCAGATTATTTTTCTTAATTTTGAAGATTTTGACAATTATGAATTATTAAATCCGCAGAATCTTCATTCTTACATAAAAAAACGTCTTATTTCTGAAAAAATGACTTATGTTTTTCTTGATGAAATTCAAAACGTTCAGGATTTTCAAAGGGTTGTAGACAGTCTTTTTCTTAATCCAAAAATTGACATTTATATGACAGGCAGCAACGCATATCTTCTTTCTGGAGAACTTGCAACTCTACTTTCAGGAAGGTATGTAACTATAGAAATGCTTCCGTTGTCTTTTAAGGAATTTGTTCAGGCTCTTGGAACTGAATCAAATCTTTCTCTTTCTGAAAAGTACAAGCTTTATGTTCAGCGCAGTTCTTTCCCGTATACATTAAATCTTGGGGAAGATATAAACGAAGTTTTGGAATATTTAAACGGTGTATACAGTTCTATTGTGCTTAAAGATGTTATTTCGCGGTTCAAAATTACTGATACAAAAATGCTAGAAAGTGTTATTCGTTTTGTTTTTGATAATATAGGCAATTCTCTTTCTTCTAAACGCATTGCAGATACCATGACTTCTTCTGGACGTAAGATTGATGTAAAAACGGTGGAAAAATATATTACGGCTTTGCAGCAGTCATTCATTATTTATGAAGCAAAACGTTATGATGTAAAAGGTAAAGAATATCTTAAACTGATGGAAAAATACTATGCTGTTGATATTGGTTTAAGATTTTTGTTGTTAGGTCAAAAGGCAAATGATGTTGGTCATATTCTTGAAAATGTGGTTTATCTTGAATTAATTCGTCGTGGTTATAAAGTTTTTGTTGGTAAAGTTGATGATGTAGAGATTGATTTTGTTGCCCAGAACTATGAAGGTAATCTTTATGTTCAAGTCTCTGCAACAGTAAGAGATAAATCAAGTTTGGAAAGAGAACTAAAACCATTGCAAATCGTAAAAGATAATTATCCAAAGTTATTGCTTACCTTAGATGATGACCCTGCAGTAGATTTTAACGGCATAAAACAGATAAATGTGCTGGAATGGTTACTAACATAAATAAAACCTGCCAACCAGAAACTTTGTACAATTCGCTGGAGCGCGCTGAATTTTCGTATTTTCAGAAACAGCTTAGCCCCGATTGCACGGAAAGACCGGAATGGAGCGGACGCGGAATGAGGACTTGCAGTAAAAGCGGGTCGCGCATTGGCGGAATTTGCTCCTTTTCGTTAGGTTAATGGATAATTGCCCAAAACAGAATATCTTATTAAAATAGAAGAAATTTGTTATTTTTGAACAAAAATTGTGGCTCTTGTGCCACCGGGATGGAAATATAATGGAAAATTCTAAACGAACTGTAACTTGCGGCGAGCTTACAAAGGCTGACGTTGGCAAGAAAGTTGTATTGAACGGCTGGGTCAGCCGCACGCGCGACTTAGGCGGACTTGTTTTTATCCGTCTTCGCGACCGCTATGGAATCACACAGGTGATGGTCGGCGATAATGCTTCGGACGAGGTTAAAAAAATCGCCGCTTCCTTAAAGTCAGAATATTGTATCGCTGTTGAAGGAATTGTTGCGGCCCGCGCGGAAAAAGACGTGAACAAGGATATGGCGACAGGCGAGATTGAAGTTGAGGCGAGCGACATTGAAATCTTTACAACTTCGCAGGAACTTCCTTTTTCTATTGAGGAAGTTCGCCAGAAGGACGGAACAGTTGTTCTTCCAAACGAGGATTTGCGCCTAAAATACCGCTACCTTGACCTTCGCCGCGAGCCTATGCAGCACAACATTATTTTGCGCTCAGCGGTAACTTTTGCGACACGCGAATTCTTGACTTCAAAAGGATTTTTGGAGATTGAAACTCCTACATTTATAAAATCAACTCCGGAAGGCGCGCGCGACTACCTTGTTCCAAGCCGTGTTCACCCTGGAAAATTCTATTCTTTGCCGCAGTCGCCGCAGCTTTACAAGCAGCTTCTGATGGTTTCGGGCTTTGACAAGTATTTCCAGATTGCGCGCTGTTACCGCGATGAGGACGCACGCGGAGACCGCCAGCCGGAATTCACTCAGATTGATATGGAAATGAGCTTTACAAACCGCGAGGAAGTTCTTGAGACAACCGAAGAGCTTATGCGCCATATTTTCAAGAAAACCTTGAACTACGAACTTCCAGTTCACTTTGACAGAATCAGCTGGGACGACGCTTTTGACCTTTACGGAAGCGACAAGCCGGACTTGCGCTTTGACATGAAGATGCAGGATGCGGCATTTATGGCGGATTTGAGCGACTTTAACGCATTCAAGGCAGGAGCCGCAAACGCAGACAAGAACATCGAACGCCACAAGAGAAGTGGACTCAAAGCCCTTGTTGTAAAGAACGCGGCGGACAAATATTCAAGAAAGCACATTGAAGCTTTGGAAGCAGTCGCAAAAATCAACCATGCGAAAGGCCTTGCCTGGATGAAGGTTGACGCGGAAGGAAAATTTGAGGGCGGAATCTCTAAGTTCTTTGCCGGAAAAGAATCGGAAATCTGCTCAAAGCTCGGAACAGAAAAGAACGACCTTCTTCTGTTTGTAAGCGACGAAAAATGGCAGACAGCGTGCGTCGCGCTCGGAGCAGTGCGCAAGCAGCT
>DLKK01000014.1:48731-48853 GCA_002478955.1 Treponema sp. UBA7590
TGGAACGAGGAAGAAAACAAGTGGGAAACAGAGCACCATATGTTCACTCTTCCGCAGAAAAAATACTGGGATACTCTGGAAAGCGACCCGGGAGCTGTAAAAGGCGACCTTTACGACCTTGT
>DLKK01000090.1:0-5410 GCA_002478955.1 Treponema sp. UBA7590
TTGACAGAATCGCCCTTATAGAAAGTGGCGCGCAAAATCGAAAGGGGGCTCCCCTATTCAAAAAGATGTTTTCTTGGTAGGGGAGGAAGTCTTATTTTATGAAAGACAGAGGATTTTTGGTTTCTATGATTTGTTGGCTATTTTTTTTGCAGGTTGCCTGGTTTTGTTTTGGTTTTGCGGAGCGGTAGCGCTGGGAGCCCTTTACCGACCGGAGGCGCAAAAAGGGTGGCCTTGAAGCTTTGCGGAAAGGGCGCGTTTTTTGTGGTGAGGACGGCGAGCGCACAGCGAGGGGCGGACATAGCGACGGCAAAAGGCGCGCTTTGCGTGTTTTTTGACGGACCGCCAATTTTTTTTCTGAATTAGGGGCGAAAAAGGCTATCATCAGTGCTTTGATGATTTTTTGATGACTGTTTGCGGGTGATTTTGCTTGGAAGAAAGAAAAATTGTGATATTTTTAAGTTGTGACTTAAAAAGTGCTGGTTTTGCGCATTCGGGTGGGGCTTGTAAAACGTTGTTTTTGGGCTAGAGGTTTACTTTTGCGCGGCCGGTATTTTTTAGTTTTTATAGGAGGCTTTTATGCAGTTGAAATTTTATTTTTGTAGGCATTGTGGAAAAATTATTGCGATTGTAAAGGATTCTGGAACTCCAACTTTTTGTTGTGGAGAAGAAATGCAGGCTCTGGTGCCGGGAACATCGGATGGCGCTTCAGAAAAACATATTCCGGTGATAAAAGTTTCTGGAAATACGGTTTCTGTTACTGTTGGCTCAAAACTTCATCCATCAGAATCAGAACATTACATTGAATGGATTCTGCTGGAGACAGACCAAGGGTTGCAGCAAAAATGGCTAAAACCGGGAAATTCGCCGAGTGTTGATTTTGCGGTTATGACCGGCGAGCGCGTTCAGGCGGCTTACGAATATTGCAACATCCACAAACTTTGGAAGGCTGAATATTAGAAAATTGTCAGTGTAAATTAGATTTATTAAGAAGGAATGTCATTTTTTTCCATGAACATTGGAAAAAATGTAAAAACTTCGCATTCTGGCTATTGATTTTTATGGAGGAAGTTATGAGCACATTGTTATCGTCAATGTTGAACACACAAATTCAGAAAGAATTTGAATCCGCTTACATTTACCTTGGATTTTCAGCGTTTTTTGACAGAAAAGGTCTTTCCGGTTTTTCAAACTGGTACAAAGTTCAGGCAAAAGAAGAAGAAACTCACGCGATGAAAATTTATGATTATTTGTGCAAAGTGAATCAACCAATTGAACTTTTGCCAATTTCTGCACCCAAAAACAAAGTTGAATCTGTTCTGCAGGTTTTAACGCAGTCGCTTGAGCACGAAGAATATGTTACAAATCTTATAAGCACGCTTTATTTTCAGGCGGAAAAAGAAAAAGACCTTTTTGCAAAGAATTTCCTTGAATGGTTCATTTCTGAACAGCTTGAAGAAGAGCAAAATGCCAAGGAACTTATCGGAAAATATGAAAATTTTTGTTCAACGCCGGAAGGTTTGTATCTTTTAGACAAAGAACTTGCCGCCAGAAAATAAAATTTAAAAATCACCTGTGCAAAGAATTCTTTGTCAGCTGCTCCTTTTTGAATAATTCAATAAGCTGTTCGCGCGTAAGATTTCCGTTCCGCTCGCGGGCAGCTTTAAGTTTTCTGTAGACCGTGTTTTCGCTAAAACCTTCAACTTCTTTCTGGTAAATTTTGCCATCACAAAGCTGAAGAAGAATTTTAATCTCATCCTCGTAAAGAATCAGTTTTTTGCGTTCAAAGTTGTTGGCAATAACAAAGAAAACCGTTCCAAAAAACCAGATTGTCCGCGTAAGGTGAATCAAAAAATGGAAGACACTTTCGCCGTTTATTGAAAAAGCAACGCAAATCGCCGCAAAATAAAGCAAAACCGCAATAAATTTTACGCGCGGCTTAATCATGATAACAATGCAGACAATAAAAAGCGCGGTGTAATTGTTAAAAAGAAACGTTTTTTCAAATGCAATCATAAAAACCAAAATGACCGCATAAATAAGATAAAAATATGAGAAACATTTTCGCCTAAAAATCGCCGCAGCCGGAATATACAAAAAATTCATGATGGCAATAATCCAAGTTCCGGCAAAAAATCCCTCGGAAAAACCCTTCCATGCATACAAGGCACACAAAATTCCCGAAAGAACGCTCGTAAACAGCACAAAATGATCATTCAAAAAAACGCTGAAAAAATCCTTCTTCATACAAAAATTATATTGCTTTTATTTTTTCTGAACAACCAAAAAACTCCCGCATTTTAAAATTTCTTTGGGGTTTTGCAAAAAGATGAAAAATTCACAGCTAAAAATAAAATTTATTACAGTAAAAAATCTTAAAAATCTGGGGAAAAGTCTTTCCCCTAGGCTCAGCCACTCCGCGTCTTCGCCATACCCCATTCTCCTAGGGGCTCCGCCCCTAAAACCCCAGTATAACTACAATAAATTTAAAACATCTTCAATATCTTTTAAAATTCTCTCGCTCAATTCAATTTTTAAACTTTTTCCATAGATTTTTGCAAAAGAATTTTGGGTATTTACAGGGCATTCTCGTTCTCCAAATAGGGATGATGTTGGAATGTTTAATGCGTCGGCTATTTTATCTATTGTTTCTGCAGAAGGAAATCTTTCTCGGGCTTCCATATCGCCAATATAAGAAGTGCTCATTCCGATTTTTTCGGCAAGTTTTTCTTGTGTAAGACCTGCTTGTTTTCTATAGAATTTTAAATTCTGAATAAAAATATGGCGAATTCCCATAAAAGAATTATCAGACATTTTGAAGGGATTTTTTATTTTATAAAACACACAATTTGCAAAAAATTGACATAATTTTGAGTTTTAGTGTATATTTTTATAAATTAAAACTCAAAAAAGTAATAAAAATGAAATAAAACACGTTATAAAACATGATTATAAAAAAAGGGAGATTTTATTGAAAATAAAAGAAATTTTGTTCTGCTGTTTTGTATTTACTTTTGTTAGTTGTGCAAGTTTAAAAAATAAAAATATAAATTCTCCAGATTGGATAAAAATTAAGGAAATTTCAAATTTTTATCCAAAAGAAAAATTTTTATCTTCAGTTGGAGTTGGAAAATCTCCTGAGATTGCAAGAAATAATGCGGATGCGGAACTTTCGTCATATTTTTCAGCTTTTGTAAAATCCAATAGCTTCTTCAAAGAGAATTTTTCCTCTGCCAATGATGAAATATCAAGTCAAAAAGAATTTGTAAAAACGGTTTTTGTGAATTCAGAAACTAAGCTTTTTGCGTTGAAACATTCGGATGTTTATTTTGATAGAGATTCTCAAAATTATGTTGTCTACGCTTATATAAATCGGGAAGATGCGTTGGAGCTTGTTGAGCCAAAAATTCAGGAAAAATCTGCTTGTATAAATTCATTTTTTCAAAAAGCAAAATCAGAAAGTGAAAATTTTTATAAAATCATATTTTTTAACAAAGTATTAAATGAAAGTCAGGATTTTTATGATTTATATTATTTTCTTTTAGGAATAAATTCTGAAAAAGCAAAAAAATATTTTTTTATAACAGAAGAAATAAAGAATTCAAGAGAACTGATTTTTGAGTTAAAGCAGAATGCAAAAATTTTTATAAAGGCGGATGCTGATGTTGAAAACCGAATAAAAACAAAACTTGCTGAAATTTTTTCAAAAGAAGGTTTTGCGGTTGTAGATGTTTCAGAAACTTCGGTAAATAAAGGAACAAATTTTTATACCGCAAACATTTTTGTAGATTTTAAAATTTTTGAAAATAACGGAATTTTTACATCATATCCAAGCTTGAATATTTATATAAAAGAAATAAATCCTTTTTTTAAGGAAAAAACTTTGGTGTCTTTTGAAAAGCGGTTTGGAAAGATTTCGTCTTATGAAAAAGAAATGTGCAGGAGACTGGTTATGCAGCGAATAGAAAATGAACTTGAAAATAATTTTATAAAAGAGGTGATGAATGATTCTAAATACTAAATACCACAAAAATCTGATTCTTGTATTTTTGATGTTTTTGAATGCTTTTTGTTTTGCGGCGCAGAAAAAAAATTCTATTGACGAAACTTTGGATTTAGTAAGTAAAGAGATTGTTTCGCGTTGTTCAAAAAATGAAATTGTTGCAGTTCTTAATTTTTCTGCAGAAACAAAAGAAATGGATGAATATGTCCAGAATGGCTTAACTGCATCGATTTTTGAAAATTCTACTCTGCAGGTTGTAACGCGTCAAAATATGGATAAAGTTGAAAAAGAGCTGAAATTTCAAAATTCAGGTTTGGTAAGCGATAATACGGCTCTTTCTATTGGAGAGCGGCTTGGCGCCCATAAAATAATTTTCGGTTCATTGGAAGAACTGGACAATAAATATATATTGCAAATAAAAATGCTTAATGTCGAAAAAGGAGCGTATGTTTTATTTAAAAAATACGAAATTTCAAGGTCGCCAAAAACAGAGCAACTTTTGCATCATGCGGCAACAATTTATAAATCTTCCTTAGGTTTTATTTTTGAAGGAAACAAAAATTCGATTTTTGGAATTGCCCCAACTGCAGGATTTTCTTTTGATTATAGTATTTTTAGACGTTTTTCTGTTGGTCTGAAAGTCTTGGTAAGTTATGACTTCTTTGAAAAGAACAATTCTATTTATTCTGTTGAGCCGCTTGGTTTTATGCGGTGGTATGCGGTTTCTCCTACAGGCGAGCCAAGCGCGGGTCTTTTTGTAGAGGCTCAAGGCGGACTGGAACTTATTTTTGTAAATTCAGATTTAAAAAATTCCTTGGATATTGGTGGAGCTGTTGGTTTTCGTATGGCATCAGGAAATTTCTATGTTGAACCAATTTTGCGTGGTGGTTATCCATACATTTTTGGATTAGGAATAAATGCAGGATTTAGGTTTTAGAGGTGATTATGAAAAAAAATAATTTTTTTTCTTTGTTGATTTTCTTTACAATTGTTTTAACGGCATGCAAAAATCCATTTTTTATTGAAAATACTGAACTATACGAAGTTAGTTTTTCTACAAATGGAGGAACAAGTATCTCTTCTTACAGAACAGAAGAAATAAAAGAAGCTCCATTTACTTTGCGTTCTGAATATAGCTTTGCCGGATGGTATTTGAACTCTGATTTCTCAGGAGAAATATTAAAATTTCCATATAAAATTTCAAAAGATACAACACTTTATGCAAAATGGCAGCAAGAGTTTACAGTAAATTTTGAAACAAACTGCGAAGAAAAAATTCAATCTTACAAAACAGGAATTATTCAGGAAATTCCGGATGTAAGTCGTTCAAATTATGTTTTTGGCGGTTGGTATACAACTTCAGATTTTAGTGGAAGTGCGGTAAATTTTCCGTATGTTGTGACAAAACCA
>DLKK01000090.1:5463-5846 GCA_002478955.1 Treponema sp. UBA7590
GGATTGCAACTTATCAAGTTTCTTTTGAAGTGGATGGTGGCAGTGAAGTTCCTGCATATAGAGCGGCAGAAATTTCTTCTGCACCTGAAACACAAAAACAAGGATATACATTTGTTTCTTGGTTTGTTGATTCTAGTTTTACTAAGAAGGCTGAATTCCCGCTTACTCTTACGGCAGATATTGTTCTTTATGCAAAATGGCAGCCTGTTTATAAGGTAACTTTTGTTACAAATGGGGGAACAGAGTTAAAAGAAATTGAAACTGGATATATAGAAAATTGCCCTCTTTCTACAAAAAATGATTTTGGTTTTGGAGGCTGGTATTTGGACGCAGAATTTTCAGAAGAATCTAAAGTTGATTTTCCATATATAGTAAATTCTGAT
>DLKK01000090.1:5858-45420 GCA_002478955.1 Treponema sp. UBA7590
TACATTTTATGCAAAGTGGCAGGCAGTTCAATACGTTGTTACATATTATCCTAATGGAGCAACTGGCGGTCACGTTCCGGATTCTATTTTTGTTGAAAAAGGAAGTTTGTACACGGTACTTGGAAATGTTGGAAATTTAGAGAAAAATGGGTATGCGTTTACAAAATGGAGTGCTCGTTCAGATGGAAATGGAAGCTTGTACAGCGCCGGAGATAAAATCTCAGTAACAAGCGATATTAATCTATATGCACAATGGGGCAAGGATTACGCTGCAATGATAAATGTCGAAGGCGGAAGTTTTTATTTTGGCGAGCCAGGCACTTCTCGTCCAAAGATTACTTTGTCAGGCTTTAAAATTGCGCAATATGAACTTACTTATGAACTATGGCTTGAAGTTTATACATGGGCAGAAGAACACGATTATGTTATAGGTTCTGCAAAGAAAGGATATGGAACTAATGATGAATATAAAAGTTTTGTACCTGCAACAAATATAAGTTGGAAGAGTGCTTGTGTATGGCTTAACGCTTATAGCGAGTATAAAGGATTTGAACCTGTTTATTATAAAGGAAATTCCGTCTGGAAAGATTACAGTTTAACAAATGGCTCTGTTACTTGGAATAAGAGCAAAAATGGGTTTCGCTTGCCAACCGAATGTGAGTGGGAATTTGCCGCAGGTAGCGGAGATGCAGAAATACATGATACTTGCACTTATAGTGGAAGTAATAACATTGATAAAGTCGCATGGTATTATAAAAACAGTGGTGATGAAAGTCATCAAGTTGGCACAAAAGAAGCAAATAAACTAGGAATTTATGATATGAGTGGTAATGTTGCAGAATGGTGTTATGATTATTATGAAAGTTTTGGAACTGGCGAGTTGATAAATCCTGTGCATGATAGCGGTTCATACCGTGTTTATAGAGGTGGTTCAATTGGGGATGATGGGAACTACTGCAAAATTTATTCTAGAAACTACTATACTATTTATTCATTTTCTGAAATAGGGCTACGCATTGCTCAAAATGCGGAATAAAATATATTTTGGAGGAAGCTATGATTGTTGAAATTGTAAGGCAAAAAATAAAGGTGGGTACTGTATTACAAAATCCATCTAAGGGAAATTCTATTGTTGAAAAGTACACAGAAGGTTCTATCCGGTATAAACGTGGAAAAAGTTCTATTTACTTAAAAAATTCATTAATAGAATCTGCATATAAGAATTTTGTTGGCAAAAAAGTTTCAACAAAGGATTTGGCAAATTTTGATATTTATTTTTCTTCAAAACGTCATCATTGTAATGCAACTTTTTTTCTTATGCTTATGGACTATTGTGGTTTTTCAAAAAGTGGAATTCATGGAGCAGGAAAAAGGGGTAATCCATTTTATATTGATTTAGTGTGACTATTTCATTATATAAATAAAAGGTGCTCGAAATGGATATTTCTTTGAATAATGCTAAGGCTCAAAAGGTTTGGACGGACAAAGAAAATTTGTGGCTTCTTTTGGTTGATGGGCGGCAACTTTCGGTTCCTTTAGTCTTTTTTCCAAATCTTTCTACTGCATCTCAAGAAGATTTGACTCATTATGAATTGAGTGGCGTTGGTCTAGGAATTCATTGGGATTCTTTGGATGAAGATTTGTATGTTCCGAATTTATTGCTGGGAATTACTGATATAAACCGAATTGGAAAAAGAGCTTAGTTCTGTAAAAAAAATCCCTCGAGAAAAAACTTTTCTTGGGGGATTCTAGCTAAGCCATAGTATTCTGGGTTTACTATGGAAAACTTCTATTGGTGAAAATTAACATCGCTCTTCTGCGATGTTAATTTATTTTTCTACTATAACAAACTGGACAATTTATATTTTGCTTACTTGTTGTTCGTTTTTTTTGTCGTCCAATTTGTTATCAGTTTTGACTGAATTTTTGCGCATCCCAACAACGTTGCCGATGGCTTATTGTTTCAGCCAAAACCTTACGATTCTGTTTACAGATTTTATTCGCTTTCGCTTAAAAATCTGTAAACTATTTGTTAGCCTTAATAACAGCCTGTGCTCAACGCAAACCTTGCGGTTTACTAACGCACAGGCATTGCATTTGCAAAAGAAAGATTCTTCAACAAATGCAAGTTTTTTCAATAATTATTTAGACGCTTTGATTACAGCCTGTGCTCCAGCCAATCTAGCTGCTGGTACGCGGAATGGTGAGCAAGAAACGTAGTTCAAGCCAAGCTTGTAGCAAAGTGCGATAGAAGCTGGGTCGCCACCGTGTTCACCACAGATTCCAAGGTGAAGATCTGCTTTTACAGAGCGTCCCTTTTCTTCTGCAAGACCAATCATTACGCCAACGCCATCTTCGTCCAAAGTCTTGAATGGATCCTGAAGAAGAATCTTCTGATCCAAGTAAGAATCAATGAACTTAGAATAGTCGTCACGGCTAAATCCGAATGTTGTCTGTGTAAGGTCGTTTGTACCGAATGAGAAAAAGTCTGCATATTCAGCGATTTTGTCAGCTGTCGCTGCGGCACGTGGGAATTCAATCATAGAACCAATCTGGAACTTCAATGAAGTCTTTTCAGATTCATTTACTTTTGCGATTACAGCTTCTGCCTGAGCGCGAATCTGTTTCAATTCAGCAAAAGTAGTTACGTTTGGAATCATGATGCGAACGTCGTGCTTAAGACCTTCTTTTTCAGCCTGAGCTGTTGCCAAAGCAATAGCTTCAACCTGCATTTCATAAATCTCTGGATATGTAATTGCAAGACGGCAACCACGGTGTCCAAGCATAGGGTTGTGTTCATTCAATTCAGAGTATTTCTTTTCAATGAAGTCAACCTTTACACCAAGTTTTTTAGCCAAAGCTTTTGCCAAAGCAGGTGTTTCAGCCTGAACGAATTCGTTCAACGGTGGGTCCAAAAGACGGATTGTTACAGCGCGTCCTTCCATTGTCTTGATGATGTTATAGAAGTCTTTCTTCTGAAGTGGAAGAATTGCAGCAAGGTTAGCTTTTCTTTCTTCTGTTGAATCAGAAATAATCATCTTCTGGAAAGAAGTAAGTTTTGGTTCTTCAAAGAACATGTGTTCTGTGCGGCAAAGACCAATGCCTGCTGCGCCAAAGCGGAATGCCTGTGGAGCTTCGTTCTGTTCAGCGTTAGCAAGAACTTCGAATCCCTTGACAGTTTTTCCAGATGGAGTTGTGCGAACTGAAGCTGCTCGAACTTCATCAGCCCAGCCAAGGAATGTTTCAAGATCGCCAGAAACAGCAGCTGGAGTTACAGGAATTACTTCACCATATACGTTACCTGTTGAACCATCGATAGAAATAAAGTCACCTTTCTTGAATTTCTTTCCACCAATTGTAACAGAATCTTTTCCATTGAATACAACATCTGAACAACCGCAAACACAAGGAGTTCCCATACCACGAGCTACAACGGCAGCGTGTGATGTTCGTCCACCTGTAGAAGTCAAGATACCCTGAGCAACGTACATACCTGCGATGTCATCTGGAGAAGTCTCTTTGCGAACAAGCATAACTTTCTTGCCAGCCTTGTCCCATTCAACAGCTTCTTCTGCTGTGAATACAATCTGACCACAACCAGCTCCAGGAGAAGCGTTAAGTGCAGAAGCCAAAGGTTTTGCTGATTTAAGAGCCTTTGAATCAAACTGTGGGTGGAGCAACTGGTCAAGCTGATCTGGCTTTACGCGGAGAAGAGCTTCTTCTTTTGTAATCATTCCTTCGCCAACCATGTCTACAGCCATTTTTACAGCAGCAGGTCCTGTTCGTTTACCGTTGCGGCACTGAAGCATGAAGAGTTTTCCTTCCTGAACAGTGAATTCCATGTCCTGCATATCGCGGTAATGAGCTTCAAGTCGGTCGCGGATTGTAGAAATTTCCTTGAAGATTTCTGGCTGCTGTTTTTCAAGGGCAGAAATATCCATTGGAGTGCGGATACCAGCTACAACGTCTTCACCCTGAGCGTTGATAAGGTATTCAGCCATAAAGTGGTTTTCACCAGTAGAAGGGTCGCGAGAGAATGCAACACCAGTTCCAGAAGTTTCGCCCATGTTCCCGAATACCATTGCCATAACAGTTACGGCAGTTCCCTTGATAACATTTTCGTCAATGTTGTTAAGTTTGCGGTAAATGATAGCACGTTCGTTCATCCAAGAACCGAATACAGCGCCAATAGCAGCCCACATCTGATCTTTTGGATTCTGAGGGAAATCTTCTCCCTTTTCTTTTTTGTACATTTCCTTGTACTTAGAAACGATTGTCTGGAGTTCTTCAGTTGTAAGCTCTGTATCCTGTTTGATACCGCGAACAGCTTTTACTTCATCAATGATTGCTTCAAATTTTGCGTGTTCAACGCCCATAGCAACGTCACCGAACATCTGGATAAAGCGACGGTAAGCGTCCCATGCAAAGCGAGGGTTGTTTGTTTTGTTGGCAAGACCAACAACAGATTTATCGTTAAGACCAAGGTTGAGGATTGTGTCCATCATACCAGGCATAGATTCAGCAGCACCAGAACGAACTGATACGAGAAGTGGATCATTTTCATCGCCAAGTTTTTTGCCGAATACAGTTTCGAGTTTGTTAAGATATTCATCAACCTGAGCAGCAAGACCATCAGGATATTTTCTTCCCAATTTGTAATATTCCTGACAAACGTCGATAGAAATTGTAAATCCAGGTGGAACTGGAAGACTTAAAGGAGCCTTTGCCATCTGAGCAAGGTTAGCGCCTTTACCACCAAGGATTGGACGCATTGATTCATCACCTTCAGCGTCACCGTTACCGAAAAAGTAAACATACTTTGTAGCCATTGATTTTTACTCCAAAAGAGATAGATATTAGTATCTGAAATACTACATTTAATACGATTAACTGTCAATTAAAGGAATTTAAATGGGAAAATAAACAAAGAAAAAAACGGTTTGCAAATGCTGTGGTAAATTTTTTTTATCCGTGTTACATTTGAATATCTTTATTTTTGGTGGATTTTTGATGGATTCTTCTTTTTTTGATTATGAAAAATTCAAAAACGATAACATTCGTGCGATAGATGCAAAATTTGAGGCTCAGAAAATTGCTTTCGCACCTCTTACATATCAGGCAGTAAGAACAATGCTTGAGACAGGAATTCTTTCTGAGATTGAGAATGCCGGCGACGCAGGAATTACACGCGGCGCATTGTCTGAAAAAACAAAAATCAGTGAATATGGAGTCGGCGTTCTTTGTGAAATGGCTCTTGGAATGGATGTCATAAAGTTGAGCAAAGATTCAGTTCCGGGCTCTGATGAAAAAGAAAAATTTGTGCTTGGGAAAATCGGATGGATGCTTCTGGAAGATAATCTTACAAAAGTGAATTTCTGGTTTTCAAATGATATTTGTTATGAAGGCGCATTTAAGCTTAAAGAGTCGATTCTGAACGGAAAACCGGAAGGATTGAAAGTTTTTGGCGACAAATGGACAACTGTTTACGAGGCTCTTTCGTCATTGCCGGAAAAAGCAAAGAAATCCTGGTTTGACTTTGATCATTTTTACAGCGACATTGCGTTCCCGGAGGCGCTTCCGATTGTTTTTGCGGAAAAACCTAAGTCAATTGTTGATATCGGCGGAAACACGGCAAAATGGTCGATTGCCTGCTGTAAATACAACCCGGATGTTAAAATGACGATTGTTGATTTGCCTGGGCAGACTGCGGTTGCGGAAAAAAATGCGGCGGTGGCTGGTTTTTCAGAAAGAATTGGTTTCTGCACGGGAAATGTACTTTCAGAGGGAACAAAACTTCCAGAAGCACCGGATGCTGTTTGGATGAGCCAGTTTTTGGACTGCTTCAGTCTTTCTCAGATTACAAAAATTCTTAAAAAAGTCCACGAGGCGGCAACAGAAGAAACAAATGTCTATGTGCTTGAGCCGCTCTGGGATAAACAGCGTTTTGCGACAGCCTCTTATTCTTTGCAGGCAACTTCACTTTATTTTACTTGCATTGCAAATGGAAACAGTAAAATGTACCGCTATGAAGAGCTTGTTGACGCAATCTGCAAGGCTGGATTTGAACTGGAAACCGCCCACCATAATCTTGGTTCAAATGCTTATTCGCTTTTGGTTTTTAGAAAAAAATAAATGAAAGAAATCTTTGTTTCAAATATCCATAAATGGCAAGCTTCTCCTGAAAACCCAAAAGAAAAGCCGAAGCTTGAATTTGTTGATGCGCTTTTTAAACGCAGATTGAGCCAGATTACGCGCATGACGATTCAAGTTTTGCATGATTTGCTTGAAGAATTTCCTGAGGCAAAAGATTTTAAGCAGGTTTTTGTTTCTTTCCGTGGAGAGATTGAACGAGAATTTACTATTAATAAGGGAATAATTGAGGATTCCGAGATTTTGCCGGCAGGTTTTAGCCTTTCGGTTTTTAATACGCCTATTGCGGCGGCTTCGCTGGCTCTTAAGCTAAAATCCGGTTATTCGGTGATTTATCCTTCTAAAGGTGATTTTTATTCAGCATTTTTAGGCGCAGCTTCTGCGGTTCTTTCTGGAAGTGAGGAAAATGTTGTTTTTGTTTATGCTGATGAATATGTGCCGGAGCAATACGGAAAACTTCAGCCTGAAAATAATGCCGGATTTGCGTTTGCTTGTGTATTAAGTGCAACTGAATCAAAAGATTCGGTGTCAATAAACTGTGTTGAATCCGGGGAAAAATTGAAGAGTCCTTTGGAATTTTTAGAAAAAATTTGCGGGTAGAAAAATGGCAAAAGAATCAAAAGAAGAAATTGAACAAAAATATAATCATAAAGAATTGCCGAAGGTTAAAAATTTCCTTTGGTACGGATATTCGGCTTTTATGAAGCTGTTTTTTTATTTTTTCTTTGGAACAGGAAGCATTTTTCTTGCGATTTTTGTTTTTCCGTGGATCCGCGTTTTTGAGCACGACAAACATAAGTTCCAGATTAAGGCAAGGGCTTTTGTGTCCGCGTCGTTCAGGTTCTTTATAAATTTTATGCGCTTTACAGGTGTTGTCCGCCTGAAAGTTGACGATAAAGAGGCGTTCAGAAATATTCATGGCAAAGTGATTGTTGCAAATCATCCTTCTATGCTGGATTTTGTGTTTATTATGTCGCTTGTGCCGAATGCAAACTGTATTGTGCGCGGCGGACTTGCAAAAACAGTTCTTGCTGGAGTAATAAGGCAGTGCTACATTGTGAATACGCTTGATTTTGATGAACTTTGCGCTCTTTGCAAACAGACCTTGGATGAAGGAAATAACGTTATTATTTTTCCTGAGGGAACTCGTTCACCGCGCCACGGAAAAAATCCATACAAAAAAGGCGCTGCACGCATAGCATATTATTCAAAGGCGGGAATTTTGCCGGTTCTTGTTGGCGGAAATGACAAATATGGGCTTGGAAAACACGATCCGTTCTGGTCGTACAACCACACGGAAACTTATGTGTACGATTTTTCAAGGTTGCCGGAAATTAAAATTGATGAATATCTGCCGCTTTCAGAGACAATTGCGGCAAAACGGCTTACTGATAAAATGGAAGAGGTGATTTATTCGGCGGTTGATAAAAATGACACTTTGTATGTTACAAACCGCGACAAGGGGTTTTAGGGGAATGTTCCCCTAGGTGAAAGGGTAGGACGCAACGAAGTGCGGCCGAGGGGAAGGCTCCCCCCCTTCAATTTTTTTCTTAGGGTTGCTTTTTTCTTGCTGCTTTTATAAAATGTAAAAATCAAAAAAAAGGTGAGTCGTATTGTGGACAAACTAAAAAACGAAATCAAAGAAGTAATTATTTCTACACTTCAGCTTGAAGATGTGAAGCCAGAAAATATTGTTGATTCAGAACCATTGTTTGGTGATGGGCTTGGGCTTGATTCGATTGATGCGTTGGAACTTGGCGTTGGTTTAAAGAAACATTTTGGCGTAAAATTTTCTACGGAAAGTGCAGATAATAAAAAACATTTTGCATCTGTTGATGCTTTGGCTGAATATATTACTCAGGCAAGAAGGAGTTAAAAATGTCTAAAGACGAAATTTTTGGAAAATTAAAGGGAATCCTTGTATCAGATTTTGAAATTGATGAAGCATCTATTACTCCAGAGGCGACATTGTTTGATGATCTTGAACTTGATTCTATTGATTCAATCGATTTGATCCAGAAAATGAAGGAATTTATGCCAGCTGGTACAAAATTTGACCCTGCAATTTTCAAGACAGTAAAAACTGTTCAGGATGTTGTGGACGTTCTTGTTCCTTACATGGGCTAATGAAAAAGTTCCTGAAGGTTCTTTTTTACGTTGTTGCGGCGGTTTATCCGGTTCTTGTTTTTTCAATGCTTGTTGTTTTCAAGATGCCGGTAAGAATCTTGTCGCTTTGTGTGGTTGCTCTTGCTTGCGCTTTTTTCTTGAGTGCGACTGGCAACCGCAAATCTGACGGTAAATCAGAAAAAAAAGCGCTTGACTGGCGGCCAATGCTAAGTTCGGCGCTTTTTTTATTGGCGGGAATTCTTTGTTTTGTTTTTAACAAGAAGATTTTCTTAAAACTTTATTCGGTTGTAATCAGCGCGACAATGCTTTTTGTGTTTGGCTCCTCTTTGTTTTTTAAGCCGAATATTATTTTTAGGTTTGCGTGTCTTGGCGACAAGTCAATAAAAGGCTCTTCCTTTGAATCGCAAGTAAACGATTACTGCAGGAAAGTGACTGTTGTCTGGTGCGTTTTTTTTATTTTGAACGGAAGCATTTCTGCTTTTACGGCGCTGCATGATTTTGGAAATGATGTTCTGAACGACAAGATTTGGTCTGTCTATAACGGCGGAATTTCTTACATCCTTATGGGGCTGCTTTTTGCGGTGGAATTTATTGTCCGTAAAATGGTGGATAAAAAAATGATAAAAGCTTTTTCTTTTACAAAATTTAAATCTGACTCTAGAAGCGACGAGCATATTCTTTGCTACGAGGATTGCTGGTCAAAAAAAATATATAAAACGTGGAAAGATTTTTTGGTTGACAGTGCTAAAATCCGTGCTTTTGTCTCTGGAAAAACTGAAAGCGACTGGATTTTGCATTGTGAGGATTACTGGTATTTTTTGTGTGCGTTTGTGGCTTTGCTGCAGTGCAAAAAACGGATTCTTCTTACGCAGAACATCTCTGAAAGTTTTATTGCGGAAATCAAAAAGCCGGGCGTTGAATTTTTGACGGATCAGAATGTGCAGGATGCGGTTTTTATTCCTGAACTTGTTGAAAAATCTTCTGAGCCGGATGAAAAATTTGTCCGTGAAGTGCCTGTTTTAAACAGTGAAGAAACTTGCATTATGATGTTCACTTCTGGTTCAACAGGAAAGCCGAAGGCTGTGCCTCAGCGGATGAAGGAATTTGAAGAGGACAATGCGTTTATAATTTCAAGATGGGGTAAGGAATTTACTTCCAGAAAACTTGTTACAACTGTCAGCCAGCATCATATTTACGGATTTTTGTTTGGAATAAGCCTGCCGTTTACGCTTGGTGTTCCTTTTAGGCGGAAAAGAATTGAGTTTCCGGAAGAATTTGAGACTCTTACAGACGAAACTTATATGATTATCGCGACTCCGGCGTTTTTAAAGCGCACTGTTGAAATAGAAGAAAAACTTTCTTTGAAGAATCCATGGATTTTTACAAGTGGTGGAGCGTGCTCGCCGGAACTTGCGGAAAAAACTGAGAAAGTCTTTGGTTTTTGTCCGTTGGAAGTTTATGGTTCTACGGAAACTTCTGGAATTGCTTACCGTCAGCAGTCAAAGGATGGCTTGAAATTTACGCCTTTTGCAAATGCTAAGCTCTGGCTTGGTGATGACGGATGTTTGCGTGTTGTTTCACCGTATATAAAAAATCCGGAAGGTTTTGCAACTGCTGATTTGGCAGAATTTTTTGATGATGGGCGTTTTGTTTTAAAAGGGCGTTCAGATTCGATTGTAAAAATAGAAGAAAAGCGTATTTCTTTGACCGAAATGGAAAACCGCATTTTGCAGACCGGACTTGTAGAGGATGTAAAAGTCATTGCGCTTCAAAATGATGTCCGCCAGTATCTTGCAGCGGCGGTTGTGCTTAACGCGGAAGGAAAAAAGAAATTTGAAAACACAGAAAAATTTTATATAAACCGTTATTTCCATGATTTTCTTATGCAATATTTTGAAAATGTTGTTTTGCCAAAAAAATGGCGTTTTGTGGAAAAACTTCCTGTTGATGTTCAAGGGAAAAAGCATAAGGATGAGATTGCGGCAATGTTCAATGAATAAATTTTTTACGAATTTCTTCATTGCAAATAATTTGGTATACTAAATTTGAGGAATAAAATGACTAACTTACACAACGTCGAAAACGAAAAAATTCTTGAAAAATCAGAAAATAAAGTCGTTCTGGAATTTGTGATTCCTGCCACAAGCGATTTTTTTGACGGGCATTTCCCGGAATTCAAACTTTTGCCTGCGGTTGCGCAATTTGAGATTATCACGCGCTTTTGCAGAAAATATTTCGGGACGCAGCGTTACATTCCGCATATAAAAAGAATTAAATTTTCTGCGCCGATTCTTCCTGATTCAGATGTAAAACTGGAACTCGAATATAAAGTTGAAAAAGGTTCAGTTACTTTCTGTATGTCTGATGCCGGAAATTCGGAGCATGTTTATTCTTCGGGTTCTTTTAGCGTTATTCCTGAATAATCGTTTTTTATGAAATACGGATTTGTTGTTCCAGTTTATAATCACGGTGCCACGCTTGAGGAAGTTGTAAAAAATCTTTTGCCGTATGAGTTTCCAATCATTGTTGTTGATGACGGAAATGATGAAAAAAACAAGGCGTTTATCCGCGATGTTGAAAAAAAATATTCTCTTGTGACTGTTGTTGAGCGCAAAAAAAACGGCGGAAAAGGCAAAGCTATGGAAAGTGGCTTGAAAAAAGCGCACGAAATGGCTCTTTCTCATATTCTGCAGATTGACTCTGATGGTCAGCATGATGCCGCAAGAATTGAAAAATTTCTGGAACTTTCAAAGGAATATCCAGAAGCGGTTATTTGCGGTTATCCAGAGTATGACAAAAATGCTCCTGCTCACCGAGTTGTTGGAAGAAAGATTGCAAACGGTTGGATTCATATTGTTTCTATGGATTGGAGCATTAAAGACGCGATGATTGGGTTCAGGATTTATCCAGTTGAGCCTTATTATAAAATCACAAAAAGTCATGCGATTCTTGATGCAAGAATGGGGTATGACATTGATATTCTTGTTCATTTGTGCTGGGCGGGAGTTCCTGTAATTTCTGAGTCGGTGAAAATCAGTTATCCAAAAGATGGCGTTTCAAATTTTCGGATGGTCCGTGATAATTTACGTATTGCAGGGACTTATTCAAGACTTTGTCTTGGAATGATTTTTCGTCTTCCGGTTCTTGTTGCGCGAAAAATAAAACGGAGAAAATGTGAAAAATAAAACAGAAGAGCTTTTGCATTGGGCTGACGAAAAAGAAGTTATTTCCTCAAACAAACCGCTTTTGCTGATTTTCAGTCTGATGCAAAAACTTCCTGCATATCTTATTTTTGTTTTGATTTATCCGATTTCATTTTTTTTCTATATTTTTTCACGGCGTGGCAGACTTGAGTCAAAAAATTACCAGAAGCAGATGAAAAAGTTTACTGGTGGAAAAATTCCTTTGAAAATCAGTCCGTTCAAACAGATTCTTTCATTTGCGCTTTGCATCATGGAAAAAATGGAAGGCTGGCTTGGAAATTACCATTATGATGATCTTGTTACGCACGATGATGATTTGAAATTTCTTCAGAATCAGCTGGAGTTGGGAAAAGGCGCACTTTTTATCGGTTCACATCTTGGAAATATTGAGTTGCTTAGAAGTCTTTCCAGCTTTGGAGAAAACGGAATCAGTAGGAAAATTTCTGTTACTGCGATAATGGAACTTAAGTCCACGGAGCAATTTAACCGGACTTTAAAAGAAGTGAATCCGAATGTGGATTTTCAGGTGATTGATCCTGAAAAGATTGGCGTAAATACAATTGTTGAGCTTCAGGAGCAGATTGAGCATGGTGGGCTTGTAGTTATTACAGGCGACCGCACGAGTGCAAGGGCTCGCTCAAGGATTATCCGGGAAAAATTCCTTGGAAAAGACGCGGATTTTCCTTATGGAGTTTTTGTTCTTGCGCTTCTTTTAAAAGCTCCGACTTATTATGTATTTGGTTTGCGTACTAAAACTGCTTCATTAAGACCGAAATATCATATTTTTGTGGAAAAATCAAAGGTTGATTTTGAAAGCCCTCGTTCAAAAAGGGATGAGAAAATTCACGCATTATGTAAGGAATTCGTTGTCAAGCTGGAAAAGTATTGCATTCAGTTTCCATATCAATGGTACAATTTCTACAATTTCTGGAAGCTGGAGGAGAGCGCAAAGTGTTAGTTATTGAGGGAACTTTGGAATGCACGACACTGCGCCGTGGCTTGCTTTGCGGGTAAATTTTCGCAGATTCTGGAATTTTTTGATGGAGGAAAAATAAAAATGACGAATTTGGAAAAAAATGCGTATATTATAAATGAAATTGTTATTTCGGCAGAATTTTTCGATGTTGATTCGATGGAAGTTGTTTGGCACGGAAATTATGTAAAATATATGGAAGTTGCGCGTTGTGCGCTTCTGGACAAAATTGGCTATGGTTATAAGGAAATGGTGAAAGAAGGATTTGCCTATCCTGTTACTTCTATCAATTTAAAATATGTTCGTTCTTTGTATTTTGGCGATAAAGCGACTGTAAAGACTTATCTTGTTGAATATGAAAACTGCATAAAAATTAAATATGAAATTTTCAATGAAAAAGGTGAACTTTGCACAAAAGCGGAATCGACTCAAATGGCAATTGATTTGAAGACAAAAGAATCTCGCTTTGAATGTACGCCTTGGTTCATTCAGAGAGTTGAAAAAATATTAAAAGAAGAAGGAAAATTGAAATGAAAAAATTCATTTTAGCTGTAGTTTCAGCCTTTTTTTTGATTGTGTCAGTGAATGCTGAAACATTTGAGTCTGTTTGTAAAAATCTTTCAGAACATCCGAATATGACAGGAAATTTTTCACAGATAAAGACAATTTCTGCGGTGAATCGTTCCATGAAATCCAGCGGAACATTTATTTTCAGCCTTGACGGAATTATGTGGAAAACAGAAAAGCCTTTTCCTTCTACAATGGTCGTTGGAATGACAAGCGTAAAGCAAACTCTTGCAAATGGAAAAGAAACTGTGATTGATGCATCATCGAACCAGATTTTCACGAGCATTTCAACAACTTTGAGCGCGATGTTTAGCGGAAACTCTGATGTTTTGCAGAATAATTTTGATGTTGATTTCAATTTTTCTGGCTCAGACTGGACAGCTGTTCTTTCGCCGAAAGATAATATGGTAAAAAAAATACTTACTTCGCTTTCAATAAGTGGAAAAGCAACTGCAACATCTGCTGATTTGAATTCAATTGTGATGAAGGAATCTTCTGGCGACACAATAACTTATAATTTCTCTGATCAAAAATATCCAAAGGAACTGAATGCTGATGAAAAATCTTACTTCTCTTCAAAATAAAACTTTCTTTAAATTCTGGATTTTCTTCCATGCTATAATTATCGCCGGTTTTTGCGCAATGATTTCTGTAAAAAAAGGCATAAATATTGACGCAGACCTTTTTAATATGCTTCCAAAACCGGAAATGGGAAAGGCATTGAACGCTGCGGATGAAAAACTTACTGAGGTTACAGGGCAAAACGTTTTTATTCTTGTTTCAAACCCGAGTTTTGACGAAGCTAAGAAAGTTGCAGGAACTGTCTATTCGCAGCTGGATGGAAGTCCGCGTTTCAAGTCTATTTCGCTTTACCAGAATACAGATTCTTTTGGAAAAATTATTGAATACATAAATAGATACAAGTATAACCTGATTGAGCCTGAAACGATTGAGGAACTCAATTCTGAAGGTGGCGCGGAGGCTTTTGCGCAGGATGCTTTGTCAAAGGCTTATGGCGCGTTCACAATGACTTCGCTTGAAAATCTTGAGTCTGATCCGTTTATGGTTGGTGAGCACGATCTTTTGTGTTTTCTGAAGCAGCTTCAGGACAGCGGAACAAAAATGTCATTGAAGGACGATGTTCTTGCGAGCGAGTCAAATGGCCGCTGGTATGTAATGATTCGTGGTATTCTCAGCAAGGAAGGCGCGGCTCTTGCAAGCAAGGAAAATGCGGTTGTTCAGATTCATCAGGTTTGCGATCCTTTGGAGGACGGTGAAACTCGCTTTATTTATTCGGGAACGCCTTTTCACAGTTATAAAAGTTCCTCCAACGCAACAAAAGAAATTTCGACAATCTCAACAATTTCAATGACCGCAGTCCTGGTGATTCTGCTTTTGATTTTCCAGCGACCTTCACCGATTCTGTTCAGCATTGGTTCTATTTTGTGGTCAAGTCTTATGGCGATTTTTGCGACGCTTGCAATTTTTGGAAAAATGCACATTTTGACTTTGGTTTTTGGAACTTCGCTGATTGGCTCGTGCATTGACTACAGTTTGCATTATTTTATCAACTGGAAAGGAAATCTTGCGTGCCACAAAGGCTATCAGGTTCGTAATCATTTGATAAAAGGCCTGTCGCTTTCGCTTGTTTCTACGGTGATTTGCTATTTTATTCTTCTTTTTGCTCCGTTCAATTTGTTGAAGCAGATGGCGGTTTTTAGTATGAGCGGAATTATTTCTTCATTTCTGACTGTAATTTGTGTTTATCCGTTCATAAAAGTTCCTGAAACAAAGCGAGAAATCAAGCTGCTGAAATATTACACAATGCCAAGCTGGTACAACAAGAAATTTGTTGGAAGAATTGCAATCACGGTAATGTTTGTTTTTTCAATTTCAGTTTTGCTTATTTGTCATAAAAATGTAAAAATTGAAAATAATCTTTCCCGCCTTTATAAAATGGAAGGCCGGGAAATGTTGAATGAAAAAGAGGCGGCTCAGGTTCTTCAGTATAGCCCTAGCGGTTGGTACATTGTTAGCGGTTCAACGATTGAAGAAACTTTGCAGAACGAGGAAAAAATCACTGCAGAGCTAAAAAAAATGAACGCAGGAAAGGAAAAAGGCGGATTTATCTGCACAACTTCATATATTCCTTCTATTGCAATGCAAAAAAAATCTCGTGCGGCTGCCGCAAAACTTATGCCGCTCGCTGCGGAACAATATGAATATCTTGGCTACGATCCGTCTTGTGCAAAAAAGCTGATTTCTGATTTTAATTCAAGCGAAAATGACTTTATTGAAATCGGAAAAAATGTGCCTGAATATCTTTCCAGTGCAATTTCTACGGTTTGGCTTGGCGAAATTGACGGAAAATATTATTCGGTTGTGCTTCCTGTAAGTGTTCTTGACTATGATGCCTATAAATCAATTGCGGATGGCGAAAATGTTTTCTTTATCAGCAAAGTTCGTTCTATGAATGCTGATTTGGACAGGCTTTCTTCAATGATTTTAAATCTTTTTGTTGTTGTTTATATTGCCTTGTTCATAATTTTGAAATTCTTCTATTCGATGAAACAGACGGCAAAAATTGTTTCAGTTCCGCTTCTTATTGTTCTGATGACGGCGGCGATTTTTGCGCTTTGCGGAATTCATTTTGAATTCTTTTCAATTACGGGACTTATTCTTGTGTTTGGTCTTGGACTTGACTATGTTATTTATATGATTGAAAATGAAAAGCGCGTTGATGAAGTTCAGGATGCAAAATTGGAGCCTTTTGCTATTGCGTTGTCTTTTGTTACAAGTGCGGTAAGTTTCGGGGCTTTGGCGCTTAGTAAATTTGTTCCGGTTCACATGATTGGACTTTCAATCTTTATTGGCTTGACAACGGCGTTTGTTTCTACATTCTTTTATACTAGGGCTGATTTTTAATGAAGTTAAGGAACGGTTTTTTCTGCATTCCAATAATTCTCTTCTGTGTTTTCTGCAGTATTACTGTTCCTGTGTTCAATGGGATTTCTGAAGCAAATTTGGTTCAGCGTGCCGAAAATATTCACACGCTGGACAACGGTTCTGTTCACACGGAAGATATTTTTGCCGCACTTGAAATTCAGCCTGTAAAAGTTATTGCCAGCACCGAAAAACGCATTTCGGCGTTTGTTTTGTGGTTGTGCTCTGTTGTTGCTGCAAAGATTTTTTGTTCGTTCCGTATTTTTAGTTTTGTCCAGAAAAAAACTGTTCTCTCAAAAAATAAATATCTCAAGTCTATTTTGTATCTGCAGACTCTTTTATAGCAAACTTCCCCTTTTTATCGCTTTGAATTTTTAATTTCTCACAAAATCCACAGGGGGATTGTATGTTTCCTATTATTATTGGACTCCTTTTGTTTACAGGAGTTGTTGCCGTTTGCGCATATTTTTTTAACTAATTTTTAATTTTTGGGGAGAGTTTTATTGAATTCGAGGATAGCTATGTTTTATGTGATTATATTTTTAAGCATTATTGCTGGAACAATTTTTTTTGCGTTTATTGGTTGCGTAATAGATAATTTTTTTGATGCAATTATTGAAAAAATGGATGCAAAACAAAAATATTAGTTGTGTCGATTTGACTAAAGAGCCTATAAAATTTACAATACCTTTACAAAATATGAAAAAGTGTCATTTTGTAAAGGTGTTTTTTTTGCTGCTTTCGGCATGGATTTTCTTTTCCGGATGTACAAGCACAAAAATAATCGGTGATTCTAATATTGAGCCGATTTACATAACAAATATAAAAAAATTGTATCTTCTTCCTCCTTTTGATATTGAAAAAAATATTGATAGCGAGCAGTTGTTGACTGCGACTTTTGGCGATAATACAATGGCTTTTCTGGCTTATCTAAAAGCTGATGAAAATGAAATTTTTCTTTCAATGTTCAATGATTTTGGAACAGGAATGGGAACTCTTTTTTATGATGGTGTGAATATTTCTTTTGATTCGCCGGTTTTTCCACAAAATTTAAAATCAGAATATATTGTTGCCGACCTTCAGTTTGCGTATTACAAAGTTCATTCAATCCAGAAGCTTTTAAAATCAATAAAGATGAAGATGGTTGTTGAAAAAAACGAGAATTCTGAAAAACGAAAAATCTACAATGGTCCATTTTTGATTGAGGAAATAACAAAATCAGAAAAAAGCATCGTGATAAAAAATAAACTTCGTGGCTATGAATATGTCCTTCAGGAGGTTGAGTAGTTGCTTCCAGTTTATTTTTCAAGACCGGCAGTTTTTTGCGCAGCCGGAAATAATATTGACGAACTTTGGGAAAATGTTGTTTCTGGCTCCCAGAAAGGAATTTGCCGCGTAAAGGCGTTGAACGGCAAGGAATTTTTTGCGGCACGGATTGCGGATTCTCTGCTGAAAAAATCAAGCGGGCGCTACGATATGCGGATTATCCGGCTTGAGGAACAGACTGTCTGCCAGCTTGAGGATAAAATTGAATTTGTAAAGAATAAATACGGCGAAGAAAAAATTGGTGTTTGCGTTGGCTCTTGTGACAATGGCACGGAATTTTCAATTGAAGGCCACCGGAAATATTTTGCGCGCGGTGAATTTTCTAAGGATTATGCGCTGGAAATTCAGGGCGCGGATTATGTTGCTTCTTTTATCAGCGAAAAATACGGATTGAAAGGTCCGGCTCTTGCTTTTGAAACAGCGTGCTCTTCCAGCGCGGGCGCAATAATCAAGGCGGCGGAACTGATTCGTTCTGGAATTTGTGATGCGGTTGTTGCCGGCGGAATTGATATTGCAAGCGACACGGTTCTTATGGGATTTGATTCTTTGGAAGCAATTTCTTCTGAAATCACAAATCCTTTCAGCAAAAACCGGCATGGAATAACTTTGGGCGAAGCTGGAAGTTTTTTTGTTATGACAAAGGAAATTCTTCGGGATGAGCTGCCAGTTCAGCTTTTGGGTTATGGTGAATCTGCAGATGCGTATCACATGACAAGTCCGGATCCTACTGGCGATGGTGCAAGGCGCGCAATGGAAAAAGCCTTTAATTTTGCTGGAATCGGTCCGGAAGAAGTTGATTATGTAAATCTTCATGGAACTGGCACAAAATACAATGACAGCATGGAAGCAAAAGCGATTTCTGCGGTTTTTGGAAAAAATAATGTCGCGGTGAGCACAACAAAGCCGGTTACAGGACATACTTTGGGCGCGGCAGGTGCATTGGAAGCTGCAATTTGTTATGCTTGTATCGAAAAAAACTGCGGAAAAGATGAAATAACTCTTCCGGTTCAAGTTTGGGATAAACAGCAAGATTCTGAAATTCCTGTGTTGAATATTGTTGATGAAAATAGTAAAAATTCTGGAAAAGTGAAAATCTGTTTAAGCAATTCTTTTGCTTTTGGCGGGGCAAATTCCAGTCTGATAATCGGAATAAAATAGGGGTAAAAAATGGCAGATGTAGAACCTAAGAATGTGGCTCAGTTTATTGACCATGATGAGCTTATAAATTATCTTCCTCACAAAGGAAAGATGTTTTTGCTGAGCCGAGTTACTCAGCACGATGTTGAAAAACACACAATCACAAGCGAATACGATATTACAAAAGATTGTATTTTCTACGAGGAAGAATTTGATGGAGTTCCAACTTGGGCGGGATTTGAGCTTATGGCTCAGGGAATTTCTGCTCTTACAGGAATTACAAATAAAATCAAAGGACGAACGCCGCTTCCAGGAATGATTCTGAGCGTTGTTGATTTTAAGGCTTCTGTTGGATTTTTAAAGAATGGCTCGACTTGCCAGATGAAAATCGCAGAAGATTACCGTGATGAAGAAACTCATACTTATCGCTATTTGTGCAGTCTTTTTGCTGCGGTGGGCGACACAGAACCTGCTGCAACAGCAAAAATTACCGTAATGGAAACAGAAGATATGCTTGCAATGTTTAAAGGTAAGGCTGAATAGGCTGATGCGCTAAGCGAAAGTTTTATAATTTTTGGGGGAAATATGAGCGAAAACGAAAATAAGAAAGTTTTAGTTACTGGTGCTTCAGGTGGAATTGGCCGTGCCTGTGCAGTTGAAGCCGCAAAAGCCGGATATTATGTTATTTGTCATTACAATGGAAATAAGGCGCGCGCGGAAGAAACTCTTGCGGAAATAAAAGCTGCCGGCGGAAATGGCGAATTGATTCAGTTCAATGTTGCCGACCGCGAGGATTGTAAGGCAAAGCTTGGAGAACTTGTTTCTAAACTTGCAGAAAATGGCGAAATCCTTTGGGGAATTATTAACAATGCAGGAATTACCCGCGACAACACTTTTGTTGGTCTTGAGGACAGCGACTGGGATTCTGTAATCCACACAAATCTGGACAGTTTTTATAATGTCCTAAAGCCGCTTGTTATGACTATGGCTAGTCGAAAAAACAAGCGCGGCGGAAGAATTATTACAATGGCTTCTGTAAGCGGAATAATTGGAAACCGCGGACAGTCAAATTATTCTGCTTCAAAAGCTGGAATTATTGGCGCGACAAAAGCGTTGGCTGTTGAGCTTGCCGGAAGAAATATTACCTGCAACGTAATTGCTCCTGGTGCAATTGAAACTGAAATGACAGCAAATATCATTCCAGAGGCAAAAGAGATAATGCTCAGCACAATTCCGATGAAGCGCATGGGCAAACCAGAGGAAATTGCCGCTGCGGCAGTTTTCCTGCTTAGCGAAGGCGCTTCTTACATAACTCGTCAAGTAATCACAGTTGACGGCGGAATGGTTGGATAATAATTTTGAAAACGAGTCAGAAAAAAAAGGAAACAAATATGAATTTTACAAAACCTAATGGAAAGCGTCGTGTTGTGATTACAGGCGCAGGAATGATGAGCGGGCTTGGTCAGACTTGGGAAGAAGCGTTTGCTCAGCTTAAGTCTTATAAGAATTGCATTAAAAATATGGAAGAATGGCACGATATTCAGGGAATGAATACTCACCTTGCGTGTCCGGCTAAGGGCGAAATTCCAAAATATCCGCGTAAATTGGTTCGCGGAATGGGACGGGTTGCGCTTCTTTCTTATCATACTTCGCAGATGGCTTTGCAGATGGCTGGTCTTTTAAACGAAGACGGAACAATTGTTGATGAATGTAAAAACGGCAGAACTGGGGTTGCTTACGGTTCTTCGATGGGTTCTTTTGATTCGATTCAGGAACTTACAAGCGTTATGGAAGACCGCTGCACTGCAAAAGTAAATTCTTCAACTTATATTAAATGTATGCCTCATACTTGCGCCGCAAATATTGAAGTAACTTACCAGCTTAAAGGCCGAATGATTGTAACAAGCGAGGCTTGTACTTCTGGTTCGCAGTCGATTGGTTATGCGTACGAGACAATTGAAAACGGCTTGCAGGATATGATGATTGCCGGCGGTGCGGAAGAGCTTTGTCCGCCGGATGCGGCTATTTTTGACCAGCTTGGTTCAACTTCAATCCGCAATGAGCATCCGGAAACTGCTCCGAGCCCTTTTGACAAAGATCGCGACGGTCTTGTTATTGGCGAAGGCGCAGGAACTTTGATTCTTGAAGATTTGGAACACGCTGTAAAACGTGGCGCAAAAATTTATGCTGAAATTGTCGGCTTTGGTACAAATACGGACGGAACCCACATTACTTCGCCAAACAGCGAGACTATGGGAATTTGTATGCAGCTTGCGCTTGATTCGGCAAATCTTAAGGCTGACGACATTGCTTACGTAAATGCGCACGGAACTTCAACTCACCACGGAGATATTGCGGAAACAACCGCTACAGAGCGCGTTTTTGGTAGGAAAGTTCCGATTTCTTCAACAAAATCATACATCGGTCACACTTTGGGTGCGTGCGGTGCGGTTGAGGCTTGGCTTACAATCAACATGATGAACGAAGGCTGGTTCCATCCAACATTGAATTTAAAGAATGTTGATCCTGAATGTGGCGATTTGGACTACATCAAGGACGAAGGCCGCAAAATCGATGCCGAATATGTGATGAGCAACAACTTCGCGTTTGCCGGAATCAATACATCTTTGATTTTCAAGAAGTGGCACGAAGAGTAGTTTTTGCTTAAAAAAAAGTTGGATTTTGATTGTTGAAATAAAATTCTGGTCAAAATTCAACTTACTTTTCGAGCAGATTTTTTAGCGTTGGAGAAATGTTCAGCGCGGTTATTAGTTCTTCGGCGGCAGTTTTTGCTTTTTGTTGCGTTGCATCCAGTTGATTTTCTGATTTTTTTACAGCGCGAATCAAAATGTTTTTTGGCGTGTGTTCCATGTCGATGAATTCAAGAAGCTGAACATTGTATCCTGCGCTTTCTAAAAGTTCTCCGCGGAGCGCGTCCGTTGCGAGGGCGGCAAACCGTTCTTTTATGATTCCGTATTTTAAAAGCGGCTTAAATTCTTCTGGAACGGAATTCTTGTTCAACTGGCTGTTTATTTCGTGCTGGCAGCAAGGAACGCTTAGAATCGCCTTGCAGTTGTGTTTTACTGTGTAATTCAGCGCAAAATCAGTTGCCGTGTCGCATGCGTGCAGCGTGATTACGATATCCGGCTCATTTTGATAATTGTAGTCGGCAATGTTTCCTGTATCAAATTTTATTCCTTTTAAATTCAGCTGGGCGGCAATTTTGTTGCAATATTCAATCACGTCTTTTTTTAGATCAAGCCCGATTATTTCCACTTCAAGATGTTTTATTTCTGTCAAAAAATAATGAACCGCAAATGTAAGGTACGATTTTCCGCAGCCAAAATCTGCAATTCTGATGATTTTGTTTGCTGTCTGTTTTTGGATTTCCGGCAAAATGTCGTCTATAAACTCAAGAAATCGGTTTATCTGGCGGAATTTGTCGTGTTTTGAGTTGATTATTTTTCCCTCGCTTGTCATAAGTCCGAGCAAAACCATAAATGGCACGGGATTTCCTTCTGGAATAAGATAATTTTTTTGCCGGTCGCCATTTTTCCAGATGATATTTTTGTTTTTCGGAAGATTTTCAGTGTTCAGTTTTTTTACAAGTTTTGTTACGTTTCCTTTTTTGTTTCCAAGATAAGTTATTTCTTCTGAGTCTGTGCGCAAAACGCAATTTTTGAAAGTTGTTCCGGCATGAGTTTTTATGAATTCATTCAATTCTTCTTCAGTTTTTTGCTCGTGGAAAGCCTGGGTTTTTGTGAATTTTTCTATGTAATACATAGTTTTGTTTGAGTTGTTCGCGGCCTGGGCTTTTATGCGTAAATATGGGCGGTCAAGAATTTCTTCAATATTTTTTGCTGGTTTGCTGAATGTGCAGGAGATTATCATAACAGTTTAAATGTATACCAAATGCAAAAAAAATGATATATTTAAAGTTATGGGTAAAACTATTGTTTTTGTAAACCAGAAGGGTGGAGTTGGAAAAACCACTTCCTGTATAAATATCGGAGCGTACATTGCTCTTTCTGGAAAAAAAGTTCTTCTTGTGGATTTTGACTCTCAGGGAAATATGTCTAGCGGTGTCGGTGTTTCTAAGGACAAGCCTACAATCTACGAATTGCTCGCCGGTCAAGTAACTGCCGAACAGGCAATAAAACATACTCCTGTTGAAAATCTTGATGCAATCAGTGCTTCAATTGATTTGTCTGGTGCCGCAATCGAACTTGTTGAGCAGGACGACCGCGAATTTTTTCTTAAAAAAGTCCTGGATCCTTTAAAGGAAGTTTACGATTATATTTTGATTGATTGCCCTCCGTCGCTTGGAATTTTGACTTTGAACGGACTTGCCGCGGCGGATCAGGTTCTTGTTCCAATGCAGTGTGAATATTTTGCCCTTGAAGGAATAACACTTCTTTTGAAATCAGTTAATAAAGTTCAGCAGGGAATTAATCCGAAACTCACAATCGGGGGAATTTTCTTTACAATGTATGATTCCCGAACTCGTCTTGCGCAAGATGTTGTGATGCAGGTAAAAACTTATTTTAAGGACGTTGTTTTTAGCACAATTATTCCAAGAAATGTCAGATTGTCTGAAGCTCCTTCAAGAGGACTTCCAATTTGCAATTATGATCCTGAATGTGCCGGTGCAAAAAGCTACAAAAAACTTGCAGAGGAGATAATGCATCGTGGCTAAAAAAGGTGGATTAGGTCTTGGTCGCGGACTGGACGCGCTGATGGGCGGAAGCAGCAATGTTCCTCTTTCCGGGCTTGGAAGCGCAAAAGATATTCAAAAGGACGAAAACGGAAAACCAACAAATCTTCCGGCTGGAGTGACTGTTGATGATGATGGAACTTTGTGGGCGAATCCGGCGGATTTTATTGCTAATCCAAAACAGCCGCGAACCGAATTTGACCAGAAAAAACTTGAGGAACTTGCGGATTCAATCCGTGAAAATGGCGTTATTGAACCGATTATCATCGAGCCGGCGGAAAACGGAAAATTCTATATTATTGCCGGAGAACGCCGAACAAGAGCTTCGTTGCTTGCGGGTCTTTCAAAAGTTCCTGTCCAGATTAGAAAATTTGATGAGATTCAGCGGCTTCAGGTTGCGCTTATTGAAAATATTCAACGTGCGGATTTGAATCCGATTGATGAGGCTCAGGCGTATTATAATCTGATGGAACTTGGCGAACTCACACATGAAGAAGTTGCTAAGCGAGTTGGAAAAAATCGTTCTACGGTAACAAATTCAGTTCGCCTTTTAAAGCTTCCAGACGACATGAAAAAGTCGCTTATTGATGGTCAGATTACTTCCGGTCATGCGCGTGCGTTGCTTTCGGTTTCTAATCCTGCCGATCAGCGCATTATGTTTGGAAAAATTATCGGCAGCGGTTTGAACGTTCGCGAGACAGAAGAGTTGGCTCAGCTTTACAACAACGGCGGTCGGGCTGCATCTAATAAACCTGCAAAAAAAATGGTAAAAAAAGATCCGGAAATTGCCCGGATTGAGCAGAAATTCATCGACATTTTTGGCACAAAAGTTACGCTGAAAGGTTCTCTTGATAAAGGTTCGATTGAAATAAATTATTTTACAAAAGAAGATTTGAATCGTCTTTACAACATAATTGCGCCAAATCAGGAATAGCGGTGTTTTTCAGACTTTAAGCGCACCTAGAACTTTTCCGATGCTTTCGTGGATTACAAGGTTCGCTTTGTAGTCGCTGGAAGTTTCTGATTTGTTGATAAGAATCATATTTTCACCGGTAAAATAGTCAATAAGGCCTGCCGCCGGGTAAACCACAAGCGATGTCCCGCCGATTATCAGTGTGTCTGCGTTGCGGATTGCGTTTATTGCGCCATTTATTACGTTCTGGTCAAGTCCTTCCTCGTAAAGAACTACATCAGGTTTTACAAGTCCGTTGCATTTTGTGCAGTGAGGAAGTTTGTCCGGGGCATTTTCACTTTCTGCGATAAAATCAATGTCGTATTTTGCGCCGCATTTCATGCAGAAATTCCGCAAGGTGCTTCCGTGCAATTCAAAAACATTTTTGCTTCCAGCTTTCTGGTGAAGTCCGTCAATGTTTTGCGTTACAATCGCTTTCAATTTTCCTTTTTGTTCCATTTTTGCAAGTTGAAAATGCGCGATGTTCGGCTCGACATTTTTGATAATCAGTTTTTTTCTGTAAAAACGGTAAAATTCAACAGGATTTGCATCAAAAAAACTTCTGCTGATAATTGTTTCTGGCGGATATTTCCATTCCTGGCTGTAAAGTCCGTCCTGGCTTCTAAAATCGGGAATTCCGCTTTCTGTGGAAACTCCTGCGCCACCAAAAAAGACAATGTTTTTTGCGTTGTCGTAAATCTTCTGGAATTCGGCAATTTTTTCATCTGGATTATTCATAATGGTTCAATTTTACCACTTACCCAAGAAATTTAAAGAATTCATGTTAAATTTCCGATAAAAAACTGTAAAAATTTGTCAATTGTCTATTTGTGGATTAAAATTAATCTGTATTTAAAAAAAGAATGGAGAAAATTGTGTATGAAACAAGCAAAGACGCTTTTTTTTGTTTTTGTTACTTTTTGTCTGGGAGTATTTTTGTGTGCGCGGGATATAGAAACTCATAGCGTTGAAAATTTAAAAAGTTGGCAAGATTCTTTCGATTTAAATGGCAGAAAAGCTGGAAAATATAACATTATGGTAAAAGCGACCGACTTGAGCGAAAATGTTGCTCTTGAAGGTCCTTTCAATATTTATCTGGATCCGAATTCCGATCTTCCTGTATGTGGAATAACAAATCCTCGGCCAGGAGTGCGGGTTTCTGGCAATTTGAATATAGTTGGAACTTGTGTTGATGATGATGCTGTTGAATATGTTGAGTTGGTTTTTGATGACGATGAGGAGCATCCTGTTCGCGCGAAAGGTAAGGAATTCTGGGCTTATTATCTTGATACAACAGAACTTGAGGAAGGATTACATTCAATAAAAGTTGTTGGTTGCGATATAAACGGGCTTGTTGGAAAACCTGTTGAAATCACCTGGAATCTGGACAGACGGCAGCCGGTTACAAATATTGATAATCATGTGATGGGAACTCTTGTTTCCAAGGTTGTGAAATTTCATGGAACTGTTGCGGACGGAAATGGAATAAAAAGTCTTGCTTATTCAGTAGACCAAGGAAATTCTTTTAAGAACGTAAAACTTTCACGGAAAAAAGATAAGATTGAATTTGATATTTCTGTTGATACAAAAAAATTCCCAGACGGTCCGGCGGTAATCTGGTTTAAAGCTGTTGACAACGCAGGTTCTGAAGGAATTTATTCTTTCCTTTATTTTATTGATAACACAAGCCCAGATGTGAAAATTCTTCAGCCGGCGGATAAAACTCCTCAGTCTGGAAAAATTGCGATTGCAGGCTATGCAAAAGATACAGTTGGAATTTCAAAATTGCACTGGACTTTTGGAAAAGAATCCGGGGATTTTGAGATTGTTCCGGGAAATCCGTTTTGGGCAAAAGAATTTGATCTTGCGGGAACTTCTGAAAAATCAAGGAAATTTACAATATGCGCTACAGATGTGGCTGGAAATATGATTTCAGTTTCACAGAATATTGTTATTGATGAGTCGCTCGATAAGCCGGATGTGAAAATTACATTTCCAACGTCGGACTCGCTTGTTGAAAGTGGAGATTCTCTTTACATCCGGGGAATTGCGACAGATAAGGAAGGAATTGCTTCTGTAAAATATAAACTTGACAATGGGGAATGGATTGAGGAGCAGACGAAAGGCGTTTTTTATGGGATTCTTGCACAAGGTTCTGAACTTTCCGGCGGAAAACATACGGTTTCTGTGATTGCAACGGACCGTCATGGAGTTCAAAGCGATGTTTTTACAGCAGAATTTCTTGCGCGTGGCGCACTGCCGGAATTCTCTGAGGCGAAAATTGCAGGAGTTCCGGTTGTGAATGGAATTCAGGTTCATCCTGAAGCGGGTTCAAATTTTACAACGACTGTTTCTAGCAGCGTGGGACTTGCTTCGGTGCATGTTGAAACTCTCTGGGGAAGCAACGGAATAAAACAAGATGATTACGAACTGAATTCTGCAGGTTCTTTCACGGTGAATATTCCTATAAACGATGAATTCCCGAAAGGAATCGCGAAAATTTATATTTCTGCAACGGATGTTGTTGGAAGAACGCGAAATTATAAGGCGATTATTGATGTTACAAATACTTCGGTTGTTCAGGGAAGCGAGCCAAAAATCGTTTTTGACGATGGCGTGATTGATGAAAATGGAATTGTTCAAGGCCGAAAGGAATTTCCAGTAAGCGCCTATTTTATTGGTGGAAATGCCCGCAGCGTTGAGATTGTTCCAAAAACTCCTTTTGCAACTGCCAGGCTTTCTGGTAACCAGATTATTCTTTCCGCAGGAGACGTAAATGGTTCTTCAGAGCCGGTCGTGGTTCGCATTACAACGGATCAAGGGCTTGTCTATGATTCCCAGAAAATTGTGTTCAAGCAGGATTCGGCTTTTCCGCGGATTAGAATTTCGGAAACTTCTGATGTTCAGCTTTTGGACGCAAGCAGCGGAAACGTAACGGTTTCTGGTTCGGTTTCTTGTGACTCAGGAATCGGTTCTGTTTCTTACCGCGTGTTTACTTCTAAGACCGTGATGAATTCTGGGGTTGTAAATTCAATGGAGCCTGTTTCTTCCGGGGAAATTATTTCTCTTTCTGCAGGGCGTTCATTCAGTATTCCGCTTGATACAAATGCTTATGGAATTTATTTTGTTGAAATAATTGCGGAAAGCGTTGGCGGAAACAAATCAACTGAAGTTGTCGGTTTTAAGAATATTCCGGCGTTCCCGGAAGGCGCGAAAGGTTCACCAAAACTTCCGATGGTTGTATGGGCAGACGGTGAAAATGTCTACGCCGGAGCAGCATATCAAGGTGAGCTTGTGCGTTCATTTGAATCATTTAAGCGTTCGGAAATGGCGGTTGGCGCAAATGCTTTGCAGATGTCTGTTGAATATGGTGACGGAAAAAATGTTTCTTCAAAATTTAATGCGAATAAAATTCCAGAGATAAAAGCGGTCTTTGTAAAAGCCGGAGAAAAAGATTATGCGAGCGGAATTCCTGTTGTTCTGGCGAAAGGCGAAAAATCTTCTGTAGTTGCGTATGTTGATTCAGAAGTGCAGATTTCTGCCGGATACGAAATTTCCGGGGAAAATGTTCCGGGTGGCGTAAAGCAGTCAAGTGGAGCGGCGGTTGTCTCAAAATCAGAAGAAAAGGAAAACCGCTGGATTGTTGAAATTCCTTTGGAGAATTTGCCGGTAAGAATGAACAAAATAAAACTTTCTGTAAAAGCCGGCTCTGTTTCAAAAGATTTTTATGGAACTGTTGCAGTTGTACGGCCAGTTGAATCTTCAATGATTGATGACCGGCGCGCAGTTTATTCAATAGAAAATTCTGATGCAAAATATGACCGTGACACAGGTTGCTACATTTTGCGTACAGAACAGAATTTTGATTTCTATGCAAATGTTCCTGAACTTGTAAGCGCGGAATTTGCAGGCGCGGCAAGCGGGCTGAAACTTGAGCGTCAGGGAAATCTGGTGAAAATCACAGCTGAAAAAGAAGGCTCTTACAATGGAGTTTCGGTTCGTGTGAAAGATTCAAATGGAATTTCGTATACTTCGCCTGCGGTGAATCTTATTGTGGACAACGGCGCTCCAGAAGTAAAGATTGTGACACCTGAAATTCATCAGTGGGTAAAAAATTCTTTGAGGATTACAGGAACTGTTGCCGATCCAAGCGGAATAAAAACTGCTGAATATTCCCTTGATAAAGGCGAAACTTGGAAAATGCTGAATTTAAGCTCGGCAGGCAGAAATGCGGTGGGCGCAACTTTCAGTGGAACGGCTGATATAAGTTCCGCGGAAGAAGGGCTTGTTGAACTGGATGTCCGCGTTTATGATGTTGCCGGAAATGTTGCATACGCAAGAACTGCGGCTTATAAAGATGTTACACCACCGGTTGTTAAAGTTGTTGTTCCAAACGATGACGCTACTGTAAACGGCGACAATCTTGTCTGCTTTGATGTTTATGACAATGCAAGTTTTGAGAAAGCATTCTATATTGCTCCGCCAACAGGAAAATTTTCTGGCGCAAGAACTGAATTAACTGATATTTCTGAGACATTTGTCTCAACTCATGTTGGAACTGCAGAAAAACCAATTGATGACGGAATGTCTTTTGAATTTGTTGATGCGGCTGGAAATGTCTCTTCTTATGAAGCGTGGAAATTCCTGATTGACTCAAAATCGGATTTGCCGGTCGCAGAAATTCATCTTCCGACTTATGAGGATGTTGTTACCCGCGATTTTACAATTTCCGGTGTTGTTTACGATGATGATGGACCTTCCACAATTTTCTACAGAATTGACAACGGTTCATATATTCAGCTTGAAGAAACTGGAACAAGTTTTGCAATTGATGTTCCTTTCTCAACGATGACGGACAATGAGCATACAATCAATGTTTATGCGGTTGATATAAATGGTGTAAAAGGTCCGGTCGCGGAAAGAAAGTTCAGAGTTTCCACGGAAGAACCAAAGGGAGCGGTGGAGACTCCTACAATCGATAAGGCTAACAAAGGTCTTATAACTTTGACAGGCGTTGCGAGCGACAAAAACGGTATTGAAAAAGTTCTTATTTCACTGGACAACGGAAACAGCTACAACAATGCGGTTGGAACAACGAGCTGGTCTTACACATTTGATTCCAGGGCAATTCCAAACGGAACGAGCGTTGTGTTTATCAGAGTTATTGATAAATATGGAATTTCCGGTTTGTATTCAAGTTTGATAAATATTGACAATAAAGCACCGGAAATGGTTTTGGACTATCCTTTGGATTATTCTTCTACAACAGGACCGTTATTCTTTAGCGGTTATGCTTTTGATAATGTGAATATCACAGATTTGTTTGTTACAATCAGAAGCCTTGATGGAAAAACTGTTCCGAGAAATCTTCAGAAGATTGATTTTACGCTTGATAGAATTATTGCGCAAAATATTGATATTTCCGCGCTTGAAAACGGTTCGTACAACATTGAGCTTACGGCTTTGGACAAGGCACAGAATGCGACTCATGTAAGCCGTAACATTATGCTGAATAAAAATAAGCCGCTTGCAACGGTAAATCTTTTGTATCCGTTGAATGGCGAGCATAAACAGGGAACATTTAACATTTATGGAAGCGCCGAGGCCGACAACAAAATTGAATCGCTAAGTCTTTATATTGATGACAAATTTGTTGCCACAACCACATTGACGGACAGCGATTATTTCAAGTTTGAGATAAATCCAGAAATCATCACAGATGGTGAGCATACTTACAGGGTTGACGCAAAAGTTGAGACGGGTCAGGTGATTCGCTCAAGAATTCAGACTGTTGAATATAATTCTGTTGGACCGTGGGTTACAATCGACAATTTTACCTACGGAGATTTTGCTACAGGTCGTCCGTACATAAAAGGTCATGCCGGCTATTCTTTAAGTGAGGATGAAAAAGTTGTGGCTTCCACAAAAAAAGCCACAAAAGACCAGAAAGAAGCGATTAACAATAAAAAGGTTGCGAAAATTGAAATCAGCTTCGATAATGGAAAAACATTCACTCAGGTTTCTAAGGGTGAAAAATGGATGTACCGCGTAGAAAATCAGGATATTGCGGAAGGATTCCACTTTATGATTGTCCGTGCGACAATGCGCAATGGTGAAACAGCGATTGAGCGCACAATCATCCAGATTGACAATACGGCTCCGAATATTCGCCTTATCAGTCCAAGTATTGGCGGTCGTTATAATCAGGAGCTTGTGTTCAGCGGACTTTCCAGTGATACGGTCGGATTAAAAGATGTTCAGCTTACGCTCCGAAAAGGTGACAAGGCTTCTTATGAGGTTCCGTCATTTATCCAGGGATTGTATTTGGACTGGCATTTCTGGGGCGCAACTTTGTTTGACATAGGTGTTGGACTTACATTCTTTGATGACATTGTAAAAGTCCAGTTCCAGTGGGGCCAGTTCACCCAGGCGCAGCGCGATATGTTCAGCAATACTTCTATGCGTTACGGCGGCGACAATGTTATGGGAATCAAGATTCTTGCGAATGTTGCAAATATTCCGTTCAGCTATTTCTTTGGACGGGATTTTGACTGGCTCAGCGCAAATTTTGCGGTTGGCGCACAGTTCAGCAGATTCAACGAATCAGGTTCTGGCGAGGCACAGATTCTTTCTGCAATTCTTGCCCAGCTTGAATTCCCGAAAGTAAAATTCCCGAATATGAAGTGCTTCAGCTCACTTTCGTTGTACACAGAATTTTCTTTGTGGTTTATTCCAACGGATGTTTCTAGCACAACTGTTGATATCAATAATATTGTGCCTCAGATTGCAGAAGGTATAAGGTTAAGCGTGTTCTAAGGCGGTTTTATGAAGCATAACTTAAAATTATTTATTACATCGGCTATTTTCGCCTTGATTTGCGGATTTGTTCCGGCGTTTGCAATTGACGCTTACGTAACGATTATTTACCGGCAGGTTGACGTTGCGTTTGTTGACAGATCTGACAAAGAACTTGACGGAATTCTTTCAAAGTCAAATGAAGACAGAAATTATTATCTTATAGAAAACTACACGATGAAAAAAATCCGTCATCTTGTAGTTGCGGAGGATTATGAATTTGCAAGCGAGGCCACTTTGGTTGTGATTGACAACAATCTGGACAACATGGAGGCGGTTGAACTTTATTCAACAATTTCTTCTGCGCTGGAAAAACAAAAAGAACAAAAACTTGTGCTTGAACAACGAAAACAGGCTGAGCAGGCGCGTTTTGAGGCTGAAAAGGCAAAGCAGCGTGCGATTATTGAAAAAGAATATGTTTCAATGAACACAGCTAGCGGAAATACGGTTTATTTAAAAGGAAAGAACGAAAAACTTTCCTCAAATTACTGGGCATTCAGATTCGGGCTTTTTGATGGAACGTTTATTTCTGACACAAGCGACGATTACACAAGTTTCCGCTATGGTTTGAGCGGCGATTTTACTTATGAATACAGTTTCGACAAATTGATGATTGGAGCGGATCTTGGCGGCGATGCGATTATCATTCCGTTCTTTGGAGATGACAGCACAATTGTTGGAAATTTTAGCCTGATTCCAAAAATCAGTTTTTCAAGCCTTGGAAAATGGCTTTCGTTCAGGGCTGGATTTGCAAGCGTTATAAAAATGGATTCTGGAAACGGCAACGATTCTTGCCTTCAGGAAACTGTCTACAGTCCGGTTTTTGGACTTGGATTGAATCACATAAATCTTGGAGATGCGGAATTTACGCTTAATGCGGATTATCTTCTTGGCCATCTTGCGTATGACGGTTTGAATTTTGCGATGAATTCTGCTATTAATTTTGCATTGCCGATTATGAAAATGGATAAAGTTCAGCTTAATTTTAACTTTGGAATAAAAGACACATTATTTGTAAAAGATTCTGGTATTGAAAATCGTGCCGGAATTATTCTTGCAATTGGAGTTCAAAATGTTATCAAATAAAAAAATAATTTCAGCCTTGTTGATGTTGTTAATCAGTTTTTCCGTTGCTTTTGCGCAAACTTCAAACGATGCGATGGTTCAGCGTTATTTAGAGCGAGCGTCCGCTTCTTATGATGACGGAAATCTTTCTGATGCGTATAAAAACATAAATGCTTCCTTAAATTTTGGAAAAATGAATGATGGAATTATTCCTGCGAATGTTCTTGTTTTTGCACGCTCGATTTATACCCAGCGTTTAAAGGAATTGCAGCGAAAATATGTTGAAAGTTCATACATCGACATAAAAACAAATCTTGTTGAAAAATATCCTGAAGTAAACACGCCTGAGCTTACAAAACTTATGCGCCAGATTGAGGCGAATGTTACAGCCGCTGAAAAAGCTGCGGACAAAAAGCAGCAGCAGGATTTTCTGGACAGCATAAAAGAATCGACAAACAGCACTCAGACGGCGATTTCTGACCTTGGCGAAAAAATGCTTGATCAAAGCAAGCAGAATTCCCAGCAGATGGCGGAAGTTTCCCGCACAATGAACACAAATATGACCAAAATTTTTATTGTTGTTGTGATTTGTGTTGTTATGATTCTTCTGATTGTCGGATTGATTTTGCTGATTGTTCATTTTAGCGTTAAGCAGAATCATATTCAGCAGATGCAGTACGCAGAGGCGTTTAAACTTTTGGCGGCAAACCAGAATCAGACAAATCAGCTTATGATAGGCGGAATTGCCGGGCTTTACAGTGATGACGGATTGAAACTTGCTGGTTCTTCAACTTGGAGTCAAAGTTCGTTGCCTGAACCTGAAGATACTCCAGAAGAAAAAGAGGCTCTTGCAGAACTTGCTCAGAAATGCCGCGAGATTGGTGAAAAAATTGATGCTGCTACAGGCAGAAAAAATAATTCAAAGAATGTTTCAGAGATTGTGTTCAAACTTGCGACAAATCTTGGTTGCCGTCAGCATGATGCGATGGTTTATTTCTGTGCGGCAATGGTTTATGATGTGGGATTTCTTTCAGTTGAGTCAGAGACTTTAAAAGCGCAAAGCCTTTCTGAGGAGCAAAAAGATAAACTTAGACATCACATTGATTTTGCGGAAAAAGAGCTTGAATTTGTTCCAAAAAAATACTGGAAGGTCTTTAGTGATGCCGCAAAATATCATCACGAAAATTACGATGGAACAGGATATTCTGAAGGTTTGAAAGGTGATAAAATTCCTCAGATTGCGCGGATTATTCGTGTTGCGGATAGCTATAACGCACTTTCCAGCCGACGTTCTTTCCGAGGCGGAATGGACAAAGAGTCTGCACTTGAAAAACTTGAGGCAGAATCAAACTTGTACGACCCAGATGTATTGAAAGCGCTGGAAGAAATCATATAAGTTTGAAAGTCTGAGTTTTATTGATTCTGAAAAAAATTGAATAAGCTACCAGAAAAAGCGCGACAATTCGCTATGCTGAGCGTACAAAGTATCAGACTAAGCTATCGCTCAGAATTGCTCGGTTGTCGCTTTCTTTTTCTTCCCGCTTATTCAATTTATGGATTCAGTAAATAACTTGAATTTCAACCTAAATAACTTTTAAAAAGATGCCGATAAACTGTGTATGAAAAAATACGTATTTTGTTTTATCGCATCTTTTTTTGTTTTGTCAGCTTTAAGCGCAAAAAAACAGGCAAAACCTTTATATAAATTGCAGGAAAAATCCAAGGTTGAGGCGGAAGTTGCGCCCGCTGGAGAATCAAAAGTTTTTATTGTAGGCACAAATAAAGGTCTTTTTAAGGTTTCCAGCGGAAATTCATTTTTTCCGGTTTGGACGGAAGGTTCTGTTGAACAAATTGTGCGTACTGTGGTTCCCGGTGAAGACGGAAATCTTATAGAAAACTGGTATTTCAGGACGAGCAAGGGAATTCTTTTCAGCTCTGATCTGGAGATTTTTGAGTATAGAAATTCAGGCTTGCCTTTATCAACAATAAAAAGTTACGACGGACAAAACACTGAATTTGAAACCCGGGTACAGAATTTAAAGGATTTGTGTGCAAACCCGCTGAATCCGCTGCAGCTTGTTACCGCAACAAAAGACGCGGTTTATTTGTCCCGGGACGGTGGAAAAAACTGGAAAAATCTAGGTTCAATGAGCGCGGCTACTCCTGGCGTAAAGGCTTGTGCAATCGGTTCAATGCCAGTTGCGCTCAGCGACGGTTCGCTTGGCACGGAACTTGTTGTTTTTATGAGCCATCCGATTTTCGGGCTTTCTTATATCAAGCCAGATGCGGCGCGCCCAACATGGTTTGATGTCACAAAAGGTTTTGAGATGATGCCGAGCCTTACAAGTCCAGATGAAATTGCAGATATTCTTCCTGTTCTTGTTCAGGATGAATATGGAACTTCTTATGTTGACATTTATTTGAGCCAGAGTTTTATTCCGCGCATTTACAAATTTGACTGGCCGAACCGCCAAGGTGAACTTATTTATAAAGGCGAAGAACCTGCGGAAACAATCGACGGACTTACAGTTGTTGATAACAAGCTGGTTTTCTCAAAAAATGAAAATCTTGGCGCGCTTAACCTTGAGGATTACACAAATCCTGGCGTTCCTGAAAAACTTGATGAGTGGAAAAAAAGTTTTTCGTGCGTTCCGGGAAGCGTAAATTCCGCGTGGATTCCATTCAACCGTACTGGATTGAAAAAAGGGATTCTTTTGAACGAATTGTGGCTTCTGTATCCTGGAACTGTAAATTCAGGATACGGAAGAAAAGCTCTTGGGCAAAAAAGCATTTACGTTTCGGCGTACCAGTGCAGGGTTCAGGCAGGAATCGACAAATTCAAAAAAATCATAAAAGACAATAAATTGAACAGCCTTGTAATCGACATGAAAGATGATTACGGACTTCTTCGTTACGACACAAAAGATGAACTTGTAAAATCAAAAGGAAAAGTTACTCAGTATGCGGTTGATCTTGATCATTTTGTTGAAGAATTCAAGAAGGACAATATTTATCTTATTGCGCGGATTGTTGTATTTAAGGATCGGAATCTTGCAAAATTTGGCGGCTCAAAATATGCGGTCTGGAACTACAACACAAAATCTCCTTGGGTTGGTATAAAAGAATACGAAGACATTATTGACGAGGAAACTGGCGAAGTTACCGGGAAAAATCCTATTTATTACGATGAAAACTGGGTTGATCCGTACTGCCCGGAAGTTTGGGAATATAATGTTTCAATCGCAAAGGAACTTATTGCCCGCGGATTTGACGAAATTCAGTTTGATTATATACGTTTTCCAACAGACGGCTACAATTTGCGCCAGGCAAGTTACCGCTGGAAAAGTGAAGGAATGGACAAGGAAAGCGCGCTTGTTTCTTTCTTGAAATACGCACGTGAAAATATAAAAGCCCCAATCGGAATTGATATTTACGGCGCAAACGGTTGGTACAGAAGTGGAACCAGAACCGGCCAGGATGTTGAAATGATGGCGGAATATGTTGATGTTATCGGGCCGATGTTTTATCCAAGTCATTTTGAAAATGCGTTTATGAATTTCCCTCCTGTAGAAGACCGGGTCTACCGGATTTATTACTACGGAACTTACAGAAACACAATTCTTGCCCGAAATCGAGTTGTTGTTCGCCCTTGGGTTCAGGCTTTTTATCTGAATGTAAGTTATGACCGCCAATATTACAACAAAGATTATGTTTTGAAGGAAATTTTTGGCGTCCGGGATTCTGTTGACCGCGGATATATGTATTGGAATAACTCTGGAAACTACGATATGCTTTCTCCTGATATTTCAAAAGATACGCCATTTATTGGAACTTGCCCGGAATCCAGCTTGAATTTTAGAAAACCTGCAGTTGGAACTCAGGAAGCGCCGGATTTTGTGAACGAAGGACTTTCCCGCGTGGATAGAATTTACAACCATGAAAAAAGTCAGAAAAATTCAAAAGATTCTGTGTTTACTCCGTTTCTTCAGATGAAGCTTTTTGACAGGAAAGTTGAAAAATTCTAGAAACAAAAAATATTGACGTTATCATTATTTTGCTGTTATAGTGTTGTTCTACTTAGTAAATAAAAAGAGCCAGATATCTTGGGATGTCTGGCTTTTTTTTACCCCACTTTTTTTGGATTTCATATTGATAGATTGGATGCGTTTATTTGGTAAACTGATTGTTTTTATTTGGTAAAACTTAAGCTTTTACAGTATGATTGTATTCAATATAACCCACATAAAACAGAATCTTTGATTTTCTATGGAGTTTTAAATGTCTAATCCAAAATATGTTCCGGAAGAACCGATTTGTGCGGTTGCAACAGCTTTAGCACCAGCCGCGCTGGGAATTGTTCGTTGCTCTGGAACGGATTGTGTTCAGCTTCTTTCAAAAGTTTTTTCGCGTCCAACGGCATTGGCTAAAGCGACTGGCAATTCTCTTGTTTATGGATGGATTAAAAACGGAGAAACAAAAATTGATGAAGTTATGGTCAGTGTTTTCCGGGCGCCAAAAAGTTTTACCGGTGAAGAAATGGTTGAAATCAGTTGCCATGGCGGTCCGGGCGTTGTTATGGCGATTCAGAATCTTTTGTTAAACAACGGATTCCGGCAGGCGGAACGCGGCGAATTTACTTTTCGTGCTTTTATAAACGGCAAAGCGGATCTTACAAAGGCGGAGGCTGTTCAGGAAATTATTGAAAGCCGTACAGGGGAAAGCAGAAGCCGTGCGGTCGGGCGGCTTGCAGGAAATCTTTTTGAGGAAATCAGCAGCATAAAAAAACTGATTACAGATACTCTTGCTTCAATTGAGGTTGAAATTGAATATCCTGAAGACGAGGAAACAATTGCGGACACTTTTGACCATTCGGATTTGCAGCAGGTGATAAAACGTCTTTCTGAACTGAATGATTCGTGGCAGGGCGAAAAACTTTATCAGGATGGAGCGCGGATTGTGCTTTGCGGAAGAACGAATGCCGGAAAATCATCTTTGTTCAATGCGATTTTAAAGGAAGATCGTGCGATTGTAAGCGACATTGAAGGAACAACCCGCGACTGGCTTGAAAGCTGGGTTGATTTTGGCGGGCTTCCGGTTCGGCTTTTTGATACGGCTGGACTCCGCGAGACAGAAGATGTGATTGAAGCGCATGGCGTTGAACTTACTAAAAATCTTACAGAAGATGCTGATGTCATTTTGTATTTGTGCGACAGCAAATCTGGGCTTACAAAAGATGATGTTGAATTTTTGAAAAACGCTGAAAAACCTGTGATTTTCTGCTGGAATAAAATTGATTCAATAGAAGAAAATATTGCCGGAAAAAATTCCTCTGCGTTGAAAAATGAAGACATAAAAAATATAAAAAAGGAAATTAAAATCAGCGCAAAAAAAGGAAACGGATTTTCTGAGCTTTACAACGCTGTAAAAGAAATTCTGTTCTCAGGCTTGTCAAATGAACGTCCGCAGGCTGGGCTTGGTTCGGCACGTCAGAAACTGGCTGTTGAGGAAGCTCTTGAAAGCGTAAAACATTCGCTTGTTGCAGCTGAAAAAGATTTTGCGCTGGATGCGGTTGTCCAGGATTTGGAGGATGCCCTTAATTTTCTTGGTGAAGTGACTGGAGAAGTTACAGCCGATGATGTTTTGGGAAGTATTTTCAGCCGTTTTTGTGTAGGAAAATAACATAATATGAAAGATTACATTTTTTTTGATTTGGATGGAACTCTGACGGATTCCAGACCAGGAATTTTTGAGTCTTTGCAGGAAATTTTTATCCATTTTGGAATAAAAAAGACTGAAAAAGAGATGATGCAGTTTTTGGGACCTGCGCTTTGGGACAGTTTGCCAAAATATTGCGGTTTTTCGCACGAACAATGTGTTGAAGCCGTTGAGATTTTCCGGAAAAGTTATGCGGAAAAAGGAATTTTCAACAATAAAGTTTATGACGGAATTGTTCCGCTTTTGGAAGCGCTTAAAGCAGAAAGAAAACATATTGTCCTTGCCACAGGAAAACCGGAGTCGCAGGCAAATGTTGTTTTGAACCATTTTGACTTACAGAAATATTTTGATTTTGTTGGCGGAAGTTCCTTTGATAAAAGTCGTTGCCGAAAAGCCCAGGTTATTGAATATGCGCTAAAAAACTGCGGACTTTCAGAAAAAGACAAGGAGAGGATAATAATGGTCGGTGACCGTGACAATGATATTAACGGCGCACATGAAAATGGAATAAAAGTTGCGGCTGTTCTTTACGGCTATGGTTCAAAAGAAGAATTTGAGCAGAACCATGCGGATTATATCTGTGAAAATGTAAAAGATTTACAGGAACTTTTATTGAATCCAAAGTTATGATTTGTAAGAAGAATGAAAATGGAACATGCTGAAAAAAAATATATGCGCCGTGCGATTCGATTGGCTCGCCGTGGCGAAGGCTGGACAAATCCTAATCCTTTGGTTGGTGCTGTGATTGTAAAAAACGGTGAGGTTATAGGCGAGGGATTTCACCGCAAATATGGCGAGCTGCACGCTGAGCGCGATGCGTTAAAAAATTGTCATGAGCGCGGAAATAATCCTGCCGGCGCAACGATTTATGTTACGCTTGAGCCTTGCTGTCATTTTGGAAAACAGCCGCCTTGTACTTATGCGCTTGTTGAGGCAGGAATTTCAAATGTTGTTGTTGGTAGCCGGGATCCGAATCCTCTTGTTCATGGAAAAGGAAATGAATATTTGCGTCAGCACGGCGTTGAAGTTACAGAAGATTTTTTGAAAGATGAATGTGATGCGCTGAATGCAATTTTCTTCCATTATATAACAACGGGGCGTCCTTATATTGCGTTGAAATATGCGATGACCTTGGACGGAAAAATTGCGACAAAAAATGGCGAGTCAAAATGGATTAGCGGAGAAAAAAGCCGGGCAGAAGTCCAGAAACTTAGAAACCGATATGCGGGAATTCTTTGCGGAATTGGAACGGTCTTAAAAGATAATCCTATGCTGAATTGCCGTATGAAAGGCGGAAGCAATCCAGTCAGGATTATTTGTGACTCGCATTTAAAGATTCCTCTTGGGTGTAATATTGTACAGACAGCGAATAATATAAAGACAATTGTTGCGGCTGTTTACTCAGAAGATAAAAGTTTTATGGAAAAAAAACTTGCGCTGGAAGAAAAAAATGTTGAGGTTTTGACAGTTCCTGTGGAAAAAAATCCGGTTGAAAAAAATGAAAAAATCGACCTTGAAAAACTTTTTTGCGAGCTTGGAAGACGGAAAGTTGACAGCATTCTTGTTGAAGGTGGCGGCGAGATTAATTTTTCTGTGCTGGAAAAAAAACTTGCGGACTGCATTTACGCGTTTATTGCCCCAAAAATATTTGGTGGAACAGCAAAAACTCCGGTTGCGGGAGCGGGCATTGAACATCCGGCAGACGCATTTAAGTTTAAACTGAAAAACATAAAACATTTTGACGAAGATATTCTGCTTGAGCTGACAAAAAATTGATTTTAAGTTTTTGATGAAATAGCGTTTTTTATTAATTGAGCATAGAAATTGAATAAGCT
>DLKK01000090.1:45550-55544 GCA_002478955.1 Treponema sp. UBA7590
TTTATTTCTTCAGAAAAAACTCAACATTCGAGCTAATAAAAAAACTTAAAATCAATTTTTATTGTTTCAGGAAAAACTCGGTTTTCTTTTTGTGTTTTTTACAATACAATTATTTATTCATAATGTGTGCGCCCGGGATTGTAGTGGCCCGCCGTGGCGGGTTGCGAGCGTAGCGAGCAATGAGCGGTTAGCGGAACCACGAAAAGCCCGTTTGCGGATAAAATTTGGCGCCCAAATAAAAAAAAGAAGGAAAAAATGTCGATTACAGTAAAAGGTGAAGGTTTAACAATTGAGGATGTTTGCGCAGTTGCTTATAAAAATGAAGAAGTAAAATTGCCGGAAAATAAGGAATTTTGGGCTACGCTTGAGGAAAGCCGCAAATTTTTGATGGATTACATAAATACTGGCGTTCCGACTTATGGAGTTACAACGGATTTTGGGGATTCTTGCCATAATCAGATTAGCGTTGACAAGGCTGGCGAGCTTCAGCGGATTATCTGCACTTATCATGGAATTGGCCTTGGACCGAAATTTGACCGGGAAACTGGGCGTGCGGTTGTTCTTGCAAGATTGAATGGAAATGTGAAGGGCGGTCATTCTGCGATTCGTCCGGAGCTTGCAAAAATGATGGTAACGCTTTTGAACAAGGACATTATTCCGGTGATTCCTCAGCTTGGTTCTGTTGGAGCTTCTGGCGATTTGACTCCGCTTTCGTATCTTGCGGCGGCGATTATGGGGCAGAGAAATGTTTATTACAAGGGAAAAATTGTTCCGACAATGGAAGCGTTTAATGCTGAGGGAATAAAACCTCTTCCGATTGAGGCCAAGGAAGGGCTTGCGCTTATGAACGGAACTTCTGTTATGACGGCGGTTGCTTCTCTTGCGATAAAAAAGGCTGAGCGTCTTGCTAAAATTTCTGATTTTTTGACGGCAGTTACGAGCGAGATTACGCGCGGAAAAGATACGCCGTTTGTTGCGAAAGTAAGTGAAATTAAAAATCATAAAGGTCAGTGCGATTCGGCGGCTTATGTTTATAATATTATAAAAGATTCAAAGCGCGTTTTTAGATACGAGGATTTTTTGGAAAGCCAGATTTCTAAGATGGACGGGAAGAAATTTGTTGTTCAGCAGAATAAAATTCAGGACAGATATTCAATCCGTTGTGCGCCGCAGATTAATGGTGTTTACCGCGACACTTTGCGGATTGCCCGCGAATGGATTACTGAGGAATTGAACAGCGCGAACGATAATCCTCTTGTTGATATTGAGGCGGAGCGAATTTATAATACTGGAAATTTTTACGGCGGACACATTTGTGCTTCCTGCGATTATATGCGCACGGCTCTGGCAAATATTGCGGATTTGTCTGACAAGCAGGCGGAAGTTATAATTGATGGAAAATTCAATGGGCTTACGGAAAATCTGATTCCGTTTACTCCGGCGGACAGTCCGCGCGCTGGTTTGCGGCTTGGGTTCAAGGCGGCGCAGATTACGATTTCTGCGATTCGCGGTGAAGTTCAGACTTATTGTTTTCCGGTGAGCATAACTTCTGCACCAACGGAAGCGTTGAACCAGGACAAGGTTTCGATGGGAACAATTTCTGCACGCAAGTTGAATGAGCAGATTGAGCTGGTTTTCCTTCAGTTCGCGACTCATCTTCTTGCGGCAATGCAGGCGGTTGATTTGGCCGGCCTGGAAGATTTTGCGCCGTTCACAAAAAAAGTTCATTCTGAAATCAGAAAAATGAGCGCATTTGTGGAAGATGACCGCGCTTTGGATAAGGATGCCGAAGCTGTATGCGACTGGCTTAAGAAAACTGATTTGTTCGACTGAGTCTGATAGATGTTGAGTTCTTTATGACGGAAGAAATTAAGCAAAGGTTAAGGGAGCTTGCGGACAAATACGAGAATTCCGCTTTTTTGCAGTCTGATCCGAGCCAGTTTTTGCGTTGGTACAAAAATCAGGCTGATGTTGAGATTGCGTCTTTTGTTGCGGCAATGCTTTCTTTTGGAAACAGAAAACAGTTTATTCCGAAAATCCAGTTTATTTTTGAAACGGCGGACAAATCTGGTGGAATTTTTCTGTGGATAAAAAATGGCGCCTTTGAAAAAGATTTTTGTGCTTCTTCCGGCGATAACGATGAAAAATTTTATCGTTTTTATTCGTATGAAGAAATGAAAAATCTGTTCCGGGCGTTCAAGAGCCTTCTGGAAAAAAATAGAACTTTTGGTGAATTTGTAAAGAAGTTTGATGCTGGAAAAAATCCTGCAGATGCGATTTCTGCGGCTTTTGAAAACTGTAAGATTGTGCCGAAAGGGAAAAATTCTGCAAACAAGCGCGTTAATATGTTTCTGCGATGGATGGTCCGCCAGAATTCACCGGTGGACTTGGGATTATGGAACTGGATTTTGCCGGAAGATTTGATAATTCCGCTGGATACGCACGTGATTCAGGAAGCTGAAAAATTGCGGCTGATTCCTGAAAATTCCCCGGCTTCCATGAAAACCGCGCAGAAAATAACCGTCCAGCTTAAGCAAATCTGGCCTGACGACCCTTGCAAAGGTGATTTTGCGCTTTTTGGTCTTGGCGTTGATGAGGAGAAATAACAGAAAATCCGCTGAAAGCGATTTTTCACAATTTCTAAAAAACTCGATTTTTATGGGGGGGGGGAATTTATGATAACATGGTTGATTCTTGCAGTTTTATTTGATGCTTATTTTGTTGCGATGCGGATTTGTTCGCCGGAAACGATTTTTGGCTCGTTTTTTAGTTTTTCTTCAGTCTGGTTTTGGCTTTCAGTTGTCTGCCTTGTGATTTTTTGCCTAAGAAAACATCATTTGTGGAAAAAATCGCCGCGGGCTTTGAAAATTGCTGTTTTCTCAGTTTTTGGCGCTGGAATTTTGATTTCTGGAATTAATTTGTGGTTCATCTGTCATCCGAAACTTGCGGATGGTTCCGAAAATCCTGAATATGTGATTATTCTTGGTGGGGGAATTACAAAAGATGCGCAGTTGACTGATAGCGTAAAGCGCCGTGTTGCAGTGGCAGCAGATTATCTGAAGGCAAATCCGGCTGCGGTTTGTGTTGTTACCGGCGGAAAAGGCGTTTTTGCACCTTGTCCGGAAAGCGATGTGCTTAAGCCTGCGTTGGAATCATTTGGAATTGAAGGAAATCGCGTTCTGGCGGAAAATCAGGCAAAAGATACAATTCAGAATTTTCAGTACAGCGTAAAAATTCTTTCTGAATATTCTGGGCGTTCTATTGAAGAAATTTTGGCGTCTCCGGTAGCGGTTGTGACAAATGATTTTCATCTTGCGCGCGCAGAACAACTTGCACGCCGTATGGGGTTTTTGAATGTTTTGGGAGTTTCCGCGAAAACACCTGCGCTTTTTGTCTTGAACGCATATTCCCGCGAAATTTTGAGCTACATAAAATTGAATCTGCGGATTTTTCTTACAGGAAAGCCAGCGAAGATTTTGTAAGGTTAAATTCAAAATCAACTTAATATAAAAACCGGCGGAATTTTATCTTCTATAAATAATAAAATTCATATAAAATCAAAAAGTATGGAAACTCCTTTTTTGGGCGAACTGCTGATTCTTTTTTTGATTCTTTTGAACTGTGCGCGTATTTTTCTTTTGAAATTTGGAAAAGTTGATTCGCTTACGATTCTTGCGCCAATCAGCGTGATTCTTGCTGTTTTTCAGATTTTTGCCTGGAATGCGGAACTTTTTTCGCTTTCAATCCTTGCGATTTCTATTTTCTGTTTTTTTACGAATTTCCGCGCGTTTTTGCGTTTTTCCGGTGGGCTTTATGTTGACCATTACAGCATTGCGTTTAAAATCGGAACTTTTTTTGTGATTTTTTTGTGTCTTTTTGAAGGTGCGGTTCTTATAAAATATCGTCCGGTGTTTTTGGACAAAAAAGAATTCAATGCATCTGAATCAAAAATCCGGGTTTCCGGGGATTTTGCCAGTGGCTTTGAAAAATCTGAGAGTCTCGGTTTTTCTTCGGCAGAAATCCGTGTTTTTTCTCCTGCAAAAAAAGAAAATTTTAATGGACAGTCGATAATTTTGATTTCGGACAAGCGCGCGGATTCCGTTGAGTATATTCCGTACATGAAATTTCTTGCGGCAAAAGGTTTTAAGGTTTATTCCGGTGATTTTTATGCCCGCGATGGAAAATGGTTTCATAATTTTGCGGATTTCAGGATTTTCAGGAAATTTTTTATGAAGATAAATTATTTTCAAAATCCTGTGAAATTTGAAATGCAAAAGGAATTTTATTCATTCAATGTGGCGCGGGAAGTTTTGGCGATGCTGGATTTTGTCTCTTCGGAAGAAAAAAAATCAGAGCCAGAAATTGAGCTGATTTTTGTGGTTGGCGACTGGATGAGCGACATTTGTTTTGATGATTTTTCAAAGGAAATGCCGAAAAATGTTAGCGGATTTTTTAAGCTTTCAGATTTGCCGGAATATTCAAGCAAAGGTTTTGGTTTTGTTCAGCAGACTTCTCCGTTTACCGCTTGTTTTTTGAATTTGAAACGGGAGCCAAATCTTGAAAATTTAAAGGCGATTGCGGAAAAAACTTTGAGCGCAATTCCAGCGCCGCTCTATAAAAAAGAAGCGATTGAGCCGCAAAATCAGGCGAAGGAACAAGCGCAAAATCCAGGACTTTCAGGAGCGGAAAATGACGTTGAATGAACTTGATAAATATTTTAGAAGTTTTCTGAAAATTGAAAATTATCCTGCGGATGTTTCAAAAAATGGAATTCAAATTCAAAACAGTGAACCTGACAAAAAGCAGATAAAAAAAGTTGCGTTTGCGGTGGATGCGTGTCAGGAAACCGCCCTTAAAGCTGCGGAAATCGGGGCGGATGTGCTTTTTGTTCATCATGGGCTTTTTTGGCCGGAAACAGAAATTCTTGTGGGCGCTGCATACAAAAGGTTTGCGCCGTTCCTGCAAAATGATGTTGCGTTGTACGCGTGCCATATTCCTTTGGATGCGAATAATCCTTATGGAAATAATTACGGGCTTGCAGCCAGAATCGGCTTGAAAAACTTGCAGCCGTTCGGTGAATGGCGCGGAATGTTGTGCGGCGTAAAAGGCGAGCTGGAGACTCCTGTTTCGGTGGAGGAACTGGTTCAGCGCACTCATAACAAGGGTGAAAAGCCGCTTTGTGTCCTTCAGTTTGGAAAAAAAGAGATAAAAACCGTTGGAATTATTTCTGGCGGCGGAGCAGGAGAATCTGACATTTCGCAGGCGGTTTCTGAAAATTTGGACGCATATATTACCGGAGAGGCGGAACATAGTTCGTTTCATTTTATAAAAGAATCTGAAATCAATTTTATTGCGATGGGACATTATTTTAGCGAGACAATTGGTGTCCAGAACATTGCAAAAAAGTTGAAGGAAGAAACTGGAATTCAAACTGAATTTATAGATTTTCCGACAGGATTGTAAAATTTTTTAATTTTTCTTTAAAAGAAGAATCATAAAAGGTATATTTGATATATGAATATTGAAAAAAAGAATTTGCTTCCATTTATATTGACTTTTGCCATAATTCTGGCGGATCAGCTGACAAAATTTTTGGTTGAACTTTACATTCCTCTTGATTATGCGAATGGGCATCTGGGAATCGGTCCTGCTTTTTTTGGAGATTTTTTAAGGCTAATCAGGGTTTATAACACAGGCGTTGCGTTCAGTCTTGGTGATTCTTGGCCGCTTGCGTTCCGGCGGTTGAGTTTCGGGCTGGTTCCTTTGGTTGTTATGATTCTGGTGATTGTTGTCTATTTTAGGAACAAAGAATTTTCAATGCTTCAGCGTTGGGCAATTTGTGGCGTTCTTGGCGGTGGTTTCGGAAATCTTATAGACAGATTTTTTAGGGCTCGAGGTGTTGTTGATTTTATTGATGTAAAATTCTACGGACTTTTTGGTATGGAACGCTGGCCGACTTTTAATGTTGCGGACTCAGCTGTTGTTGTTTGCGGAATTCTGCTTGTGGTATCGTTTTTGGTTCAGATTTCAAAAGAGTCAAATTCAAAAAAGACAGAAAATAAATAGCCTAAAAGTTGCATTTAGGTCAAATAGGAAAAAATATGAAGAAAATTGGAATAATTGGTGCGATGGATGTTGAAATCAGCATTTTTTGCGATGAAATGGAAAAGAATGGAAGCCTTAAAAAAACTGAATTTGGAAATCTTGTCTTTAATGAAGGAAATCTTTGCGGAAAAAACGTTGTTGTTGTAAAAAGCGGCATTGGAAAAGTGAATGCGGCTCTTTGCGCTCAACGTCTTATTCTTCAGTTTGGCGTGGAAAAAATAATCAACACAGGAATTGCCGGCGCAATCCAGGAAAATCTGCACATTCATGATATGGTTGTTTCAACCGATGCGGTTTATCATGATATGGATGCTACTGCATTTGGTTATGAACCGACGGAAATTCCCCAAATGCACACTTCGGCTTTTGATGCGGATGAAAAAATGATTAAAGCTGCGGAAAATGCTTTTGCTCAGTCTGAAAGCGCGAAAAAATATAAATTGATTCGTGGAAGGATTGCCAGTGGCGACCAGTTTATTTCGTATGCGGAGCAAAAAGAGCATATTGAAGAAATTTGCTCGCCTGCATGTGTGGAAATGGAAGGTGCGGCTGTTGCCCACGCTTGTTTTTTGAACCAAATTCCTTTTGTTATTTTGCGTTGCATCTCTGATAATGCAGATGACAGTTACGAGGTGACTTATAGTTTTAATGAAAAAATTGCCTCGGAAGAATGTGCGGCGGTTGTCTTAAAAATGCTGGAATTCTTGGATTAGAAAAAAATGATATTTGGAGGAAATATGGCAGAACATACAGAAGGTCACTACAAAGTTGACAGTTTTAATCTTGACCACACAAAGGTTGTTGCTCCTTACGTAAGGCTTGCAGCAAAAAAAATCGGTAAAAAAGGTGATGTCGTAACAAAATTTGATATAAGGTTTTGTCAGCCGAACAAAGAATTTATGACAACTGGTGCGCTTCATTCATTGGAACATATTATTGCAGAATATATTCGCGATGAGGTTGAGGGCGTAATTGATTTTAGTCCTATGGGCTGCCGAACTGGTTTTTATTTTACGGTTTTTGGTGATCTCGATGAAAAATATATTGCGGAACACATGTTGAACATTCTTAGGAAAGTTGCGGTTTGGAACAAGCCTGTTCCAGCGGCAACAGAAAAGGAATGCGGAAATTATAAGGATCAGGATTTGGAAGGTGCAAAATCCTGGGCAAAAAAATGGGTTGAAGGAATTGAGCGCAAAGGTTGGGACTGCTACGGCAAAAAAACAAACTGAAAAAAAATAGAAAATAATGAATTTGGAGGTCTGACAGTTGAACATTCTTGTTAAATTAAAAGAAACTGTAACTTCAGTATTGCCTGTAATGCTGATTGTTTTTATTCTTGGCTTGACTGTCGCCCCCTTGGGTGCATCGCTGATGTTAAGGTTTTTGATTGGCGGTGTTCTGCTTATTCTGGGGCTTACAGTTTTTTTGCTTGGCGTTGATATTGGAATCCGTCCGCTGGGCGAGCAGACCGGAGCAGCGTTGGTTTCAAAAAGAAACTTGTTCATTCTGCTTAGCGTTTCTTTTGTAATTGGATTTTTGGTGACCGTTGCAGAACCTGATATTCAGGTTTTTGGAGACCAGATTCACAGTGTTTTTTCTGCGGTGGATAAAACTGGGCTTGTTTATATTATTGCGGCGGGTGTCGGGCTTTTGATTACAATCGGACTTTTAAGATCGATTTTGAACTGGCCGTTAAAAATTACGCTTCTGGTTTTGTACATTGGCGTTTTTATTCTTGCTTATTTTACCCCTGAAAGTTTCCGTGGAATTGCGTTTGATTCTGGAGGAGCAACAACTGGACCGATGACCGTTCCATTCATTTTGGCGATAGGAATCGGTGTTTCTTCTGTTCGTTCAACTGGCGCAGATAAAGACAGTGAAAGTTTTGGTCTTACAGGAATTACTTCTGTAGGACCGATAATGGCAGTTCTTGCATACGGAATGTTTCTTTCGCTGACAGGTGCGCTTGATTCAGAAAATGAAATTTTTGCGGAATCAGAAAATATTGTCGGTCTTGGAATTTTTCTTCGTCTGATTCCTAATGTTGCAAAAGAAGCTGCGCTTTCGATTTTGCCGCTTTTTATTCTGTTTGTGTTTTTTCAGCTTTTTCTTTTGCATTTGCCGCCAAGAAAAGTCGCTAAAGTAATTGTCGGTCTTGTTTACAGTTTTGTTGGACTTACAATTTTTTTGGTTGGCGTGAACGGTGGTTTTATGGATGCCGGAAAACATCTAGGAACAATTCTTGGTGGAAAAGCTGCGGAATTTGGCGGCTTCTGGAATATTCTTCTGATTTTTACAGGAGTTTTGCTTGGCGCGGTTGTTGTTTGTGCGGAGCCTGCGGTTTGGATTCTTACTGAACAGGTTGAAAATCTTTCTGGCGGCACAATAAAAAGAAAATTAATGCTTACATTTTTGGCTGCCGGCTCAGCGGTTGCGATTGGTCTGACAATGTGGCGGGCTCTTCAAGGTTTCAGCATTATGCGGATAATTGTTCCTGGATATGCGTTTGCTTTGATTCTTATGATTTTTTGTCCAAAACTTTTTACAGCAATTGCTTTTGACTCTGGAGGAGTTGCTTCCGGACCGATTACATCAACTTTCGTTCTTTCGTTTACAATTGGAGCTTCCCATGCTGCAGGAGGTTCTTCTGACGCGTTTGGCGTTATTGCGCTTGTTGCCATGACTCCGCTGATTGCGATTCAAATTCTGGGAATTTTGTTTGCGGCAAAAAAACGGAAAAACAAAATCACAACAAAAATGGAGGAAAACTGATGTACGATATGATTATTGGTATTGTTCCTAGAAATTGCGGTGAAATTTTGACTCATGCGGCGGTTGATGCTGGTGCGCATGGTGGAACAATTTCCCGCGGAAAAGGAACTGCGGCAAGCACATTTCTTCAGATTCTTGGCATTGCAGACTCAAATAAAGATATAGTTTACGTTCTGGTTCCTTCTGAAAATACAAAAGAAATCATGAATGCGATGGAAGAATCTTCTTCTGAAAAAAAACGGCCTTTTGGAATTTTGTTCAGTACAAAAGTTTCTCAGTTTGTGAAATCCGGAAAAATAACCGGAAAGGATGAAAATATGACAGAAACAACACATCAGCTTATTACGATAATTGTAAATAAAGGTTATGCGGAAGACGCGATGGCGGCGGCGCGAAATGCTGGCGCAACAGGAGGAACATTTCTTTCTGCGCGTGGAACGGCCCGCCCTGGTGATGAGACTTTTTTTGGTGTGGAAATTGTTCCAGAAAAAGATATGCTTTTGATTCTTGCGGAAAATGCGAAAGTCAATCAGATTATTGATGCGGTAAAAGAACTGGATTGTCTTTCAAAGCCAGGAAGCGGAATTGTTTTTTCAAATCCTGCTGAAAACTTTACATTGCTTGGAAAGAAAAAATAATGGCTGTAAAAGATTCTGTTTTTTCAGTTCTGCAAAATACAAAATCAGAGGATGGTTTTGTTTCGGGGCAGGAAATTGCAGAACGGTGCGGAGTAACACGAACTTCAGTCTGGAAATCAATCAACGCGCTACGAAAAGATGGCGCGCAGATTGAAGCTGTTACAAACCGCGGATACAGGCTTGTTTCAAACGATGTTTATAACGCCTCTGAGATTTTAAAGCATATTTCAGACAAAAATGTAAAAATCAAGTTTTTTGATGTGATTGATTCCACAAATACTCAGGCAAAACGCGAATTGGCAGAAAAAGATGGAAAATCACTTCATAAAACCGTTTTTGTTGCTGCTAGGCAAACTTCTGGCCGGGGGCGCCTTGGAAGGCCATTTTATTCACCGGAAGAAAGCGGAATTTATCTTTCGATTGTTTATTCGGACGGAAATATTACAAAACCTGCTGTAATTACAGCTTCAGCTGGA
>DLKK01000090.1:55557-123561 GCA_002478955.1 Treponema sp. UBA7590
GTTAAAAAAAATCTACAATGCGGACGCAAAAATAAAATGGGTCAATGATATTTTTGTTGATGGAAAAAAAGTCTGCGGAATTCTGACGGAAGGCGTTGCAAATTTTGAGACTGGAATGATTGATGCCGCGATTGTGGGAATTGGAATCAATATTACAACGAATAAAAATCAGCCGGAAGAATTAAAAAATATTGCTGGCAGCGTTATTTCCAGTGAAAAAAACAGAAAACAGGCTGAACTTTGTGCAGAAGTCATAAACGAATTTCTTTTGATTCTTGACGGTGGCGCGGAAGAAATCAAAAAATCAATGCAGGAATATAAAGCTCGTTCTTTTCTGGTTGGAAAAGAGATTGAAATTTCTCCTGTTATAAATACTGATGACAAAAATTATAAATGCATCGTCCAGGACGTTACGGAAGATGCAAAACTTGTGGTAAAACTTAAAAACGGTGAAATAAAAATTCTTGACAGCGGAGAAGTTTCCATTCATTCTAAAATCGTGTTATAATATAAATTATTCGGAAATTAACTGGTAGGTAAAGAATGGCTGATGATTTTGAGGATGAAATTAACAAACTGCTAGCAGATGTAGACAATCCTTCCAGCGAAGGCGTTGATGTTTCGTCTGAATTTGAACAGAAAAGCGATGCCCCTTTTTCAATGCAGGATTTTACACGGCGTTCAAAATTGTTCAATGAAAAACTTAATGCGGCGCCAAAAAAACATTCGATTCACGATGTAGATTTAAGCAAGCGGCAATTTGATGAAATCACAAAATTTACGGAAGATACTCCTTCCAAAGTTTTTGATGACACAAGTTATTATAAAACGGCTTTGACCGGTGAAAATGGTTCTGCGCAGCGCTTGCATCAGGTTCTTTCAAAATATCTGACTTGTCAGGATCCGAAAGACAGAACTGTTTATAGGCAAAATATAATTTCTGCTTATTGGGAACTTATTCGTGGTATGGCGCCGAAAATGGCGGACTTGAATCTTCCGATGCCAAAGCGAATGTTGGTTCGGTTCGGGGTTTTGTTGCCTTCTCTTTTTAGACCTGAGCAGAAAGAATTTTTTTCCAAGATAATTTTTGAAAATCGCACAGGCGAGCCAGTTCTTTATGAGGATGAATGGTTCCGCGAGATTGCCAGCGGCCGCCTTACAAATTCTATGACGGATGAGAAACGCGCTCCGAAGAAAGCCACAACTCAAGAAGAAGCTAATACAATGGAGCAAAACCGCTTGCAGCAGCTTCAGTCAAAAAATTCTGGAAAAATGCAGGCGGCGGAAAATCTTGTTAATATAAAAGAAAATGAAAGAAGCGTTCTTGAACAGGAAATCCGCGAGCGTTTTGATGAGCTTTGCGAGCACAATACAATTCCTGGGCTTGAGCCACATCGTGCGGCTTATTCAGAAAGCCAGCAACGTCTTTTTAGCGAAATCACTGACAGGCTTCACAGGCTTTCTAAAAATGGAAAGGAATACGTGCGCTGCCTAAAAGATTTTGAGGATGCAAAAGGCGTTTACGATAGCGTTGAAGGAAAACTTTCTGAAAATAGCGGCAATCAGACTCATGCGGCGGATACAGATGCAGTAAACATTGAGTTTGAGACAGTCCGTCAGATGGCGAAAATGACTGTCGGTCGGCAGGGAAACCAGTTTCCGCTTTTTACTCGGGAATTTTATCATTGTATGGAACGAGGAACTGGAACCCGTGAAAATGTAATCGATATTTTGCGCTGGGTTGAATCAATTGATCCAGGTGCATTCTGCCGTGTCCATAAAAATGTTCCGAACAGAATTGTTCCTTACGTTCTGCTTCTTCCGACTTATGGTGACCGGGGATTTTGCTGGGAACCATTTGACCGGTATAACCGCGTTACTAGCCGTGGTCGTATTGTAATTCCTATGTATCCCCGTGATTTGAAAATTGCGGTTCTTACTGCTGTTGCCGATTTACGTTGGCAGGTCGCAAAGGAAAAGGCTTCTTACTATTGGATGGAAGAAGGTTTGACCGGACAATATTATCAGTACATAGACCGCCAGAAATTAAAGGGAGATTTGAAGGCTTTCTTTATTGAGGATTATGTTCTGTGGATGACAAAAGAGTCTAACGGAGTTCAGCGTTTGGACAAAGAAGTCCGGGGAATTTTCTGGCGAAATATGCCATACCCAGATTCGTTAAAGCAGGAATTGCGAAAAAGAAGTCTTGTTTACGATGAACTTTGCATAAAAGACAACAACCGCGCAATGAGCGATGGATATTGATATTCAGTTTGTATGAAAATTTTAAAGCCCCGGTTTTTGAGCCGAGGCTTTTTTATTCATCAGGTTATTTTTTAGACATTAGAGCCTGAGATATTTGGAATAACCGGCTTATCTGCAAGAATCATATTTTTCAGTTCGGCGTATTTTGTTTTTTCATTGCCAGACCCAAGTTCGTTGATATGATTTTTTACTTGGGCAATTCCGCGCATTTCCGCAAGATTATGATATCCGTGAGTTTTCATAAATTTCTTTAGACCTTGAACAACATCAATTGCTACATTTGGATTTGTGAATTTTGCCTGGCCGATTTCTATTGCATGAGCTCCGGCCATAATAAATTCAACTGCGTCTTGCCATGTTGAAATTCCGCCGATTCCAACAACAGGAACTCTTTGCGCTGGCGGAAGTTTGTTGATTTCTTCGATTACATCGTAAACAATTCTAAGCGCAAGTGGTTTTAGTCCTGGACCTGAATATCCTGCGTGAACATTGTTGAAGAACGGTTTTCCTTTTTCGATGTCAATTGCAACCCCATGAACCATGTTTATAAGGCTGATTGCATCTGCTCCAGCTTTTATGCAGGCAATTGCAATTGGGCGGTTGTCCGGCGCATTTGGTGAAAGTTTTACCATCAGAGGCTTTTTTGTTGCGGCGCGAACAGCGGAAACGCAGTAATATGCTGTGTCGGCGCTCATTCCCCATGCAAGTCCGGCGGCTTTTATATTCGGGCAGGAAATGTTCAGCTCAATCATGTCACAGTCAGTTTTATCAAGAAGTTTTGCGCCATGAACATAAGATTCTATGTCGCTTCCGGCAAGATTCGCAATTACAACAGGACCAAGGCCTAGCATTCCCGGAAGAAGATCTTTTATAAAAGTTGGGATTCCAGGATTTTGCAGACCGATTGAATTCATATTTCCACCTGGAACTTCAAGGCTTCGTTCCCCTTTGTTTCCTTCTCGTGGTTCAAATGTGCATCCTTTTGATGCAATTCCGCCCCAGGCTGAAACATCACTTACACCTCTGAAATTTTGGCCATAGGAAAAAGTTCCTGCGCTGGCAATCGTCGGATTTTTAAAGTGAACTCCTGCAATTTCAACAGACAAATCTGGTTCTTTATCTTTTTCCAGCGGTTTTCTGCGCGGTTCTGGTTTTGGAAATTCTATGATTTTTGCGTCAAAAACTGGTCCGTCTTTGCAGCAACGTTTTAATCCTTCTTTTGTTTCGATTGTGCAGCCAAGGCAAGCTCCTAGACCGCAAAGCATTCTGTGTTCCATGGAAATCCAGCACTGGATTTCAAGTTCCTCTGCGACATTTTTTACATAATTCAACATAGGCGTTGGCCCGCAGGCGTAAATAATCTTGTATCCGGCTTTTTTAATCGCTTCTTTTGAAAATCCAGCAGGAAGCATTCCGTGAATTCCCACGCTTCCATCGTCTGTTGTGATTATTGTGTTTGCGGCTTTTACATTTTCCAGTCCGTATGAGCCAGATTTAAAAGATGCGTAAAAATCGTAAGTTCCGTCTGGTAGTGTCGAGGCAAGATTTGCTACAGGAGCGACACCAATTCCTCCGCCAACAATTGCGATTTTTGGAGTTTTTCCATTGTTTTCCGAGATGATTTTTTTTGCTTCATCAACAGGCCATTCTGTTCCGAGTGGACCAATCAAGCTTATGGATTCGCCTATGTACATATGGCAAAGTTCTTGTGTTCCGCGACCTTTTTCAAGAATCATAAATTGAATTTTTACTTCTTTTTTGCCATTTTCGTTGATTTTTTCTTCTGAATGATAAACACTGATAGGACGATTGTAGTTTGTTGTTGTTTTTTTGCTTCGTATAAGATAAAACTGACCGGCTTTTGGGCTTAATTGAGTTGTGCGTTCTAAAATTGCGGTTGTTTCAAGAAGAAAAACATTTGGTTGACCTTTTATCTGTTCAAGTTTTTCAACTTTTGTTTCTCCAAAAAATAACAATCCTTTTCCGTTTTCATCAATTTCAGCCAAATCCATTTTTTCCTCCGGCTTAATAAAAATTTCCAATATCGTGTTTTTTCTAATATAATGATAAATTGAGATTTTTTTTAGATGAATTTTACAAAAAAATTATCAATAACGGAAAATTTACCAGATTGAAGTTTGGATTTATTGATTCTGAAAGGTCGCTCACAACGGATTTTCAATTTGTTCCAGACGGTTGGGCTCGCGCTGCGCTTGTAAAAAATTGGGTGCTACGCACTTTAGTTGGTTCAATCGCCAAAGTCTTCGCAAATTAAAAATCCGTTTGCGCTATCATTGGTTTTAAGCAAAACAAATTTCAATCTGAAAAGGAACGGAACGTAGTGAAAAAGGAGTGGTTCGAAAATTCTGAATTCTGGGAATTTTATTCACCTGTTATTTTTGATGAAAACCGCTGGGCAGAGGCTCCTGCGGTTGCAAAAGCTGTTGGAAAATTGGCGAATTTAAAACCAGAAAACTCAATTCTTGATGCTGGTTGCGGTCCTGGCAGAATCAGCGTTGAGCTTGCATTGCTTGGCTTTGATGTGACAGGTGTTGATATAATTCAGTCTGAGTTGGATGCCGCCGCTGAAACTGCTCATGATGAGGGCGTAAAAATAAATCTTTTAAAACAAGATCTTAGGAATTTTGTGAGTCAAAAAAAATATGATTGTGCCGTTAATCTTTATACTTCGTTTGGTTATTGTGAAAACGAGCAGGACGATTTTAAAATCCTGAAAAATATCTATAATGCGCTGAATCCAGGGGGAATTTTTATTCTTGAGTCTGTTAGCCGGGAAACTGCGATTATTAATTTTACAGAAGGCGAGGAATTTTTCCGCTCAGATATAAAAGTTATAACAAATTTTAGTGTTTCTGGCGCTTGGGAAGGTCTTTGTTCTGCATGGACGCTCGTTTTTCCTGATGGAAAGAGAATCGAGCATAAATTTGTTCAACGCCTTTATTCCGCTTCAGAACTAAAAAAGGATCTTTTGAAAATAGGCTATAAATCTGTTGAAATTTATGGTGGTTACGAAAAACAGCCTTACAATCAGACTGCCGCAACAATGGTTTTAGTCTGCAAAAAATAAAGATTTATTCCAAAGGCCGAGTTTTATGGATTCAACCAAAAACTCGGCTTTTACGTTAAATAACCATTCCATTTGCGCCGTACTGTTTGTAATATTCGTCAATTGCGGCTTTGATTTCTGGAGTGATTATTTTTTTATCGCCATTTGTGTAAAGTGCGTCTACAACATCTTCCATTGTGACAATAGCTTTTGCCGGAAATCCGTATTTTTCAGTTATTGTTTCAAGTGCGGATTTTGTTGAGTCAGCAGCTTTTTCCATTCGGTTCAGGCTTACAATTTCACCAACGATTTTTATTCCGCCAGGAACTGTTTCCTGTGCTTTTATTTTTGGATAAGTCTCGTCAATTGATTTTCCAGAAGTTGTAACGTCTTCAATTATAACAACTTTATCACCGTCTTTGATTTTATAGCCAAGCAAAGCGCCTTTGTCAGCACCGTGGTCTTTTTCTTCTTTTCTGTCTGAGCAATATTTGATTTCTTTTCCGTAAAGTTTTGAATATGCAACAGCGGTTACAACTGCAAGCGGAATTCCTTTGTATGCAGGTCCGAAGAAAACGTCGATATCATCGCCGAAATTGTCGTGGATTGCCTTTGCGTAAAATTCTCCAAGACGCGCAAGTTGGCTTCCTGTTACATAAGCGCCGGCATTCATAAAAAATGGGCTTTGACGTCCGCTTTTCAAAGTGAATGATCCAAATTTCAAAACCTGGCATTCAACCATAAAATCAATAAATTCTTTTTTATACTGTTCCATTCTTTAATTTTACATAAATTTTATTTTTTTATGAAGAAAATTTTATATAAAATTTGTAATTTTTGCGTATGAATATAGAAAAAATCTTGGAAGAAAAGGAAATTACGCCATATTTTCAGCCGATTGTTTCTTTGGAAAACGGAGATATTTTTGGATATGAAGTTTTTTCGCGCGTAAAGGAAAAATCTGTCACAGAATTTTTTGAGCTTGCGGATAAAACTGAAAAAATCTGGAAACTGGAAAAATTCTGCAGAAAAACAATCCTTAAAATGGTCAGCCAGCTAGGTTTAAAGACCAATATTTTTATAAATATCAATCCGGACATTATTTTTGATGAGGATTTTTATCAAGGTTACACGCTTAAGCTTCTGAAAAAGTATAACATTGACTCCCGAAAAATAATTCTGGAAATTACTGAAAAATGCTCTCAGCAAAAGAAAATTCTGAATGAAATAACCGAACATTATAAAGTCCAGAATTTTAGCATTGCGCTTGATAATGTTGGCGCGGCTTATTCGGGGCTTGAACGAATCTGTTCGCTGAATCCGAACTTCATCAAAATTGATATGAAAATCATCCGCGGAATCGAATCTGATACGCTTAAACAGTCGCTTGTCAAAAGCCTTGTTCAATTTTGCAATGAAACTGGAATTTATTCAGTTGCAGTTGGCGTGGAATCAGCGCAGGAACTGGATATTCTGCTTTCTCTTGGAGTTCAGTTTGCGCAAGGATTTTTTATCGGAATTCCAAAAAAAATTCCAGAAAAAGTAACGCCAGAATCCTATGCAAGAATTATTGCTTATAAAAAAAATCTGACGGAACTTACAAAAAACAAAAATAAAGATGAAATTAAAATTCATCCTTTAAAAAAAGATGATTCTGACAAAAAGAAAAATATAAAATCGTTTCTGGAGGAATTTAAAAACGCGGAAGAGGCGGTGGAAAACGGAAATTCCAGCAAAATTGGCGAGCTGGCGGCGCAAGGAATCACTGTTTTTCCTGATATGAATGTTCTTGAGCTGATGAATTTTTTTACCGCAAATAAAGAATGTACTTTTGTTACGATTATTGATTTGAAGCAGCGGGTTTTGGGCGTTATGACCCATTCTGTGCTTGCGGATTTGCTTGGAGGGCGTTTTGGGTTCGGGCTGAATTACCGGAAAACTGTAAAAGAAGTCATGATAACTAATTTTTTTGTTGTAAACAGCAGCGAATCTGTTGAAAAAGTAGCGACAAAAGCCATGTTGCGTGACGAAAAAAATCTTTACAATCCGATTATTGTCACAAAAAAAGGAATTTATGTTGGCGTTGTGACAGTCAAGCAGCTTTTGGACACGATTGTTTCCGTTGAAGTTCAGGAAAAAACTCGTGAAATCACAAAAAAGAATCGGCTTTTGCAGCGTCAGCAGATGATTCAGGAGCGCGACATGAAAATGGCGGAGCTGGTTCAGAAAAGTTTTTATCCTTCCAAAGCTCCGTGTAAAAATGGCTGGGAAACGTCATTCATTTTTAAACCGATGGCTTCAGTTTCTGGCGATTTGTATGATTTTTATTTTGACAAAGACAAGAAATTCTGCGGAATTGGACTTTTTGATGTTTCTGGACATGGCGTTGCGTCCGGGCTGGTTGGAATTCTTTCAAAATATCTTGCAGAAAAGATTTTTATAAAAAACCGGCAGAAACCGCTTGAAAAACTGATTCAGGAATTCAGCGAAACTTTGGCGCAAGAAAAAGGTTCTGTGGAAAATTATCTTACAGGAATTTTTTTGCGTCTGAACCAAAATCAAGTTGAATATGTGAACGGCGGACACACAGATGTTCTTTTGAAAAATGCAAAAACTGGAAAAGTTGAAATTCTTGGTGGAAAAGACGGAAAATTCCGCGGAATGTTTTTGGGAATGCCTGGATTGCCTTCTGATGGATGTTCAACGGTTTTAAGGCAGATGGAAGCTGGAGATGTTTTGCTTTTGTATACAGATTGTCTGGTTGAAAGCAGAAATTCTTCCGGCGAGGAACTTGGCCAGGAGCGTCTTTTTAAGATTCTTGAAGAATGTCCAGCGAAAAATTCAAAAGAAACGCTTGCATTTATCGTTGAAAAATTCAAAAATTTTACAAAAGGCGTTCCCTTGCACGATGATTTGACAATTATAGTTTTGCATTATACAGGAATTTTTGATTAACTTGCGCCGAATTATCAGGTATAATTAAAGAATAAAATCCAAGTTTCTGTAAATTGTGAAAGTTCGCTTTCGATGGATTTGCAATTTGCTCCAGACGGTTGTGCGCGCGCTGCGCTTGTATTATTTTGGGTGCTACGCACTTTAATTGGTATAATCGCACAAAGTCTTCACAAATTGCAAATCCATCTACGCTCTTATCTTTTTATCAAAACTTGAATTTTATACTAAAGAAAATAAAGTAGGAGCAAATTAAGTGGCGATTAGAAAAATTCTTTTGTGTGCAGTTTTTGCGGTTTTAGGCAGTTTTTCTGTTTTTGCAAAGAAAAACGCTCAGATTGTGGCTTGCCAGCAGGAATTCAAACTGAATAATGTAAACAAAAGGCTTGGCTATCAGTTGTTGGAAGATGGAAAAATTGTTTTTGTCTTTGATTCTTCAAGATTCGGAATAAAAACGCCAAAAAGAGTTTTTCTGGAAGGTTCGTTCAATGGTTGGGCAAAAAAGAACAGTGGCTGGGAACTTGAAAAATACAAATATTCAACCTGGACTTATGAATGTAATCTTGAAGATGTTATGGTTCCAGGAAATTCTGGATTTCCGGAATTTAAATTCTATGTGATTGCAGAAGTTGAATACGAAGTTCGCATTGTGGAAGCAACAAGTATCCGCAAAAAAGATGAGGTAATGGAGCCTACAATGCCAAATCCGTTCCCTGGATTTTTGATGGCAACTAACAGCCTTATTCTCTTGCCAGAAGATAATCCTTCTGTTGTTATTGAAAATAAAAAAACTGCTGAAAAACTAAAGAAATTAAAGCAGTTCAACCTTGAAAATCCTGAGGATGTTGCGACAATTTCAAATTTCAGACTTGTTCCTGGGACAACAAAACTTTTCCGTGGCTATCATCCGTATAAAATTTCTCGCCCGAATTACGATACCGAGGAAAAACGTATTGCTTTGGTAAACAAGCAGCTCAAAGATAATGGAGTAAAATCAATAATCACGCTTTCCGGTGATGAATCAATTGATGTGAAAAAGGAACAGATTTCAGTTTATGTTAGCGATATTCGGCAGGCTGGAAACCAGCTTTTTATAAAAACTAGCTACAATACTGTTTATTACGCATCTAATTCGCGGGAATTTGGAAATATGATGGCAGATGTTATCCGTTTTATTGGTTCGCATCCAGGTCCATATTATGTTCATTGTAGGCTTGGAACAGACCGGACTGGCGTTGTGAGCGCAAATCTTGCGGCTTTGTGCGGAGCTTCTTGGGAAGAAATTGCAGCGGACTATCAAAAGACAAACGAGATGGGAATAAAAGAATTCCGCGATTACCGACTCCTTCAGTATTCGTTTGAAAAAATGCTTGGAAAAAAGATTTCGGAAATCAATGATTTGCAGAAGGAAATTTCTGATTATTACTTGCGTGAAAAATTTATTACGCAATCTGAACTTGATTCGTTGCTGAAAAATCTGAAATAAAAAATAAAAACCGGCTGAATAAGCCGGTTTTTTTTGAAACAAAATTATTTTGTTTTTTTTGTGACAACAACAGAGTTGTCTGCATTAGAATAAGGCGCAGGAATGTATTTATCAGCTTTCCAGTCATTTTCCCACTTATATCCGTCGAGCAAATAACGAAACTGATATTCTTTATCAACATCCAAAGTCAATTTAACAGAAAAAGAGCCGTCTTTGCCTTTCTTCATCGGTGTGTCGGTACTGCTCCAGCTGTTAAAATCTCCAGCGATATTAACTGTTTTTGCACCCTGTGCTGCTTCTGAAGAAACTGTAAATGTAACATTACATTTGCCATCTTTTGAAAAAGTTTTCTTAAGTGACATTTTTATTCCTCCTAAGGACATTTATAACTCGAATTAGTATACTTCATTTTGTAAAATGACACAATCGGAAATGGTAAATTTATTGTAAATCGCGCTTTGGAATGGTTTTTATAGATAATTTTTTTCATTTGTATTAGACTAGAGTAATAATATTTTGATTTGAAGGAAAATATTGGTTATGTTTAAGATTCTTGAAAAACGCAAGCTGTCGGAAGCTTCCGCAACTTGGTACATGAAAGTTGAGGCTCCGGAAATTGCTAGAAATCGAAAAGCCGGTCAGTTTATTATTTTGCAGGTTGATGCAGAATTCGGCGAAAGAATTCCACTTACGATTGCTGATGCAAATGCTGAAGAAGGCTGGATTGCACTTGCGTTTCAGGCTGTTGGCGCAACATCTTATAAACTTTCACTTAAAAATGTTGGCGATGAGCTTGCCGCCTTGCTCGGACCGCTTGGAAATCCTTCTGTAATTGAAAAAAAAGACGGTCCGGTTGTTGTTGTTGGCGGTGGTTTTGGCGTTGCTCCATGCTATCCAATCGTTCAGGCTCATAAGGCAATCGGAAATAAAGTTATTGTTGTAATTGCAGCCCGCACAAAGGATTTGCTCATTTATGTTGACGAAATGAAGGCGATTGCCGATGAAGTTATAATCATGACAGATGACGGTTCTGCAGGCCGGCAAGGCGTTTCTACAGTTCCTTTAAAAGAAATGTGCGAAAGTCAGACTCCGCCGGCGGAAGTTATTGCAATCGGACCTCCGATTATGATGAAATTCTGCGCGCTTACAACAAAACCTTACAACGTTCCAACAACAGTTTCTTTGAACACAATTATGATTGATGGAACTGGAATGTGCGGTGGCTGCCGCGTTTCTATTGGTGGCGACACAAAATTTGTTTGCGTTGACGGACCGGAATTTGATGCTCATCAGGTTGACTGGGACAACATGATGATGCGTATGAAATCTTTTAAGGCACGAGAGGCAGAAGATTTCCACAAATGCAAACTTCAGGCTCAGGCAGACGCTTTGGCAAAATAATTATGTTTTTGGCAGGCGGAACAATCATTTTTTTTCATTAGGTTGTGTTCTTTGAGCTTGTCGAAATGATATTTTGGAGAATTATATGTCACATAAAACTATAGAAGAACTGAATAAGATTGCCGAAGAAGAACTGGCAAAAATTCAAGGAAAAGAACTTACAAATAAAGACCGGATGGCGATTCCGCAGCAGGAAATGCCTAGCCGTGAACCAAAAGAACGTGCCCGACAAATGGCAGAAGTTGCGCTTGGTTACACAGAGGCTCAGGCAATTGTTGAGGCAAACCGATGTCTTCAGTGCAAAAATATGCCTTGTATAAATGGATGTCCTGTTGGCGTAAAAATCCCGCAGTTTATTGCAAAAATTGCCCAGAAAGATTTTAAGGGCGCGGTTGACACAATCAAGGAAACTTCGTTGCTTCCTGCAATTTGTGGTCGTGTTTGTCCGCAGGAAAAACAGTGCCAGGGACAGTGCACGGTTGGAAAGGTTTACAAGTCTGCTGAAAAAGCTGTTTCAATCGGCCGTTTGGAACGATTTGTTGCCGACTGGGAACGCGAAAACAATAAAGTTACAATGCCGGAAATTGCTCCAAAAACAGGAAAAAAAGTTGCCGTTATTGGTGCAGGTCCTGCAGGACTTACTGTTGCCGCTGATTGTGCGCGAGCCGGTCACGATGTTACTGTTTTTGAGGCATTCCACAAAGCCGGTGGCGTTATGATGTATGGAATTCCTGAATTCCGACTTCCAAAGGCAATTGTTCAGAACGAAATTGATAACCTTAAAAAAATGGGCGTTAAGTTTGAGCTGAATTTCCTTGTTGGCCGAACAGACACTTTGGATCAGCTTTTGAACGAAAAAGGATTTGACGCAGCCTTTGTTGGAACTGGCGCAGGTCTTCCAAAATTCATGAAAATTCCTGGTGAAAATTTAATCGGTGTTTTCAGTGCGAACGAATATCTTACACGCGCAAATTTGATGAAAGGCTACGACAAGGAACACGCGGCAACTCCAATTTACGAGGCGAAGCACGTTGTTGTATGCGGCGCAGGAAACGTTGCGATGGACGCGGCGCGAATGGCTTTCCGGCTTGGAGCAGAACAGGTTGATATTGTTTACCGCCGAACACGCAAGGAAATGCCGGCTCGTCTGGAAGAAATCGCGCATGCGGAAGAAGAAGGCGTAAACTTTAGATTCCTTGAAAATCCGGTTGAAGTTTTGGGAAACGAGGAAGGACGCGTTTGCGGCGTAAAGGTTTTGTCTTATGAGCTTGGCGAACCGGACGCTTCTGGCCGACGCTCGCCGGTTGCAATTCCTGGCAGTGAGCACGAGATTGCCTGCGATGCAATGATTGTTGCTCTTGGAAACGGTTCAAATCCGCTGCTTGTAAAAACAACTCCGGGCTTGAATCAGGACGCAAAAGGTCACATTGCGGTTGATGAAAAACAGGCAACTAGCAAAGCCAAAGTTTGGGCCGGCGGAGACATTGTTCTTGGCGCGGCAACTGTAATTCTTGCGATGGGCGAAGGACGAAAAGCCGCCGCAGGAATCAACGAATATCTGGCGAAATAAAAAACGGGCAAGGGATTGTAGTGGCGGCGTAGCCGTTCAAAAGTGGCGATTGAGCTTGTCGAAATGCCGCTTTTGAATGAGAACCACGAAAAGCCCGGTTTTTGCGCAAGCAAAAATGACCCAAAATAAAGATAAAATGAAAATAGAATGACTGGAGCTTTTTATGGCTTCGGTTATTTTTTTGTATTATTTGAAGAAAACTTAAATTTCTGCAGAAAAATTCCGATAAAAAAGTATGGCTCAGAATAAAAATAATAAACCGAACAGTGGACTTTATGTGGCTGTTTTTTTTGTACTTGTGATATTGATTGTTATTATGTTCTTTGTGAAAAAGGACAATATTGTTTCTAATCTGAAAAAAACTAATTTTTTTGAACGAGTTGGTGTTGCAACGCCTGAATTTGTGGAAAAACATCCGGTTAAGCCAGAAAAAACGGTGACCGATGATATTGAAATTGATTTGATGGATGATTCGGCCGGGCAAAATGATTCTAAAGCTGGAAAATCTGAGGAAAATGAGAAAAATACTTCATCTTCTGCTTCTGATGTGAAGAAAAATGAGAATTTGGTTCAGCAAGCGGAAAATTCTCAAAATCAAAATGAAAAAAATGCGGAAAAATCTGAAGAAGTGAAAAATTCTTCTGCGATGCCGGACGGAACTGCTGGAAAAACTGAAAAATCTGAAAATGTGGCAAAGAATTCTGTGCCGCAAAAAACTGTTTCTGCTGAAAAAAATCCTGCTGCCACAACGGCAACACGTACCACCACTTTGTATTTTGTTTCAATCGGTGCGGATGGCTCTGTGAACCGGCAGGCTGTGAAACGTCAGCTTGCAAGAAGTGATTCTCCGCTGACGGATGCGATAAAAGCTTTGCTGGCAGGTCCTGTTCCTGGCGAAAAAAATGCGATGAGTCTTATTCCTGCTGGTTCAAGACTGATTGGTGCAAGCGTAAAAGATGGCGTTGCAACTTTGAATTTCAATGAAAATTTTGAGTTCAATACTTATGGTGTAGAGGGAAGTATTGGTCAGCTTATGCAGATTGTGTACACAGCGACCGAATTCAGCACTGTAAAGAGCGTGCAGTTTTTGATTGAAGGCGAGAAAAAAGAATATCTAGGTTCTGAAGGTCAGTGGATTGGAACTCCATTGGCGCGCAGTTCATTTTAGATTCGGTTTAGGCGATTGTTGTGGTAAAAACGACTCGATTATCTCGTCGAAGTATTTTGAATTTTTTTTGTATATATCATTGAAAACTGAAAGCGAGCAATAAGAAATCTGCTGATTTTTTGGATTTGTTTCAAATTTTTTGAGAGCTGTTATCACGTTTCCAGTCTGAAAGTCGTAATAATTCGCCTTGAAAGTGTTTGCTTTGAATTCCATGTTGCTGAAATCAAGATAATTTTCTTCGGAACTTAAAAGAAATTGCCTTTTTATGAAATTCAAGTTTTTTTCGGGCGTTGAAGTTTCTAAGAAGACAGCAAAATCGTCAAGTGTGAACATATTTTCTGCCGGACGATTCCAGTCTGCGCAGATGACATATTTATTGCCTGTTGTCTCGTTTTTGATTTCAATCTGTTCCGCTTTTCTGTTGATTTTTGCCTTATGCGTTTTTGCCTTGAAATTTTCTGGAAAACCTTTGAAATTTTCAAAACTTTTGTCGTCTGTTGAATTTATTCGCCCAATTGTCGCGACTGAAAATACATTTTTTGCATCGTCCTGGTTGTAAATTGACTCAATGTTGAAAAATGGAATTATTGTGTTCCAGTTGATTTTAACAGAACCGCCAAACTGCGCAAAATCTTCGTCGGAGGCGATTTTTCCTGAAAATTCGAGTTCGTCTTGCGTGCCGGATAAAACGTTGTTTTCCACAAGCTTTATTCGGCGCGCGCTGAATTCGTAGAGCAAATCATGGATGTAGTTTACAATTTTTAAATCTTCTTCTGTCAAAAGCTGAATGTTCAGGACTTTTTCGCCGGTGAACTCAAAGTGATTTGCTGTTGGATTTATTGTAAAAAAAATCTGAATTTCTTTTTGCGGAAGTTTTGATTTTTTGTCAGCTGGTGCAAAATATCGGGCGGAATAAGTCTGTGGATCGTAAATCAAAAATCCGATGTAGCTTTCTCGTTCGAATGTAAAATCGCGGTAGTAAACGTATTCCCCGGAACGGTCTGGAACGACTGGCGCAAATCCTGGAAGCGCAAAAACGGATGAAAGAGAAATCAATAATGCTGCAAAAAGAATAAAAAGTTTTTTCATTTGTAATCCAAAGTTGAATTTTGAGTTTTTTATAAATTCCGAAAAATCGCTTTCAGCAGTTTTCCGATTTGTTCCAGATGGTTGGGCTCGTGCTTCGCTTGTAAAGATTCGGGTGCTACGCACTTTAATTGGTTCAATCGCCCAAAATCTTCACAAATCGTAAATCTGCCTACGCTTTTATTTTTTTTCCAAAAACTCAAAATTCAGATTTTAGTTGTTCAAAGCAGCAAGTTCGGCTTCAACAATCTTTTTGACTTCTGAAGTTGCGTTTTCTGCAGGAATAAGTTTCGCTTCCGGTTCTTTGCGGAGTTTAATTTCCACATTCGGAAGATTTTTTTCGCCTACAACCACGCGGACAGGAATTCCTATAAGGTCAAAATCCTTGAATTTTACGCCTGGTCGTTCATTTCGGTCGTCAAGAAGAACTTCGATTCCTGCGTCAGAAAGTTCGTTGTAAAGTTTATCGGCAACTTCTTTCATTATTCCGTCGTATTTTACAGGGACGATTACAACCTGGAATGGAGCGACTGTCATTGGCCAGATGATTCCGTTTTCGTCGTGGTAAGCTTCTATGATGCTTGCCAAAGTTCTGTCTACCCCGATTCCGTAGCAGCCCATTGTTGGAGTTACAGGTTTTGCGTTCTGGTCAAGGAACGAAACGTTCATTGCTTTTGTGTATTTGTAGCCAAGTTTAAAGATATGGCCGAGCTCGTTTCCTTTTTTCATGTAGAATGTTCCGCCACATTCAGGGCATTTGTCTCCGGCTTTGCATGTTCGCACATCCGCTGTCATGAATGGAGTGTAGTCGCGGCCAGGTTCAATGTGTTTCAGGTGGAAACCTTTTTTGCCAGCTCCGCCTATGCAGTCGTGCATTGAAAGTGTTGATTCATCTGCCAAAACAGGGATTTTGATTCCGATTGGACCAACGAATCCGTGCGGCGCGCCTGAATATTTTAAAACGTCTTCATCGCTTGCAAGTTCCGAGCCGCTTGCCTTTAAGACTGAGGCAAGTTTTGTTTCGTTTACGTCAAGGTCGCCACGAATCAGAACGCACCAGAATGTTTCCGGATAATAAGTTTGTCCGCCTTCTGTGACAGTTTTTGCATTTTTGTATTCTTCGTTCGCAGAAAGGTTGATTCCGCAGTTGTAAACTTTGTAAATCAATGCTTTTAGGAATGTTGAAGATTTCTGGTTAAAGAATTTTTCCATATCTTCAATTGAAAAAACGTTCGGAGTCGCAACTTTTTCTGTTGAAAGGTCTGTTTTTTTCTGTGGTTCGCCATTTGAGTCCAAAGCAGTTTCTTTTTTGCAAGAAGCTTTTTCAACGTTTGCGGCATAATCGCAGTTAGGGCAGAGCAAAAGTGTGTCGTCTCCAACTTCGCTTTCAACCATAAATTCTTCAGAGCCGGAGCCGCCCATTGCGCCTGTGTCAGCTTTTACAGAAATTGTCTTAAGACCGAGCCGTTTAAAAATTCTTCGGTAAGCGGCTGCTGTATTGTTGTAAGATTCATCCAGAGACTCGTCATTTTCGTCAAAGGAATAAGCGTCCATCATGATGAATTCGCGTCCGCGCATTACGCCGTATCTTGGGCGGATTTCATCGCGGTATTTTGTGTTGATTTGATAAACTAAAAATGGAAGCTGTTTATAAGAAGAAAGTCCGTCGCGCATAAGTGCGGTGAATGCTTCTTCCGCAGTTGGTGAAACAACCATATCTTGTCCGCCGCGGTTCTGTGCTTTCAGCATTTCATCGTGCATTTTGTCCCAGCGGCCAGATTCTTTCCACAAGTCTCCTGGCTGAATAACTGTTGGTTTCATTTCAAGCCAGCCGGATTTGTCCAATTCCTCGCGGATAATTGACTGAAGTTTTTTTAGCGAGCGAAAACCTAGCGGCATATAAGCGTAAAGTCCGTTTCCAAGTTTTCGGAGCATGCCGCTTCTCATCATTAATTTGTGGCTGGCGATTACAGCATCATTTGGAGCGTCGCGCAGTGTTGAAATAATAAATTTTGAAACTTTCATTTTATATTTTTCCTTAAATAAAATTTTCTTTTTGATTGAATTGAATCATTTTGAGTCAATTTTTAAATAAAGTGATTGATTCCGTGGTGTTCAATAAGTTTTGTCTTTACAGCCACAATATAACTTCCGAACATTGCGGTCAAAGCATCAAATGCGGCTGCAAAAGAACAGATTATTGGTGCTGCCGGTTTCAGCAAAAGGAATCCAGTTTCAAAGCCTTTGCTGTAAAGCGTGCAAAGGACTGTAAGAGAAATAAACGCACCGCCTGCCGGGAAACCTCCAAGCAAGAATGAAATTCCGAACGAAGTGAATAAAATCCACAAAATATCTGTGACTGGAATTGGCAATGAAGAATAAGAGCGCCAAATCATTATAAATCCAATAGTTGTTACAAGTGCAGAGCCACCACGCGCAAAAATTGTAAAAATCGGGTGGACTGTTCCATTTATTCGTCTGCGGATTCCAAGACTTTCCTTGCCGTGACGGATATTTATTAAAAGCGTGAAATTTGAATCTCCGCTAAAGAATGAGGCAATAAGCGAGCAGAGTGAAGCGTAAAGAATTCTGTATGGATGCGGATCGTGGCAAAGGTAGCGTATTATCAGCGGATAAATTACGCCAGCCACAAGAATCAGGTCGACCAGAAACATTATAATCATCGGGGTAAAAACGCCGCTCATAATTATTGATTTGAACTGAACTGTCCAGTAGCAGAGAATCGCAATCATTCCGTAGGCAAGAAATTCCGTAAAGATGATTCCAATATTGTACATCAGCTTTGAAAGTGAATCCGCCAAAGTTGTTATCGGTCTGAAAAGAACAGGATCAGAAGTTGAGGCACAACCGATTAAAAGCGCAAAAAAGTATGCTGAAAAAATAAAAGTTCCGTTGTTCAAACTTTCAAATGCTGAGTAAGGAAACATGGCCCTGAAAAGTTTTTCTACATTCAGAGAAGTTGCTTCTGACACGTTTTCAACTGTAATCGGAATTCGCGGAAGTTTTACCACAAGAATTGAAATAAGTCCAACAACAGTAAGGATTAAAGATGAGACTGCAATTACCGAGCCGGTCCATACAGCGGTTTTTACAAGAAGATGATTTTCCCGCAGTTTATTGAAGGCAATGATTCCGGCAAAAAAGATTACAGGAATAACCATGTAGCGCCCGAAGCGGATGACAATTTCTGTAAGAAAATTTATTGCGCTAGCCACTGTCGGATTGCTGACAGGAAGAATCAATGCGCAGATGATTCCAAAAATTGCTGCAAAAAGATATTTAATCCAAACTTTCATAGTAAAAAAATTATATCATAACGGCGTATTTCGTAAAAGTATGTGATTGTGTTATAATTTAAGTATGGGAAAGAATATTTTTATTGCAGGAAAAGAACTTCCGTCTGTTGCAGATTTTGCGGATGGTTTTGTCATAAAAGAAAATAATGTTGCGCTTGCGCTATCTGATGAAGAGAAAAACGCTCCTTCTGGCGTTAAAGTGATTGACTGGCGGCGAGGTTCTGGTGTTGCGGCAAGGGCTGCTGTGATTCAGGCTGAGACAGAAATCGGTCCGGTTGATGATTTTATTCTTTATTATGATTCTGCGTTTTATTCAGCGGTTTTTAATGATTTTTCAACAGAAAATTGCGCGGAATCTTGCGACACTTTGATTTCTTCGTACCAGTTTCTTGCGCTGGAAATAATGAATCGTGTAAAACAGCGCAAATCCAAAAGCAGGATTGTTTTTGCGCTGAAAGCCCAGCCGACGGAAAAAGACGTGATTCTTTCCCCGAATCTTAAGAGTTTTGTGCAAAATCCGTCAAATGCGTTTGTTGCTGCCGGAGAAGCTGCCTTTGCGACTTTTGCTGAAAATGTGGCTGCAGCTTCAATTGATGACGAAAATCTTTCGGTGCTTCTTGTTGCTGGCGATGACCAGAATGAAGTTATGCACAAGGATTCGCTGTTTTCAGCATGGTTGAATGGTTATATTCTTGCTTTGGATGAGCTGAAAAATAAAAATTCGGCGAAAAATATTACAACCTGGGTAAAAGCTGGTGCGAAAAATCCGGGCGGTTTTTCTTTGTTCAAATAGGTCTTTTTTAATCTGATTTTTTTTTGTATCATAAAAAGGCGTTTTTAACAAAAGCAAATAAAACTGAACTAGAGAAGTTTATGGCAGAAAAAAAATATCCGGTGGATGCCGGAAAAATTACGCTAGCTATCCGTTCGGGATTGCCGCTTACAATTACAACTTACACCTTGCCCCATGATATGGAAATTTATATGCAGGAAATTCTTTCAGAATTTCTTCATCAGCTTGGGCAAGACCACATGATTAATTATCTTACTTATTGCCAGCAGGAACTTATTACAAACGCAAAAAAAGCGAACACAAAGCGTATTTATTTTCAGGAAAAAAAATTAGATATCACAAATCCTGAGGATTACGAAAAAGGAATGCGGAGTTTCAAGGAAGATACGCTTGGAAATGTGAATTATTATCTTGAAAAACAAAAGCGTGCCGGACTTTACATAAAACTGATTCTTCAATTTAGGAACAACAAGATAAAACTTGAAGTTAGAAATAATTCTCAGCTTGTTCTGGATGAATACAAGAGAATTCATGACAAACTTTGCCGTGTCCAGCAGTACACTTCAATTGAGGATGCTCTTTCAAAAGTTATTGACGATTCTGAGGGCGCTGGGCTTGGACTGATAATTATGATTCTCATGCTGCAAAAAATCGGGCTTACAGAAGATAATTTCCAGGTGATATGCGAAAACGGTGAGACAATCACAAGAATTATTTTGCCTTTGAACCAAAAAACTGAATATGAAATGAACGCGATTTCAGAGGAATTCAAGAATGCGATTGATGCGATTCCTCAGTTCCCGGAAAATATTGCGCGGCTCAGCAAACTTTTGAGCGACCCGAAGGCTCAGATGTCAGAGATTGCGGCTCAAATTTCAAACGACGTTGCGCTTACGGCAGAACTTCTAAAGCAAGTTAATTCCGCGGCATTTTCGCTTTCGGTTCCGTGCAAGAATATTGCGGATGCGGTTAAGCTGATTGGAATCCGAGGTATAAAAAATATGCTGTATACGGTCGGTTCATTAAAAACTTTCGCTTCTGTGAATGGAAACAACGAAAAACTTTGGCGGCACGCTTATCAGGTTGCGTTCTATTCGTATAATTTGGCGATGAATTTTTGCGCAAAAGACCGCGCTCTTGTGGAAGATTCCTATGTTTGTGGACTTTTGCATGACATGGGAAAAATTGTCTTTGAGAATGCGCATCCGGATTATCTTGAAAGCATAAAAAGCATTTGCACTGCGAAAGGAATTTCCCCGGAAATTTTTGAAAAAATTGTCTCTGGCGTAAATCATGGTGAGATTGGTGCCAGAATCGCGGAAAAATGGAATTTCCCTAAAAATCTTGTTGATGTGATTCGTTATCATCATTCGCCGGAAAGTGCACCTGAAGAGGAAAAGACTCTTGTTTCGCTGGTGAATCTTGCGGATTCAATTTGTCATTACCAGGAATATGAGCTTGAGTATTACCAGATTGATCCGGAGGTTCTTGCGCGGTTTAATATTACTTCGGAAGCAGGATTTGTGCGGATTTCGGAAAAACTTCAGGAAGCGTTCGTGCAACTTCAGTTTTAGTTGTTTTTTTCAGATTCAAGAGCTTCGCACCATTTTTGCATAAGAATTCCGAATGCTACGCCGACATTTAAGGATGCTTTCAGTCCTATCATCGGAATTGTTACAGTTCCGTAAGTTGCTCGTTTTAATGCCTGCGGACTTACGCCAAGCTCTTCTGAGCCGATTATGCAGATTCCTTTTTGTGGAAAATTGAATTTTTCGATTGGTGTTCCGCCTGTTTCAAGCGCAAAGACTGGAATATCATCTGGAATATCATCAAGGTTTTTCCGTTCGTAATCCATTGTTTCTATGCAGCCCATTCCGCTTCTTACGGCTCTTGGTTGCATCGGATCCACGCAGTTCGGTGAAATGTAGACTTTTTCTGCGCCCATTCCTTCAGCTGTCCTGAAAATTGAACCAATATTGAATGGCGAGCGGATATCTTCCGCGTAAACTGCTACTCCCGGGTAAAAATTTCTTGCGCGCACGATTCCGTTTTCGTCAAAAGGTGCTGCGTGCGGTGCGATTACCAAATCCCATTCGGCTGGAAAAGTTCCTATAATTTGAAGAAGATAATTCCTTGCGGTATTGCATATTCTTCGCTCGTCAAAAGGTTTTTCTGCCAGCAAATTTTTAAGCTCGGCCGCCGCATTTTCAGGAAGTTTCGGGTCTTCCAGAAGAATTTCTGTGATTTTTTTTGTGTATTCAGCGCGTGGCATTGAAGGAAAATTGTATTCCATTCCTTTTTCGGGAATTCCTGCAATATCACGTTCCAATGCGCCAAAAGTCAACGCGAGTTTTCTTCGTTTTTGTCCGCCAGAAAGCTGAAAAAGTTTGTTCGGGTCAATCATTTTTAGTAAGCCTGTTTCATCAGTTCAAAAAGTTCATCTGTTGTCATGCTGCGAGGAAGCATTGTCATAATATCGAGCTGTCCTGCATCTTCTGCGCTAGCCGCGAGCTGTTCCATTGTAAGATTCAGGTCTTTTAGCCGTACCGGAAGGTTTGCTTTCGCGATTTTCTGTCGGATATTTTCTGCGAAAGCCTGAACCGCATCGTTTCTTGAAAGCGTTTCATCCGCCACGCCAAATATCCTTGCAATTTTTTCAATTTTATCAGCTTTGAATTTTGCAATTTCTTCTATCATATATGGAAAAAGAATTGAAGTCACAAGAGAACGGCTGATTTTGAATCTTGCGTTTATTGCGAGCGCCAAAAGGCTTGCGATTCCGGCTGAGCTTGTTGAAACTGCAAGCGATGCCATGCAACCGCCCTGTTCAAGAAGGAGTTCCTGTGGCGTTGTCACATCAAGTGATTTTTTTCCATCGATTCCGTAACTTAAAAGTTCAAATGCTTTTTCGCAGAACATATCGCTAAAAAAAGACGCTTTTTGGGAAAGATAAGCTTCGCAGGCAAGGCAAAGGGTTTCCAGTGAAAGCGAGGCGGTCTGGTTTTCTGTAAGGCTAAGAGAAAGATTCGGATCCCACATCATCAAGCGGCAGATATTGTTCTGTGTTTTTAGTTGCTTTACCTGATGGCTTCTTGAGTCAATTAGGGGAATTGAATTTGTGAACGCATACGGTGCGCGGCTTGTGCTCGGCAGGCAAATCAGTGGGATTGGCGTTGTCGCAGGAGTTGAACCGTCTATATAGTCGTAAATGTTGCGTTTTTCATTGTAGAGGGAGGCGATTGCGCAACCGGCATTGATTGCTTTTTCTCCGCCTACAGCGATAATTCCGTGGATATGGCTTTGCTGTGCAAGAATTATTGCGTTTTCGATGTCCTTTGTTGTGGCTCCATCGTTAAAATTATCGTAAATAAAAAAGTCAATTTTTCTTTCTTTTAATGGCTGGGTGATTTTTTCTGCAATGTTAAAATCTTTCAGGATTGGGTCTAAGATAATCATGAATTTTGAGCCAAAGTCGCGCACATATTGCCCTAACCGGGTTAAAGTATACGAGCCAAGAACGATATTTGGTGAAATCTTAAAAATCAAATCTGCCATAATATAAGTAATATAAAACAAAAAAGACGGAAATTCTATTCCGTCTTCTTGTATCAAGTAAAAATTTTAGTAAATAAAATCAATTTGGACTGATTAAAGACCAAAACTTTCCATGATTTTGTCTGCAGCTGAAGCAATTACTGCATCATTTAAATAATTTGGATTCTGGAGCTTTGCCTTAACTTCTGCAACACGGTCAGCTCGAACATCTAGAGTTTCAGATGAAACCTGCTTCATATAGTATGCATCTGCCATTTGCATTGCTTCTTTAGAGATAGATACTGAGTCTGCCCCAAAGCTGGCTTTTTCTGTGTTGTTTGTGCGGTTTGTTTTCTGCACATTGTTGAGAGGATTAATTCCTCCGATTCCGTTTATCATCATATCCGTCCTGCCCCTCTACCTTATTTATCGGTAGATTCATCAGAAAGTTGAACTTTTTTTATACCAGAAATGAAAACTGCAAATTCTCCTTTTATTGAAGCACGGGAAGTAAAATCATCACGCAGTTCTGCGGCGGTTCCTTCAATAATCTCTTCATGCAATTTTGTCAATTCACGGCCAACCACAACGCGGCGGTTATTATCAATATCGGCAATATCCGTTAGTAACTTTACAATTCTGAACGGACTTTCATACAAAACTATCGCATCTTCTGTGGAAAGCAGTTCCTTTAGCCTTGTGCGTCTTTTTCCTGGCTTCGGCGAAAGAAATCCCTCAAAAATCAAGGTTTTTCCGCCTGCACCGGCAACGCTTACCAATGTGGCAAAAGCTGAAGGTCCTGGAATCGGAACAACAGAATGTCCTGCTTTTCTTACCAGACCTGCAAGAACTGCTCCAGGATCGCTTATTCCAGGCGTTCCGGCATCGCTTGCAAATGCGATATTTTTTCCTTCATCCATAAGCTGAATGATTTTCTGTGCGGCAAATTCCTCGTTTTGCGCACGACATGAAATCAGCGGCTTGCGGATTTCCAGATGTGTTAAAAGCTGTAAAGTATGGCGAGTATCTTCTGCAGCTACTACATCAACATTTTTCAATGTTTCAACTGCCCTGTAAGTAATATCTCCAAGATTTCCTATGGGCGTTCCAACTATATACAGCGTAGACACATATTAACTATAAATCGAAATGTCTTTTTTTTCAATAAAATAAAGCAAAAACAGGTTTGATAAAAGCGTGAAAATTTTGTATAGTCAATCTTATATTTGAGTTTTAGAAAAATCTGAAAAAACGCTTTCGTTGTTTTGGCTATAATTCAAAATTAGATTGAAATATAAACTGTAAAAAGGGAGACAATATCATGTGTGGAATTGTTGGTTATGTAGGTACTAATAATGCTGTTCCTTATCTTGTTAATGGGCTGAAAAAACTTGAATATCGCGGCTATGATTCGTCTGGAATCGTTGTTGGAAAAATAGAAAACGGCGAGCCGAAATTTTATTTGTATAAAAAAGCTGGAAAACTTTCAAAGCTTATAGGCATTTTGCCAAAAGATCTTTCTGGTTCATGGGGAATAGGGCACACTCGCTGGGCGACTCATGGAATGGTTACAGATCAGAATGCGCATCCATTTCTTTCTAATAATGGAAAAATTGCGGTTGTCCACAATGGAATCATTGAGAATTTCCAGTCTTTGCGGGCTGCGTTAATAAAAGATGGAATTAAATTCACATCTGAGACTGATACGGAGACAATTCCAAATCTTGTTGCAAAATATTATAAAGGAGACTTGCTTAGCGCGGTTCAAGAAGCTTTGAGTAAAGTTGTTGGAACTTACGCTCTTGCGATTACTTGCGTTGACGAGCCGAATAAGATTGTTGTCGCAAAACGAGGTGGTCCTCTTGTTGTTGGTCTTTCTGACGGCGCGTATTATATTGCTTCTGACGCGAATGCGATTGTTGGAAATACAAACCGCGTTATTTATCTTGAAGATGGTGATATTGTTGAAGTTACTCCTCAGGGCTTGAAATTTCCGAATATAGAAAACAATGATTACTCAAAACGAATTGAAGAATGTTCGATTGATGCCGCTGAAACTGAAAAATGTGGATACGACACTTATATGGAAAAAGAAATCAACGAGCAGCCGGAAAGCATTGAACGCGCTTTTGCCGGTCGACTTGATTTTGATGCTTCTACCGCAAAGCTTAGCGGCTACGATGACGATATTTTTAAGCGCACAAATAAAATTACAGCGATGTCGGCTGGAACTTCCTGGTATGCAAGCGTTTTTGGCGGTCTTTTGATTGAACAGTACGCAAGAATTCCTTGTTCGGCAGAATTTTCAAGTGAACTCCGTTATAAAAATCCGATTGTAAACAAGGATGATGTATTTCTTGCTGTAAGCCAGAGTGGCGAAACTGCGGATACTTTGTATGCAATGCGCGAAATTCATGAGAAAGGCGGAAAAGTTTTCGGAATTTGCAATGTTGTTGGTTCTTCGATTGCGCGCGAAAGCGATGGTGGAGCTTTTATCCATGCAGGACCAGAGATTGCGGTTGCTTCTACAAAAGCTTTTTCAAATACGCTGATAATTTTTTATCTTCTTGCGTTGAAATTTGCGCGTCAGCGGGAAATGAGCAAAGAGGATGGGGCAAAATTTATTGAGCAGATAATGATGCAGCCTCGGCTTGTAAAAGAAGCCCTTAAAAACAAGGATAAAGTTATGCAGATTGCAAAAAAATATGCAAAATGCAAGGATTTTTTGTATCTTGGCCGTGGGCTGATGTATCCGATTGCATTGGAAGGCGCGTTGAAATTAAAGGAAATTTCTTACGTTCATGCGGAAGCATTTGCGGCTGGAGAAATAAAACATGGTCCGATTGCGCTTGTGAATGAGCAAACTCCGAGCGTATTCCTTGTTCCGGATGATTTTTTGCGTGAAAAAGTCATTTCAAATATCAAGGAGATAAAAGCCAGAAAAGGACCTGTTATTGCAATTGGCGTTGAAGGTGACAAAGAACTTGAGTCAATTGTTGATGAATTCATTTCAGTTCCAAAAGTTGAAAATCCGGCTTTTTACGCGATTCCGATGGTTGTTGTCTGCCAGCTTTTTGCTTTTTACGTTGCACAGGAACTTGGCCGCGATGTTGATCAGCCAAGAAATCTTGCAAAATCGGTAACAGTTGAATAAAAAAAATATTTCTGTTATACTAGTTTCTACATTTCGGGCCATTAGCTCAGTGGTTAGAGCAGAGGACTCATAATCCTTTGGTCCTAAGTTCAAGTCTTAGATGGCCCAGTGTAAAAGTTATTGATGGATTCCACCATGTGGAATCCATTTTTTTTATTTTATGCAATTCTGTCCTGCGAAAACGCATAGAATTCCTAAGAATATGCTTGCGGCCGCGTAAAGCGCGAAAAATAGCGGATTTTTGTTTGTGATGAAATTTGCGTTTTCTAGTGCGAATGTTGAAAATGTTGTGAATCCGCCGCAAATTCCGGTTTTTAGAAAAAGAATCATCTGCGGAGTTATTTTTATGGAAGATTTTTGCGCCGCGACTGATGCTAATGCTGTTGCAATTCCAATCAAAAAGCAGCCAAGCAGGTTTGTGAAAAACGTCTGCAGAGGAAAAAGGTTTTTAATTGGAATCAATGAGATAAAATAACGTAGTGCGCTTCCGATTGCGCCGCCAAATGCGACTGCCAAAATATTCAAAATCATTTTTATCCTTTAGATTATCGAGCCAGGGCGAAGATTTTCGGCGTTGCGGGCCGCGCACCATGTTCCTTTTGCAAGTGCGGACTGAAAATCATTTGTTTTCAGGAATTCATGGATAAAACCGGCATTGAACGAGTCGCCGCAGGCTGTTGTGTTTACAGGAATGATTTTTTCAGCAGGAAATTCCGTGAAAATTCCTTTTTGGGCGGCAAAAGTTGGCTTTGTTCCGCGTGTTACAATTATTATGTTATTTAATTCTTTGCTTTTTAAAGAAATAAATTCTCTTAATCCATTTTCTTGAAAAAATGAAGGCAGCTTGAATGTTTTTGCAAATTCTTCTTCATTGATTTTTATTATGTCTGGCACGCAAATTTCAAGAGTTTCTGTTAAATCTTTTCCGCAATAATCGACCAAAAATATTTTTCCGGCGGTTTTTGTGATTTTTGCAATGAGCGGACAGATTTCTGTTGACCAGATTTCCGGGCGGCTTCCGGCAAGTATTACGGCTTGGGCTTGTTCAATTTCTTTATGCGCAAGAAAAAGAAGTTCCTCTTCGGCGGCGGAATAATCTTCCTGAAGTTTTGGCTCGGAAACCACAAGTTCTGTTGTTGAATGTTTTGCAGTGTCAAGAAGCGTCCAGCATTCGCGGGTAAAACCAGGAATTTTTACCGCGGCAAGATTTATGGCGTCTTTTTCTGCTAGTTCAATAAATTCGTGTGCATTTTGTTTTCCGAGCGGACAAATTGCGGTTGCGCTTTGCGGCTCAAGCTGATTTAATACGCGCGCGGAATTTACGGCTTTTCCGGATGCGTCTTTTATGTAATCTTTTGAGCGGTTGACGTTTTCGAGCTGTAAATTTTCAAACTGAATTGTTTTTTGTATTGTTGCGCTAAGGCAGATGCAGACGATTTTTGACATATTTTTATTTTACTGAAAATACAGCGATTTGTGCAAATGATTGCGGGGCGTTATGGGGCGTGGCCCCATTAGAAAGGGTAGGCGAAAACTGAAAGGTTGAGCCGAGGGAAAGGCTTTTCCCGGCAAAAGGAGGGTACGTGTCAAAAATTGAAATTTCCTCTCTACTTGCAGATTTTTTGTTTTTGCATTATGGTTTACGTCATAAATCCATCCGTTGATTTATCCAAATTGCAAGCGGATTTAGGTTTTGCCTAGAAAATTTTGCTAAAAAGGAGAGTCTTATGGGACTTTTTTCTTCAAAACAAACACATTATCTTTTTACTTCGGAATCAGTTGGCGAAGGTCATCCTGATAAACTTTGCGATCAGATTTCTGATGCGATTCTGGACGCTTGTCTAAGGCTTGATCCGAATGCGCATGTGGCTTGCGAGACTTTTGCCACAACGAATTTTGTTCTTGTTGGCGGTGAGATTTCTTTTACAAAAAACGCAAAGGAAAATATAAAATTTATAAAGAAAAATGCGGAAAAAATTGCGCGTTCTGTTGCAGCGGAAATTGGCTATGTGAGCAAGGATGTTGGACTGGATGCAAAGAAATTTAAATTTGAAAATAGGCTTCATGCTCAGTCTGCGGATATAAATCAAGGTGTTGTTGGCGAGGGGCTTGCGGAATATGAAGGTCAGCAGGGCGCAGGCGACCAGGGAATGATGTTTGGTTATGCTTGCAACGAGACTCCTGAGCTTATGCCGGCGCCGGTTATGTTTGCGCATAAAATTTTGCTTGCGGCAACGGCTTTAAGAAAATCTGGAAAAATCAACTGGCTTCGACCGGACGCAAAAAGTCAGGTTACAATTGAATATAAAGACGGAAAACCTGCAAGAATTGACACGGTTGTTGTTTCGCATCAGCATGATCCGGAAATTTCGCATGATGAAATTGAGAAAACAATCATAAATGAAATTATAAAACCAGTCCTTGAACCTACAGGGCTTCTTGATGAAAAGACAAAATATCACATTAATCCAACTGGAAGATTTGTGACTGGCGGACCGGACGGCGATGCTGGGCTTACCGGCAGAAAAATCATTGTTGACACTTATGGCGGAATGGGGCGTCACGGTGGCGGTGCGTTCAGCGGAAAAGATCCTTCTAAAGTGGACCGTTCAGCGGCTTACATGGCGAGATACATTGCAAAGAATATTGTCGCTGCGGAATTGGCTGACAGAGCTGAGGTTCAGCTTGCGTATGCGATTGGTGTTCCATTTCCAGTTTCTATTCTTGTGGAAACTTTTGGAACAGAGAAAGTTCCTGTTGAAAAAATAGAATCCGCTGTAAAAACAGTTTTTGACTGCACGCCGGCTGGAATCTGCAAGACATTGGATTTGCGCCGACCTATTTACAGACCGACTGCAAGTTATGGTCATTTTGGAAGAAGCGAATTTCCTTGGGAAAAAACTGATAAAGTTGAAGCTTTGAGGGCTGCTGTAAAATAAAAATGCTTCTTTCAGAATCAGAGATAGTTACTGTTTTTGAACGTTTTAAGGCTGAAAACTCTGAGCCAAAACCAGATTTGAATTATTATTCTGCGTACACGCTTTTGGTTGCGGTGGTTCTTTCAGCGCAGACTACGGATAAAAGCGTAAACAAAGTCACCGAGCCGCTTTTTAAACTTGCGGATACTCCTGAAAAAATGTGCGCGTTGTCGCAGGAGCAGATTATCTCTGTCATAAAACCGATTGGGCTTAGCAATGCAAAAAGCAAAAATATTCTTGGATTAAGCAAAAAACTTCTGGAAGATTTTGGTGGTGTTGTGCCGGATTCGCGCGAGTCTTTAATGACCTTGCCGGGCGTTGGACGAAAAACTGCAAATGTGGTTTTGAATGTGATTTTTAAGAAACATACAATGCCGGTTGATACTCATCTTTTGCGGATTTGTCCAAAAATCGGACTTGCTGAAGGAAATACGCCGGAAACTGTGGAGAAAAGTCTTGTTGAGCGGATTCCTGACAAATATATGGAGCACGCCCATCACTGGCTTATTCTGCACGGAAGATACGTTTGTACTGCAAAAAATCCAAAATGCACCGAATGTATTATAAATGACATCTGCAGGCACAATCCGTAAAATAAATTTATTGTAATAAATTTGTAGCATTTTTCAATAATCTGCGGAAATTTGAAATTTATGTGTTTTTTTTTAGGAGTGAAAATATGGAAGAATCTGAATTTTTGCACGAAGTTACAGAAGCTGCGGCGGTTGCCGCAAACGAAACGGTTGGTCAGTTTTCAAGTCAGTTTGTTGATTTTATAAAAACGCTTTTGACATGGAAAAATGCCTTCAGGCTGATTGGCGCGCTGTTTGTAATTTTTTTAATGTGGCTTGTCTTTAAACTGATAAAACATTTTGTAAAAAAAATCTCTGCCGGAAAAATTCAGCAACAATATATTCTTGTGATTACAAAAACGATTTCCTATATTTTTTATGCGCTTGTCGTAATGTACGTTTTAAGTCTTTTTGGCGTAAAACTTGGCGCAATCTGGGGAGCTGCGGGAATTGCGGGAATTGCGGTTGGTTTCGCGGCCCAGACTTCTGTGAGTAACTTGATTAGCGGATTGTTTGTTCTTGGTGAAAAAGCCATGAAAGTAGGAGATTTTATTGAAGTCGGCGGAGTTTCTGGAACTGTTGATTCGGTCGGGCTTCTTTCGATAAAAATTCACACAGTGAACAACCAGATGGTAAGAATTCCAAATAGCTCGATAATTAATTCAAATTTTCAGAATAACAGTTTTTTTGAGATTCGCCGTTTTTCGTTCGAGCTTTCTGTTGATTATGCGACTGATATGAATGTTGCGCTGGAGGCACTTTCTTCAGTTCCAGAACTTTGTCCTTCAGTTTTAAAAGATCCTGCCGCGGCAGTCTGGTACAATGGTTTTGGCGAAAGCGGAATAAACATTGTGCTGGCGGTGTGGTTCAATCCTTCGGATTTGGTAAAAATGAAAAATGAAGTTTATATTGCAATCAAAAAAGTTTTTGATGAGAAAAATATAAACATTCCGTTCAACCGTTTGGATGTCGCAATGGTTAACGCTTAGCATTATTCGCCGGCAAGGGCTACAACAGGATCTAATTTTGCGGCTCTGGCGGCTGGATTTAACCCGAAGAATATTCCGATTGCAACTGAAAAAACAAAACTGATTATGCAGGCTTTCGGGCTGATTGAAAATCCTGTGTTTTTTACGTATTCAATTGCAAGACTTACCGCGATTCCTGCAATTATTCCTAAAGTTCCGCCGATTAATGTTATTGATGCGGATTCCACAAGAAACTGCCTGCGGATGTCTGCCGGAGTTGCTCCCAGCGCTTTTCTGATTCCGATTTCCTGTTTCCGTTCTGTCACTGTGACAATCATTATGTTCATAATTCCAATGCCGCCCACAAAAAGAGAAATTGCGGCTATTGCGCTTAACATTAGGCTTAGTGTTTTTGTTATTGAATTCATCTGCTCAATCATTGTCTGCATTGAAAAAACGCTTACCGAATATGCGGTTCCAGTAAGTTCCTGGCAGAAATTTTCGATGGTTTTTGCAAGATCCGACGCGGCTTCGGCGGAAACGGCCTGGATCATCATTGTTTCGGCTGAACGGTCTGGTTTTATTTTTTTCAGATAAAATCCGCGTGGAATATATGCTGAATTTGTGGAATCTTCCATTCCCGAATTCTGTTCCTTTAAAATTCCCACAACTTGAAAATTGAAAGAAATTTTGTTCGTAGTTAAAATAACGTATTTTCCGATTCCATCTCCATCTGGAAAAAGAGCTTCTGCAATCGTGCTGCCTAAAATGATTTTCTGTTTTCCTTCGTAGTCGTCGGTTACGCCAAGATAACGTCCTTTTTCAAGTTGAAGCCCATACATTTCAAGATAACCGGCTTCAACTGCGTTGCAGGAAACTGTTGAGCTTGTGGTTGAATATGATATTGTCGCATTTAGGAAATTTTTGTACCAGATTTTTTTGATGTTTTCAACTTTTTCAAATAAATTTTCGCGGAACGATTCGTCAAAAGTTATAGTTACCGCGTCTCGTTTTTTGCGCATAAATCCTGTGCTTACGCTTACAACATCAAGCCCGGATGAACCGAATGTGTCTTTTATCTGCTTTGTTGAAACGCTTCCCATGCTTGTGATTATAATCACAGATGCAACACCAATTATTACGCCTAAAAGAGATAAGAAAGTCCGGGTTTTGTTTCTGCGGAAGTTTTGCAGTGCGTCGATAAAATCTTCAAACATTGAAAGCCTCTGAAAATTTTTTTTCAAAATCCGTGTTGATTGTGTCGGACTGGATTTTTCCATCCAGAATTTTTATGCATCGTTCTGCGTTTTCACCGATTTTTGAATCGTGTGTTACAATTACAATCGTTGTGCCTTCCTTGTTGATTTCGCGGAAAAGTCTCATTATCGCTTTTCCCGTGCTGCTGTCTAACGCTCCAGTTGGTTCGTCCGCAAGGATAATGTTCGGTTCAGTGACGATTGCCCTTGCGATTGCGACCCTTTGTTTTTGACCGCCGGAAAGCTCGTTCGGCCGATGCAAGAAACGTTCTTTTAGCCCGACCTTTTCCAGCGCGTCTTTTGCTTTTTGAATCCGCGTTGTTTTTTCAACTTTTTGATAGCGTAACGGCAGCATCACATTTTCCAGGATATTTAATCCTGTTAAAAGATGATATTGCTGAAAAACAAAACCGATTGTTTTATTTCTTAGAACGGCCAGTTCTTTTTCTGACATTGTTGCGGTTTCTTTTCCGTTGATTTCCACGATTCCGCTTGTTGGGCGGTCAAGGCAACCAATCATATTCATGCAGGTTGATTTTCCAGAGCCGGAAGGCCCCATAATTGAAAGGAATTCACCTTGCTTAACGCTGAAACTTATGTTGTCAAGCGCGCGGATTTCGTTTTCGCCCATTTTGTAGATTCTTGTGACATTTTGCATTCGGATAATATTTTCTGCCATCTTAAATTCCTTAGAATCTTCCTGGAGGAGGTCCTCCTGCGCCCGGATTTTTGTTTCCTCCGCCCCGCTTGTTCCATCCGCTAGGAAGCGGTACGCTTTGGGCTTTTAGTATTTCGCCGCCATTCAGCCCGGAAATTATTTTTACATATTCTTTAGTGTAGGGCTGAATTTGGACATCAATTCTTTTTCCGGTTTTAAAAAGTTCAACATAGGCGTTTTTGTTTTCGTAGGCGATTGCATAGCGTTCAACAATAAGGTTTTCCTGGGGCTCGGTGATTTGGATTTTTCCTGTAAAAGAAAAATTTGGCAGGATTTCTTTTGGATATTCATCAATTCTGACTTTTGCTTTTACGATTGTTGCGCCACGGCTTGTTACTTCACCGATTGCAGGCCAGCTTACAACATAGCCGTAAATCGAATTCTGTTTGTATGCCGGAAATGAAAATTCAACTTTTTGACCGACAGAAAGTTTCGATACATCAGTTTCTGGAATTTCCACATCCGCAGTAAGATAATCGACATTTACAATTGTTCCGACCGCATCTTTTGCTTCAAGTGAATCATTTACAGAAACGTCAAAATCCGCGATGATTCCGTCAAAAGTCGCAACAATCTTCCGATCAGAAATTTTTTGAATCAATGAAAGTCTCTGTGTCTGCATTAATTTGTATTCTTTTTCTGAGCCATTCGCTTTTGTGATTTGCATGTCGTAATCGTGTTTTGCAAGATTGTATTGTTCGGTTGTGTCATCAAGCTGAATTAAAATCTGACCTTTTTTAACTTTGTCGCCTGCTTTTACAAAAACTCCAGTTACAGTTCCATCGCTTAAAGCTTGAAGTTTTTGTTCGTCTGCGGCGGAAACAGTTCCTGCGATTTCTATGCAGTTTTCTGAAATTTCTTTTCGGACTGTATAAAATGTTGAAGCCAGTGAATTTTTGTGAATGAGTTTTTTTGTTCCCAAAAGAGCTAAGATTACAAGAATTGTCAAAATCACGCAGAAAAATAAAATTTTGAATCTAAGCGGAATATTTTTTATGTTGAATTGTTTCATTTTTAGTCCTGAATTTCTGCGTCCCGGCAGAATAAAAGTTTTGTTGAATTATTGTAAATTATCAAGTCTATGTCGTTCATAAGAATCTTGAATTTGTAAAGCTCCTTGTTTGCAAGCGCATCCAGATATTCGGTTTCGCGGACAATTCCCTGCGCAAAAAGTTTTTCCATGTCGTCCGTAAGATTTTTGTACATATCGAAAGTTTTTGTGTTCGTCTGTTTTGACCATTTTATGTCATTCAGTTCAGTTTGTTTGTCTACAATATCTGTTTCGTAGTCTTTTTCCGCAGATTTTATGGCTAGAATCTCTTCTTCATGGTTGCATGAATTTGTCTGTTTTTTGATTTTTGAGGTTTTGAACGAATTTGGTTTTATTGTTGCGCTTGCTGAATAAGTTGGAGCGGAACCGTCTGAAGGAATGTGTATTCCTGTTTCCAGGTTGATTCCTTTGAATGTTGCGGAAATTCCTGCGTCAATCGTGTCCGAACCTGAGGAACTAGAGGAATTGCTTGAAAAACTTGTGTTTGAATTTTTTAAAGTGTAGCCGCTGTTTGCTGAAAGTGAAAAATCTTTTTCCGCCGCCCGTTTCATTTCTGCAATTTTATGTTCGTACAGCGCATTTTCTATTTTCGTGTAAAATTTTTTTTCAAAAGTCAGAATGTCAATCGCTTCTGTCTGTGGAATTGTCTTTGGCAAAAAATCCGTTGAAGTTATTTCTGCCGGAAAATTTGTCTCTGCGGAATTTTTTTTGTTTTGTTCAGCGGAAAAACTTGTTCCACATTCGGTGGCGAAAACCGCGCAGTCGTGCTCAAAATCGTGGATTTTTGTTTCAACGGTGTGCGCGTCTGAAAGAACTTTTAATTCAGCCTGACGGTATTTTGCAGAATTTTTTGTGTAGCCTTTTGCCTTTGTTTCCTCAAAAGTCACGGTGTCCTCGTAGAGCGTGTTTTTTGAGGTTGCAATTTCGCTTGCGCTCTGAAAAAGTTGCTTCAGTTTGGTGTAATATTCTTTTTCCGCTTCGAGCGCGCGGTTCTGAAGTTTGCGTTTTGCCTCCAAAAGCGCGCGTTCGGATTTTATAAAAGTGATTTTTCGTTCAAGCGCTGCGCCGGAAATCAAATCAATTCCAAAAGAAAATGAAGTGTCCGCGGAATTATTTGTTCCATCTGTGATTTTGATTTTTGAAGTTGCGGAAACGGAAAGGTTCGATGCCTGTGGAATAGAAAATTTTGCAGAAGGATTGAATGAGATGCTTGTGTTTTGTCCATTAAAACGAAAATTTGCAGTTCCTGTTGAAAGCGAAACGTCGATTCCATTTTCAATTGAAGTTTTTTGCTGTTCCAGCGAAGATTTTTTTACTTCGAGCGCAAGTTTTTTTAGTTCAATGTCGTTTTCTAAAAACCCGGAAAGCGATGGTTCTGCAAAAGGTGCAGTTAAAAAAAAGAAAAATGCACTGAAATAAAAAATGCAACGCTTCATATCATTAAAACATATCAAAAAAAAATCTGTAACAAAAAAACTGGAATCATTAACCCTTGTTAAAAAGGCTTGAGAATGTGGCGATTATGTCTGCGCCGGCCACAAATGTTCCAATCGAGCTTCCGATGGAAGAAAGTAGAAAAACTAGAAGCACTCGGAGAATTTTGTTTCTATAAAAACCTTTTATGCTTCCGGCGTCATCTGCTATGTTTTCCAAATCTTTTACCTGAGGCTTGCACAAAAAAGCCTGGACGATTCCGGAAACAATTCCAACGCCAATAAATGGACAGAGCGAAGTTATCGGTGCGCCCACAAAAGAGACTAGAATCGCAACTGGATGAGCTGCTGCAATCAATGCGCCAAAAGCTGCGAGCGCGCCGTTCCACAAAATCCAGCTTAAAGTCATTCCTGAACCTGCTTCTTTTCCGCCTATTACAAATCCGGCTGCAATCAGTGCGACAATCAACACAGGAATAATCCACATTGCAATTTTTGAGCCAAGTTTTTTTTCTGGAATTGAATTTATTTCTGTTGTGTCGGTTGATTCTTCGCTTTTTGCGATTTTTTCAATGTGTTCTGCAACTCCGTTAAGATGTCCGGCTCCAAGAACCGCGACAATATCATTTCCTTTTGAATTCCAGATGTGAGAGGCAAGAAATTTGTCGCGCTCGTCAATAAGGACTTCTTTTACGACCGGAAGATATTCAGAAAGTTCCTTCATCATTGAATCCATTTCGGAAGATTTCTTTAAATCTTCAATTTCTGTCTCTGAAATTTGTTCCTTGCTGAATCCGCTTGCAATCAACGCGGAAAGCAGTTTCATTTTTCCCATGAATGAACTTTTTGCCCACGCGCGCTTTAAGGTTGTCTGAATCGGGCGATCTACCATTTCTGTGGGAATTCCAAGTTCGTTTGCGGTTTTCATTGCGGCAAGCATTTCATCGCCTGGTTTTACGCCGATATTTTTGCCCATTCGTTTCTGGAATGCGCCAAGAACCAGATTTGCAAGCAGAAGAAATCCTTCTTTTCGTTTTAAAACCTTGATTATGTCGAGTTTTTGCCAGTTATCCGGATTCTTTATTGATTCGCAACGTTTTTCGTCAAGCTCGATTGCAACGCAGTCTGGTTTATTTTGTCTTATATATTCCGTGACTTCCGCGATGCTTTCAGCGGAAACATGTGCAGTGCCAATCAAAGTAATTTTTTTGCCGTTGAATTCCAAAACTTTTTGTGTCTGAGTCATAGTTATTTCCTCGTTATTTTTTCAAATCTGCAGGAAGTGCCCATTCTGCTAGTCTGTATTCAAAAAACATTGGTGTCTGCATTTTTGTGATTTGATTGTAGTATTCAGCCGCAACAGATTTTGAGCCTTTCATGTCATAGTAAAGCGCAAGGTAATATTTCATTTTTCCTCTTTTGTTTTTATTCGTCTCTTTGTCAATGTCTTTTATGATTGCGTTTTCCGCGTTTACAGGTCCTTGGTCGTGATAAAGGCGAATCATTTTGTATTCAAGGGAATTTCTGTCCAGCGGTTTCATGTATTTTTCTGAAAGCTGTTTCATTTCAAACATTTTATTCTGCTTGATGTACGTTGCCAGAATCATAAGTTTATACGCATACGAGTCGCTGATTTCGTTTGCTTTTTCAAAATATTTTCGGGCTTCTTCCCAGTTTTCCATGTGGAATTCCAGAATTCCAATTTCTTCAAATGCAAAATAATATTTCGGATTTGTTTTTACAACCATTTTGTAGTCGGCGAGCGCTTCCTGGATTTTATTCTGTTCGTCGTAAAGTCCGGCGCGGTATGTGTAGCCAAGAAAATAATCCGGTGCAAGATTTATTGATTTTGTCCAGGCTTTTTCCGCATCAGCATAGCGGCCAAGGCTTCGAGAATAATTTCCCAAATCAATGTAATAGTCAGAATTTTCCGGGTTCAAGTTGATTGCTTTCTGCACATTTTCAATTGCGACTTTGTAATTTTCTGATTCGGCGGCAAGTTTTCCAAGGTATTGAAAAGCAATGTCGCTTTGTGGGTTGATTTCCACAAGTTTTTCAAATGAATTTTTTGATTCCTTTAAATTTCCAAGATAATAATTCATCTGGCCGTAGCCAAAAAGTCCGTCTTCGTTGTCGTTTTCTTTTAAGATGACTTTTTTGTAGTATTCGCAGGCAAGTTTGTATTTCTTTTTTAAAGCCCAGCGGTTTCCCAGAATAAGATTTGCGGTGACATTTGTTGGATCGGCTTTTAGGAGCGCGTTTGTTGCGTTCTGAACGTCCGCAAGTTTTCCAGACGCGTTTGCTATTTCTGCCTCAACTTCCATCACTTCAATTGTGTTGTGTCCGGAATTTTTCAGTTCGTTCACAATTGTTTTTGCTTCATTCAGCCTGTTCACAGAAAGAAGAAGCGACGCTTCCAGGATTTTCAGATCAACATCATCCTTTAGGTTTTCCGGAATGTCCTTGTAAAGCGAAATTGCTCCATTTATGTCACCGTTCATAAGAGATTTCTGAAGTTCCTCGGCAAAATTTATGGTTTCTGCGCTTACAGACCACAAACCGATATTCATAGAAAGAAAAATCGAAAGCGAAATAACCAGTACTTTAAATTTCATTGAATTCTCCAAAATCAAAGGACTAAAAATGGTTGTTGAAATTCATTTGCCCTTTAGTTAAACTTAGTAAAATGTTTGCACAATTTTTAAGAAAGGCTTTTACTCTTTTAGTAATTTATGCTGTTTTAATCATCGGAATTTTCATTCTTCAGTTTAAGAATGATTCTATTATTTCAGAAAAATTAGGAAACCTCCATATTACACTTTTGGAATCTGCACAAGATGATAACAGTATTTTATTAAAAAATAGATTCTCTGTAAAATTCAACGGGCTGAATTTCAGCGGAACTGACGATGAGCCTGTTCGCGCTATGATTAATGGTGCTGACCGGCCGTTGACTCTGAAAACGTGGAAAATAATTTCGCCTCTTTCGTGCGAGCTTGCTTTTTCAAATGATATTGAAATCCGTTTTTCTGTAAGCGATGAAAGTCCGAAGGCTTATCTTTCTGTTGAAGGAAAATTGCCGGTGAATGTTTCGCGTGTTTTTGTTCCATATAATTTTGCGGTTGGAACTTCTGTTTCTTCAAGAACTGATGCACAGATTCAAATTGAAAACAAGAAAAATTCCTGGGAACTTAACGCGCCGAGCATTCAGCGCGATTACATTGTCCTTACAAAAAATGAAAAAGTTGCTTCTTATTCATATTTTGATAAAACCCATTCGTTTACATTTGAGGACGCAATTGCGTTCGATGGCGCTTCCGAGGCAAATTATAGGAATAGCGTTGAAAATTTAAAGCAGAACCTTATAAATTCGTTCTCGCAGATTCCGGCTGATTCTCAGACTGTTGCAGAGCAGGAAGCTGTTTCTTTTGTTGCGGCAATGGCTGGAAAGGGAAGATATAATGAAGCGTTGGATTCTGTTCCGCAGAATTTCAAGAGGAGCGCATTGCGTACGTTCCTTTCTGCTCCGTATTTTGATACTTTGGCCCGCGTTAATGAGCCGCTTCAGGCACAGCTTAAAAATTATGGTGAAATGATTGCGCGTGCCGCGGAAACTTCTGGTTTTGATATATTCAATGTTCGGTTTATTGCTGATTATATGTGCATGCATCCGGGCTCTGGTTCTGTAAAGAAATTGCTGGAAAATGCCTCTGCTTCAGAAATTTCAGAAAGGACTCTTCAGCAGGCGGTAGGAATTTTGTCAGTTTACAATGAACTTTGCGACAAAAATCCTGAACTTGCAAATATTCTTGCTCCTGCAGCGGCAAAAGCGATTGAGAAAATTTCTTCTTCTTGCGCGATTGACGAAAATTCAATCACAATTGCAGAAAACGGAATTTTCCTTTCTGTTGTTCAGGCTGTTCAGGCGGGTGATGCGGTTCTTCGGTATGGTGAGATGGTAAAAAATGCTTCCCTGGTTGCTGGTGGCCGCCTGATTTTGACTTCGTATTTAAAAGAAAGCTCTTCTTTTGACTTAAAGACTCTTGGAGAACTTTACCCGATTGTTGTTCACGACAATTATTTCTATCCTCATTTTGAAGTTTTGGCGTTTGACGGTGGCCGTTCTGTTTGGGCTTGGACATGCGCAAAAAATATTTCTTACGAAAATGATAATCAGGGCACAGTAACTTTAAATATAGATTTCCCGCTTTCGTATACACATTATGCGATTATCAGCGGAATAGAACGGTTCCAGACAATCTACATTTATGATTTGGCGTTCCGAACTGACGCAAGGTTTGAGACATATAATTCTTCCGGTTATGTTTACCAAAATGATTCGAAATCTCTCCTATTAAAATCAAGGCACAAGAGCCAGGTTGAACAGATTCGGTTGGTTTATCCGCAGGCTGGCGTAAGTGAATAAATTTCTTTGGAGAATTTTATATTTCTGCGCTGACTTTTAGTTTGAGTATAATGCGGCGTAGTTTTCCATCATTTCATCCAGTTCAGCATCGTTGTCCGCGCAAAGTGAACACGCAAAATAAAGCGCGATTGCAGATTCGGTTGTAAGGTAGCCCATTGGGACTGCGCCTTCCCGCCAGACTCCGTGGGCAGTTATGTATTGGGAAAAATCAAGGTTTATTTTTTGCTGGGAAGTGCAGTAAAATCTCATTCCGCGGCGGTTTCCTGTTAAAAGCATTGGCTTTAGCGAATAATCGCTATCGTTCATGTTTCCAGAACCGATTCCATACATCTCTAAGAAAATTGAATGTACGGAAGAATATTTCAGCATATTATTGTAAAGATCGCTCCTGAATCCCGGATAAAGCCGGCACATGAACATTTTTTGGCTGGCTTCGGCAAGAATCCGTGAGACAACATCGCGGTCCAAATCGGCTATTCCGTTGAACTGGGTTGCAATCGGACCGCTTTCGCGGAATTTCTGGGAAGTCAAGTTCCAGTTTGAAAAAATTCCCGGCCGCTCAAAGTGCAGGTTTAATGGTGAAAGAACTTTTCCGCCGTAAACTACAAAAACTCCGCTTTTTTCTTTTGAGGCGGTTTCAATCGCAAGCCTAAGATTTATTTCCGCTTCGGTGCTTTCCAATGGCAATGTTGAGGATGCAGTAATTACGATTGGCACTTCTGAGTCAGAAAAAAGCCAGTACAAAAGCGCGGCTGTATAGCTCAAAGTGTAAGTTCCATGTGTTGCAACAATTCCGCTTGCGGTTCCGGCGTTGATTCTTGAATTGATTTCTGTGATAAGTTCCGCCCAGTCGGATGGTTCAAGCTCCTCGCTTAGATATTGACCTGCGGAAATGACTTGCAGCGGCGTGTCCGGGGCAATCTGTTCGGCAATATTTTTAAGGACTGATGAATCTCCTGCGGAAATTGTTCCATCCTTGTGTCTTACCGCGGAGATTGCGCCTCCAGTTGTAATCATATAAATCACGCTTATATTCAGTTCTTTTTTTATAAGCGATTTTACAACTTGAGGAACGGCGCGGCCTTCTGTTTCCTTCATTACAAGTCCGGTTAAAAATTCCAGTGGCTGCATTTGTCCGTTCTGAAGAATTTTGCATTGTTCCGGGTTTTCTTTTATTGCTTTCAGAACGTACGGAAGCAAGTCTTTTTCATTTGCAAGTTCCGTAATGTTCAAGGATTTCATTAGTTTGTCTGGTGAGTGTCCATTTTCAAAAGTTGAGCGCAGAAGTTTTTTTGCCGTAAAACTGTGGATTTCATTTGAGTCAAGTTTTTTTATAATCCACGCAAAATGTGCCGGCGTGATTTTTGATTTTGAAAGCGTTATGTTGTCTTTGTTCAGAAGTCTTGCAAGTTCGCTTGCCATCCAATGCGCTGTGTTTACCGGATTTGCGCCAAGTGCTGCGACAGTCTCGAAAAAATCAGCTTTTTCTTTCGTGTCGCAAAGAAATTCTGATCGTAGGCGGGAAACGCCGTATTGCTGCTTGAAACGCTGTCGTCTTGCTTCCGGCAGCTCGATTTTTATTTCTGCGGAAAGTTTTTCCTCTGCGCTTTCAAGGTTTATTGTCTGCGGAGGATTTAAATGTTCAAAACGATTTTTTGTTAACGTTCGTTCCTTGTAGAATTCCGTGCAGGATTTTGCCTCATTCCATAGCCGGCTTTCGCTGTGGATTTTTTCTCCGGCGGAAAGCATATTTTCCTGGCGTGTAAGTTCGTGGTTCACCGCTTTACGCGCAAAATTGAAGGAATTCAAATTTCTTAGTTTTACGTAATAATCAGGAAGCTGCGGATATTTTGAAAGCGCAACATAGGCGTTGCAGCGGATGTAGCTGTCTTTCTGCTCTGAGTTTTCGATGTTTAAATATTGGGTCAGGCGGCGCAGTTCCTCCAGAAAAATATGGACTTCTTCTCCAAGTTCAAATGATGGAGCGGTTTTTATGCGGATGCTCGGATTTCCTGCAAAAGAATAGTCCATTCTGGTTTTTCCGTTTGCGTGAGTAAGGCGACCTAAATCTTCTTCAATTCTTACTTCTTCTATTTTGATTGTTTTCCGGTGGCTGTGGAACATTATGTTCATCGTGCCTTTTTCCGCTATTTTTATTGAATATCCGTTGATTGTTTTTCCGTTCTGGATTTCCGGAATTGTTGCGGCGATTTTTTCAATGTCAGAGATTATGGAAATCTGGCAGCCCAGTGCTTTTGCGAGTGTATAGACGCTTTGCAAAACTGACGGCTCAATTGAAATTTTGCCGGTCTCATGGTCTGTAATGAATACAGAATTTACTGCGGCAAGCTGAATTCTTGTTTCAACGTACACAAATGACTGATACACGCGAAAAACTCCTAAAATAATTGAAAATTATACCGTTTTACAAAAAATTGTGATATACTCATACCAAATGAATAAACATGATTTTCCAAAAATCCATTTTTATGATCAGGATTTTGTAGACATTTACAACAAGACTTGGACAATGCTTTCAGATTACTGGATTGATCCAAAGACAGGGGAAAAATCCTCTGATGGTTATTTTATTTATCCTCGTGGCGAAAAGCTTGTCATAGACCAGCTTGAAAGTATTTTTTCATCATTCTTTCTTGTGTATTCAAACCGCAATTATGATGCAAATAAAAATATAGATTATTTTTATTCAAAGCAGGAAGAAGATGGTGCAATCCGCTGGCGTTATGATGTAAAAACCGGAAAGCCGATGGTGGATGACTCAAATCCGCAGGGAGTCGGGCTGCCGCTTTTTGCATGGGCGGAATTCAATCTTTACCATAAATCTGCGAACAAAAAGCGCATAAAAGAAGTAATGCCGATTCTGCAGAAATATATGAACTGGATTGACGAGAACTTTAAGCAGGAAAATGGACTTTACGCTGTTCCTGCGACTGCAAGCACAATGTTCAATTCTCCGCGCGAAAAAGTTTTTTACCCGATTGATTTTAACGCGGCTGTTGCAATCAACTGCGCGCATATGTCTGTTTTGGGCGACATTTTGAATGACAAGGATTTAAGCTTCCAGTACAGAAGAAATTATTTCTCTATCAAAACTAGAATCAACTCGATGATGTGGGATGCTTCTGCTGGATTCTATATGGATTTGGACAAAGACGGAAATAAATTGCCTGAAAAGACAATTGCCGGCTTCTGGCCACTTTTGGCAGAAATTCCAAGCGCAGACAAATCTGATGTTTTGATTGCTCATTTCAGTAATCCTGCGACATTCGGTCTGGAACATCCGTTTCCGTCTCTTTCTGCGGACAGCTTTAATTTTAAGGAATCTGGCCAGGGATATTGCGGAAGCGTTTTCCCGATGTTCAATTTTATGGTCATCAAAGGACTTGAAAAATATCAGCGTTATGAGCTTGCGCGTGAATGTTCAATCCGGCACTTATATTACGTTCTTGACGGACTTATGCCGGCGGATGAAAATCAGAAGGGCGACTTTTATGAAGCGTACAAGCCGCTTAGCTCGCAAAAGGCCGAACTTGACGGTTCTGATTGGTTCCCAAGAAATCATTATATGATTGGAACTGGACTGTCCACGATTGCTCTGATGATAGAGAATGTTATCGGGCTTTCTATAAGTTTGCCGCGAAAAACTGTAGACTGGATTATTCCAAACCTTGAGATTATGGGAATTGAAAATCTTTCCCTAAAGCGAAATCTTATTACTATTTTAAGCAATAAGAGTCCGCGTGGCTGGGAAATCCAGATGGAAAGCGAAAAACTTTATTATTTTACAATAAATATTCTTGATCAAAAGAAGAAGACTTTGCCGATTCCATCTGGCAAGTGTTCAATGCTTATTGATAAACTTTAAATTTTTGTAAAATTTAAGTTTTTTCAGCCTTAGTTTTGCTGAAATTTGATATTGTTATTGGAATGAAGACCGCATTGCATGATTTTTGAAAAAATGCGGTTTTCTTTTTATTTCTCTTTTTGGGAGTCGATATGGCAACACCAGAAGCAGTCATTGAAATCGGCTCAACGGGTGTGCGCCTGTTGGTTGCTGAATTTACACAGGAACGAAAAAGAAATATCCTCGACCGTTCAGAAATGCCGGTTTCTCTTGGCAGGGATGTTTTTACGTCCGGGTCAATTTCGCGCGAAACGCAAACCCATATTCTTCATATTCTTCAACGTTTTAGGGAACAGCTTGTGGCATGGGCAATAAATCCCGGGGAAACAACGGTTATTGCCACATCTGCATTCCGCGAGGCAAAAAACAAAGATCCTGTTATGGATAAAATTCTTCTAGCGACCGGTTTCCGTGTAAAAGTCATTGATGGAATTGAAGAAAACCGTTTGATGTATCTTGCGGTGACGGAATGTCTTAAGGAAGAAGCTGCAAAAGTTCGCTCGGAGGATTCTATCATTTTAGAGGTTGGCGGAAGTTCAACTGAAATTATGCTGATGAAAAAGGGAAAGATGGCTGGCGCGCACAGTTTGCGGCTTGGAACTACGCGGCTTGAATTAAAGACCCGCGGTCAGGCGGCGGCTTCCCATGATGATGTTCAACGTTACATTGAAGAATATGCTTTGAATGCAAAAAGTCTTTTGGAAAGCGAACTTAATCTTTCTGGGGTAAAGCAGTTTTTGGCTGTTGGTGCGGATGCTACTCTTGCGGCAATCAATGCCGGAAAACCTATCTCAACTTTTTTGTGGTCAATTGAGCGCGAGGATTTTGATCGTTTTGTTGATGAGATTCAGGAATATTCAATTGATGAATGTGTGGCACGCTTTAAAATTTCCTACAACGATGCGCGAACGCTTTGTGTAAGTCTTTTAATTTACAAAATGTTTGTTCATCACACAAACTGCAAAAAAATCATTGTTCCAGAAACGAATATCCGTGAAGGCGTGATTATTAGCCACACAGACACAGCCGGAGATGAACTTCAGGAGGAATTCCATCAGCAGATTACAGCATCTGCGGTTTCACTTTTAAGGAAATATCACGGAGACCAGGGACATGCGGAAAGAGTCCGCGAAAATGCGCTAAAAATTTACCGTTGCCTTGAAAAAGAAATTTCTTTGGAAGACCGTTCAATAATTCTTTTGGAAGTCGCGTCAATCCTTCATGATATTGGAATTTTTATCCGCATGGATGATCACAACCTGCATAGCGAATATATTATCCGTCATTCAGAAATTTTTGGTCTTACAAGAACTGAAAATCTGATTATAAGTCTGATTGCGCGTTATCATCGTGGAAAACAAATGCCACAGGACAACGAGCAGTTTCCGGTTTTTGCCAGAAGCGATCGCATGACAATCCTGAAATTAACCGCAATTTTACGAATTGCGGATGCCTTGGACAGAAGCCACGGTTATTCTTTAAAGGATATTTCTGCCCAGCTAAAAAATGATTCATTGATTATAAAGGCAAAAGGAAGCCAGAATCTTTCGCTTGAACGAATTGCGCTGGAAGAAAAGGGTGATTTGTTCGAGTCAGTTTTTGGTTACAAAGTTGTTTTGCTTTAAGGATAGGAGGAACATTCTATGGAACCAAGATTTTTTAACCGGGAGCTTTCGTGGATTGAATTTAACGGTAGGGTTCTTCATCAGGCTTTGCGGACTGAACTGCCTTTGCTGGAGCGGCTTCAGTTTCTTTCTATTATATCAAGCAACTTTGATGAATTTTTTATGGTTCGTGTTGCAAGCGTAAAGCGTCAGTTTTTTTCAAATCCTGAATCTGTTGATATTTCAGGTTTAACGCCGGAACTTGTGCTTCATCAGATTTCTGCGCGTGCTCATCAGATTATCCGCGAGCAGCACAATTGTCTTAACAATGATGTTCTTCCGGGGCTTTCAAAAAAACACATAACTTACGTTAAGCCTGAAAAATTTTCGGCCGCGCAAAATGAATATGCGCTTAATTTTTTCAGGAACGATGTTTATCCGCTTTTAACGCCACTTAGAACTGACACAGAAGTTTTTCCGCACATTGGAAATCTTGCAAAATATGCGGCATTTCTTTTAAAACCGATTTCTGGAATCAGAAAAACTGACTCAAATTTCAAAGGCGATGAAAATGCTCCGAGAATTGCGCTTGTTCAGATTCCGGCAGGAATTCAGCAGGTTGTGTGGCTTCCGAGTGAAAGCCATGAAAAACAGTTTGCGCTTGCGGAAGAAATCATAACTCAATATGGAACGCATCTTTTTCCGGGTTTTAATGTTGAAGAGACAATGATTTTTAAGGTTGCCCGCGATGCGGATTTTGCGGTTGATGAAGATTCTGGAAGGAATTTTATTCACGAGATGGAAAAAGTTCTTGTAAAACGGCAGTCATCATTTCCTGTTGAAATTACTTGCAACAACACTAGTGAAAAAATTCTTAAATTTCTTTCAGAAAAACTCGAACTTTCTGATGATGATATTTATTGCGTTGACGGAATTATCGATCCGAATGTTCTTGGTGGTCTTCGCGATGTTGAGGGCGCAGAAAAGCTTTGCTTCCCGGAATGGCAGCATTTTTATCCTTCAGAATTGCCGCAGGATGAGCCTTATTGGGATATTATAAAACAGCATGATGTTCTGCTTCATGTTCCTTACGAGTCTTACGAGCCAGTTGTAAAATTTATTTCTGATGCGGCGGATGATCCAAATGTTCAGGCGATAAAAATGACGCTTTATAGAACCGGAAAAGATTCTCCGATTATAAGCGCATTGGAACGGGCTGCACAAAAAGGAAAGCAGGTTGTTGTTCTTGTTGAATTAAAGGCTCGTTTTGATGAAGAGCGGAATATTGGTTGGGCAAAGGAACTTGAAAATGCTGGTGTAACTGTAATTTATGGTCTTGTGAATTTAAAGGTTCATGCAAAGATTATCATGGTTATGCGCCGCGAAAATGATACAATCCGAAGATATGCGCACCTTGCGACCGGAAATTACAACCCGAAAACCGCAAAGATTTACTCGGATTTGTCGCTGTTCACAGCAAATTACGAGATTGTGAACGATGCAACTTTGTTCTTCAATCTTGTTACAGGTTATTCAACTTTGCAGAATATGAATCAGCTTGCAATGGCGCCGGTAACTTTAAAGTCAAGGTTGCTTTCCATGATTCAGCGTGAAATTGACAGAAGTGATTCCGAGCATCCTGGACTGATTATGGCAAAGATGAATAGCCTTACTCACGATGAGATTATTCAGGCGTTGTATAAGGCGAGTCAGGCTGGCGTAAAAGTTATGCTGAATGTGCGCGGAATTTGCATGCTTGTTCCGGGCGTAAAAGGTCTTAGCGAAAATATCAAGGTTGTCTCGATTGTTGACCGCTATCTGGAACATTCCAGAATTTTCTACTTTCAGAACGGCGGCGAACCGGAACTTTATCTTTCTAGTGCGGACTGGATGCCTAGAAATTTGGATCGCAGAATTGAGCTCATGTTCCCGATTTTGGATTCGTCAGTCTTTAAGGAAGTGAAAAATATCCTTGAAATTTATTTTGAAGACACGATGAATGCGCTTGAGCTTTCAGAAAACGGACAATGGAAAGAAATTCCTTGCAAAAACGAGGAGCAGAAAAAACGTGCACAGGAAATTCTTTACAAAAAGTACAAGCGAAGAAACGAAACTGCCGCAAAAAAGCAGAAAATCGGGTTTGAAGTTCGCCGCAAGGACTAAAAATATGATTGACGTTGAAACAAAAGTTAAAATTCCTTTTCTTTGGGGAAAGGCGGCGTTCAGAAAATCAAAATGGAACCAGGTGAATCTGATTGTGGGACCTAATGGTTCTGGAAAAACTTTGCTTGCGGAGGAAATTTCTTCTCAGTTTGAAAAGAAAGGCTACAAAGTTGATTTTTTGCGTTCCGAACGTTCAAACCAGAACGAACTTTTGGAAAAATTAAAGACGGATTCAGAACTTTGCCAGAAAATCGAGACAGTTATTTCAAGTATGTTTGGAAAAACTGTTAAATTCAAAAAAAATCCTGATGGAAACGTTGTTCCTGTTGTAGTGAACAAGGCTTGGGACATTGAATATGGGCTTCAGGAAGGCGAGTGCCACGGCCTGAAAGAAATTCTTACACTTCTGATTGCGCTCTACGGCTTGAAATCTTCAGTTTTGATTCTGGATGAGCCGGAGTTGCATTTGCATCCGCAGTTTCAGCTTTTTTTTATGAACGAAATCCGCAAAGTCGCAAAGAATGACAGCAGCCGTGTTTTTTTTCTGATTACACATTCGCCGTATTTTATTGATTTGCGTTTTGCTGAAGATATTTTGGGTGTTGTTGTTTGCCATGTAAACCGAGTTCCTACTTACATTGATTTTCTTGATGAAAACACAGAATCTTTATTGCGGCGTTTTTTGCCAAGATTCAATACGTACCACAAGCAATTTTTCTTTAGTGATAACCAGATTTTTGTTGAAGGTTACACCGACCAGCAGATGTTTACGATTTTGCTGAACTGCATGGAAAATTTGCCGGGCGTTGTTGGAACTAGCGTAATCGATGTTGGTGGAAAGGATGAGCTTGGTGTATTTTTTACGGTCTGCTCGTTGCTTGGAACGGACGGTCGGATTGTAACGGACATGGATTCTCTTTTTGCGGGCAAACTTAGAGATGTTGTCTGTGCGGATCCGCGGCCTGAGCTTTGGCTGGAAAAACAGTATGAGAAGCAGCTTCCATTTTATCGTTCATTGTTTACTCGCCGTGGAGTTCCTCAAAAAGTTTCCCTTGAAAAACTTATTTATCGCCTTGAAAGTTATTTGGTTGAAATTGGAAAATCTGTTGTCCAAATTGATTTTCCGATAAATCCAGAGATTGATATTTTTGTTCAAAAATTAAAGGCTCTTTACGAAAAATATGAAAAACCTGAAGGGCTAGACACTTTTAAGACAGTTGTGCTTATGGGCGTGATTCTTCTTGAAGAAAAAATAAAAGACATTCTTCCGATTCCTTTGGCGCGAACAATTCCTCTTGTCTTCAATTTGAGCAATCTGATTTTTGCCGCTTTTGAGACAGCTCGTGTTTATGTGCTTCCGTATGGTTGCATTGAGCATTTTTACACTCAGTCCAAGGTTGATTATATGCCGATTTCTGGAAAAGACAGGCTTTTCCATGCGGAATTTGAAGCGATGGTGAATATGACTTCAGAAGAGTTGCGAAAAAATTACCCGGAACTTGTATGGATTTTAACAAAAGCTTGTGCCCCGAATTAAATTCAATTTAAAGCTTGCCGTTTTTGTATTTATTTTCTTATATTTAAAAGTGACGAATAGCATAAAACTCGAATTTTATGCTGATAGATTTTTTCAAATTCAAAGAGGTGTTTTTCAAAAATGGCAAAACATGAATTTCAAACAGAGGTAAATCAGCTTTTACAATTGCTTATCCATTCTTTGTATTCTAACAAAGATATTTTTCTTCGCGAGATTATTTCTAACGGAAGCGATGCTTTGGATAAGCTGAAATATCTTACAGTTTCTGATGAGGCTTACAAAAATATAAAATTTGAACCGCGTCTTGATATTTCTTTTGATGAAAAAAATAGTGTGCTTGTTGTCCAGGATTCTGGAATCGGTATGAATGATGAGGATTTGCAGAATAATCTGGGAACAATCGCGCGTTCAGGAACAAAGGCTTTCCTTTCAAAATTGACAAGCGAAGCTTCCAAGGATTCAAATTTGATTGGTCAGTTTGGTGTTGGATTTTATTCTGCATTTATGGCGGCAAAAAAAATTGATGTTTATACACGAAAAGCTGCCGGTGACGGAAAAATCTGGCATTGGTCAAGCGATGGAACAAATTCTTATGATTTGGATGAAGTCAGCGCTGAAAGCGAAATCGCAAAAAAATATGGTTTTGACAACCCGGAGTTTAGCGGTTCTGCAATCGTTATGACTTTAAACGATGACAGCAAGGATTATGCTTCTCGCTGGAAGATTGAAGAGCTGGTAAAGAAATATTCAGATCACATTGCGTTTCCGATTTATCTTCATTATGACCAGAATAAATATGACGACAAAGGAAACGTTACTTCAACAGAGAAAAAAGTTGATCAGGTTAATACCGCTAGTGCGCTTTGGAAACGACCAAAAAGCGAGCTGAAACCAGAAGATTATAACGAGTTCTACAAGACAATCGGACACGACGGACTTGAACCGTTGCATTACGTTCACACGCATGCGGAAGGAACTTTGGAATATACAACTTTGTTCTACGTTCCGCAGGTTGCTCCGTTCGATATGTATCAGGCTGATTACAAGAGCGGCGTAAAACTTTATGTAAAACGCGTTTTCATCACTGATGATGACCGCGAGCTTTTGCCGGCTTATTTACGTTTTGTGCGCGGTGTTATTGATTCAGAAGATTTGCCGCTGAATGTAAGCCGCGAAATTTTGCAGCAGAACAGAATTCTTGAAACTATCCGCAGTGCTTCTGTAAAAAAATTGCTCAGCGAATTTAAAAAGATGGGCGATGAGGCAGACAAAGCCAAAAAGACAGAAGAAAGCAAACGCACTGATGAAGAAAAGAAAGCCATTGAAAAGTGGAATAAATTTGTAAAGAATTATAACCGCCCGATGAAGGAAGGCTTGTACAGCGATTATGCAAATCGCGATGAAATTGCGGAAATCGTTCGGTTTAAGTCAACAGACGCAAGCGGAACAGGCGATGGAAACTACACAAGTTTTGCCGGATATGTGAGCCGAATGAAACCTGAGCAGAAGGCGATTTATTACATCACAGGAAGCGATGAAAAAAATCTTCGCGCAAACCCATTGTTAAAAGCGTATGTGAACAAAGGTTTTGAAGTTCTTGTTATGGACGATGATATTGATGAAGTTGTTATCGGTGGCTACGGAAAATACAAGGATTTTGAGCTGAAAGCTGTAAACCGCAGTGGAAGCGATGAGGATTTGGGAATCAACAAGGAAGAGGCTAAAAAGAAGGAAGAAGAATTTAAGCCTGTTACAGAGAAAATCAAAAAGGCTTTGGGCGATAAAGTAAAGGAAGTCCGACTTTCTAAAACTTTGAGCGGAGAAAATCCTTCTTGCATTGTTGTTGACCAGAATGACCCAAGCTGGCAGATGGTTCAGATGATGAAGGCAATGGGACAAAACGGTCCGGATTTGAAACCGATTCTTGAAATCAATGCGGAACATCCGATTGTCGCAAAACTCAAGGATTCTTCCGATGAGGCAGTAATTGCCGATGTTTCAGAAGTTTTGCTTGACCAGGCCTTGCTTGTTGCCGGCGTTGAACTGAAAGACCCAGCCGACTTTGTAAAAAGTTTGAATAATTTGCTTAGCAAATAGTTTTGCAGTTTTGCGAGCAAAAATAAATCCTTGAGTTTTTGTTGAGAACCAATGAGAACTCAAGGATTTTTTTACATTTCACCCCAAACTTTAATTGTGTTTTTGCCGGAATCTTTTGCTTGGTAAAGGGCGCGGTCGGCGTTGGAAAGAGTTGTTTCAATATCGGAAATGTCTTTCTGGTCAAAATTTGTGGCAATTCCCATGCTGAAACCGAGTTTTTGTTCCGGCAAAATATTGATTTTCTTTGACAAAAGTTTTTCTAGGGCTGGAATGAAAAAATCAGCTTTTTCCAGTTCGGATTTCAGGCGTTCTGCCGCGCTTTTTGCTTCTTCGCAGTTTGTGTTAGGCAAAAGAACAACGAATTCATCACCGCCAAAGCGCGCGATAAAATCAACTCCTCTGTAAATTTTCCGCAGAAGATTTGCAAATTTTGAAATTATAAAATCTCCAGCTTCGTGACCAAATGTATCATTTATGTTCTTGAAATTATCCAAATCAATGAACGAAATGCTGGTTTGAAATTTTTTTTCATTTTTCGTCTGATAGCGGCGAATCATTTCTGTTTCTATGGCAATTTTTTCCTGCAAAGCGCGTCGGTTTTTCAGTTTTGAAAGCTGATCTGTTGAAGAAATCACCAGGAGATGTTCGTTCTGGTTTCGCATTACAAGCTGAGCCTGAATATTGGAAATTGCGATGTTCAGAATATTCAGTTCTTCCTCAAGAATTTTGTTGTTTTTGTTCGGAAAAATAATAATTGCGCCATTAAAATCATATTTTGAAATATTTGCGTAAAGAATATTTTCTTCAGGAATAAAAATCAGATTACAGCAATTTTGTTCCTGCGAGTTTTGTTCTTCAAGATTTTTCCATTTTTCCTGAAGCGGAACTGGCTCGTTATTCCGTGTTGAATGGGCAAGAATACTCCATTTTGAGGAAGTTTTTTCAGTAATAAAAATTGCGTTTGCCGTAATGTAGTCTAAAAGTTCGGAGACTATTTTGGAGCAATAATTTTTTACAGAAGCCGCGTCAGAGCCGAGCATCATTATTTTGTTCAGAAACAGAGAGTCGCGCAGACGTTTTTGCATTTGTGTCATTAATTTTTCTTTTTCAGCTTTTTCGTCAATTGAAGAAAGATTGATGTTCACTGGTGCAAATTTTTCAATGTTGTTAAAATATTCTTCTAGCGTAAGATTTTCTTTTTCTTTTGTGTAATACGTCAAATTTGATTTTTTTGCGATTTCAAAGCCTTTTTCAAAGATTTTTTTTGCTTCAGCCTTGTGTCCGGAATTTTTTAGCGCATTTGCAAATTCGTAGTAAATAAAAACATGCCTATAATTTTGAGAAGAACTGAATTTTGCAAAAAGCGAGTCACATTCTTCAATGGATTTAAGGGCTTTTTCAAGATTTCCTTCTGTAAGCTGCAGCTCTGCCTTGATAAGATAGCGGATTGGCGAATTTATTGTTGTAATCGGTTTTCCGTTGTGGATTATGTTCTGATAATTTATTCTTGCGCGTGTTATATAACCGAGTGAAAGCTCGAGCAGCGTCTTATACGACAAAATGTCATTGAATTCCGGCAGAAATGAATTTACCGTTTGGTTTTCCATGTCGAACATATACAGAAAGTGCAGGATTTTCTGGTAAAAAATGAACGCTTCATTAAAATGTCTTGAATACAAAAGTGCGTTCGCCAGGTTTGACACGGTGATGATTATTTCTGCGTTGTCTTTTATTTTTGTGATTCGGCTGATAAAACTGTTTATGCGGTCATAGGATTCCTTGAATTTTCCAGAAATAAGATTTTCGTAGGCGAGACCGTTCCTGATTTTCATGATTGTGTAAAGATCGCCGATTTTTGTGCGCAGTTCATTGCATTTTTGGTACCAAATCGGCGCCGCTTTTGTGTTTCCGTTGTGAAGAAGCAAAATACCTTTCCAGTTGTAGGCTGTTGAAAGCGCGGCTTCATTTCCGATGAATTCGGCGGTTTCAATTGCTTTTTCGATTTTTGGCATCATATTGTACGGCGTGTCGTAGTCGTTTAAAGTTTGCCATGGAACAATCAGGAGCGTAAAAAGATAGTTGTTCAAAAGACATTGCTGCTCAAGAAGCTTCAGCGTGTGCTCGTAGCGCGAAACTGATTCTGCTGTGTCTGATTTTTGTGTGATTATATAATCCATCATTGTGGCAAGCGCAAAAAATGGATTTTCTTGCTCGTTGATTAATCGTTTTTTTATAAGATTTGCGTATTTCAATGCCGCCGAATTTGAAGCCCTCTCATAATTTATAAGGCAAAGGCAATAAAGCGCGCTGATTTCAAAATCGTCATTCTGCTGACCTTCAAGAATTGAGTTAAGGTAAAAAAGCGCACTGTCTAAAAGTCCTGCACGGTAAAAAAGAATTCCGGCTTCAAGTTGAATCGCCCGCATCTGCGCATTTGTAAAATTAAAGGAATCCTGCTCATTTTCAAACCATTTCAGGAAAGTTGTGGCCTGCTCGTATGAAAGAAAATAACGGCAGTTTTTAAGAAATGAAATAATTGTGTTGTATGACGGTTTTCTGGTGATTTTTGTTTCTTCTGGAATTTTTACGGATTTATCAAAATCAGTGATTTCGAAAAAATTCTTATCGTTTGAAATTTCCTGGTAAAATTCGTTTATATAGGAATTTTCCTCAATGCTGAGATAATTAAAAATAAAAATCAGTTTGCAGTTCAGTTTTTCCTTTGCAAGTTCTTTTAAGATTTCAATAGAATCTTTGGAAAGCAGCTGCGCGTTCAAAATATAAAAAGCCCCTGTCACATATTTTTTGAACAGTGCGACTATTGTATTTTTCATCCGCAGTTTTTCGTAAAAAAGTTCCTCAGTAATAACAAGATCCAGCCGGCGGTCTGCAAGTCCAGTCTTAAAATATGAATTGAATGTGCTTTTATGCAGCATATAGGCATTTTCCGCAATGTCGCGTTCGCTCGGCTTAAATTTCGAAAGAATTCCCAAAAACGGTTTGAGCGGCGAAAAGTCATCTTCAAGATTTAGGACAGTTCCTTTTTCTGGAAAATATTTGTAGATAAAATCCATTAAAACTTCTGGAATAGAAAAATACATGATATTTTCGTCTTGGGTTGAAAAGAAATTTTTTGTGCTTGAAGTTATAATTTCACTTAAAATCATTTTTGTTTCTTTGTCTTATTTTTTATTAAGAAATTTTGATTTTTACGCAGAATTGAAAATCTGCCGTAAGCGATTTTCAGAACTCTTAAAAAATCAAAATCTCCTTCTATGTTAAATTATAGTGAAGTTTCTTTTTTATGCAAATTTTCAATTACAACAGCGGAAAAATAGGTTATAATTTGGGTATGAAAAATAAATCAGCCGTAAAAACATTTGGAATTTTGACTTCCGGGGGCGATGCTCCTGGTTTGAATGCAGCAATCCGTGGCGTATGCCGCTCTGCAATGATTAATTATGGAATGAAAGTCATTGGAATCAAAAATGGTTACCGGGGACTTATAAACGGTGATGGATTTCCTATTACTTCAGAAACCGTTTCTGGAATTTTAACCCGTGGCGGAACTTTGCTTGGAACAAGCCGTGAAAAACCTTTTAAAAATCCAGTGCCAAATCCAGAAACCGGACTTTTGCCGATTGAGGCAATCAAAAAAAATTACAAAAAATGGAACCTTGACGCTCTTGTGGTTCTTGGCGGAAACGGAACAAACACAACAGGTTCTCTTCTTGCAAAAGAAGGTCTGAATGTAATAGGGCTTCCAAAAACAATTGACAACGATATTGTTGGAACTGACGTTACTTTTGGTTTTCATACTGCGGTTGATGTTGCAACAGAAGCGATTGACCGGATCCATACAACTGCACATTCACACAGTCGCGTAATGGTTGTTGAAGTCATGGGGCATAAGGCTGGCTGGCTGGGATTGTATTCAGCACTGGCTGGTGGAGGTGATGTTTGTCTTTTGCCGGAAATTCCTTATGATATAAATTCTGTCGCAAAAAATGTTCTTGCGCGTCGCGATGCTGGAAAAGAATTTTCGATTGTCGTGGTTGCGGAAGGTGCTCTTTCCAAAGAAGAAGCTAAAATGGACAAAAAGACATTTAAAAAGGCTCGGGCAGAAATGGTTCAGTCAATTGGTTACCGGGTTGCAAAAGAACTTGAAAATGCAACTGGCCTTGAAAGTCGAACTTCTGTTCTTGGATATTTACAACGCGGCGGAACTCCTAGCCCTTATGACCGGGTTCTTGCAACGCAGTTCGGTGTTGCCGCTGCTGATTTCCTTGCGCGCGGAGAATTTGGTCAGCTTGTGGCTATGCAGAACAATCAGATTGTGGGAATTCCGCTTGAAACTTGTGCCGGCAAAGTAAAAAACATTCAGCTTGACGATCCGCTTATTGCGACCGGCCGTTCTGTAGGAATCTGCTTTGGTGACTAAAAATAAAAATGCCAAAAAATAATTTCAAGTGTCATTTTTGCAAAAATTGCCTTGGGCGCGGATGTGTCGGGCAAATGCCTGGAATGGGCGGTGTTAATAACAGCCAGAATTTTATTCTTAACTGTGATTGGTGGGATAAAATTCCGGCAGAAGAAAAAATTGAAGTAAAATCTGAGAATCTTGGAATTGCGCCTGTTACCGGAGCGGTTCAGAATATCGGTTTTAAAAACGAGGAAGATTTTTACTTTCCATATTTTTCTGCGGCACAAAAAGAAGAAATTTCTATTTGCGTTGGAGATGGCGCGCCCGATGAAAAATTGAAGCTCGGCTTGGCGGCAGTGCAGGAACTTGGCGTGAAATCATATTTTTTCCTGAAACCATATTCAAATGCGCGGCTTTTTGAGCGTATAGACTGGGTTCGGGAAAATGCGCTTGCAGTGGGAATTGATATTGATGCGTTCAATATTGTTTCCATGCGGAATCAGGCGAAACTTGAAAAAAAATCAGTGGGCCAACTTAAAGATGTCAGAAAATATTCAAAACTTCCGCTTGCAATAAAAGGCGTTTTTACACAAGAGGACATTGACCTTTGCAGGGAATTGAAGCCGGAAATTATCGTGGTTTCAAATCATGGTGGCAGGGTAGAAACAAAAATCGGTTCTACCGCGGAATTTTTACAGGCAAACGGAAAAATTTTAAAATCTGTTTGTGCGGAGCTTTGGGTTGATGGCGGAATCAGGAAAAAACGTGACATTCAGGCGGCATTGACGCTTGGGGCAAAAAAATGCCTTGTGGCCCGCCCGTTTATCAGTGCTATTTGTGAAGGAATAGAAAAAGGTGGCGCGGAACTCGGAATCAGCAAAATGCAGGCAAAAATACTTGAAATGAAATGTTGATTTTTATATATCGAGAGGGAGCTCTCTCAGCGGATTTTCATAGGTCAGCTTGCTAACCCTTGTTCCAGATTGTTGTGTTCGCGTTAGCGCTGGGAAGGGCGAACGCAGTGAGTTGCTACGCAATGGAGGCGAATGCCGGAACCCTGGACATAGCGACCACCGCTTGCGGTGGAAACGCCCAGAAATTTATCTTCCAGAAGAATTTCTGCACGACAAAAAGAAAATTGAAACAATTATAAAAAGCAAAACGTACACAATTATTCCGGCGGCAAGCGAAAAAGAAACGCCTGCAATTCCCAAAAGTCCGTAATTTATGAATTTAAAAAGACAGATGGCAAGTTTATAAAGGAAAAAATATGCGGCGCAAAGCAGCGGAAACATTGCAATCCATTTAAACTTGAAGACGGAATTTTCTTCCAGGCGGAAATGCCACGCCAGATATGCGATTACAACGAACAAAATCAGAATGTAGAGCGGTTTTAGCATACGGTTCATAAGAATGTGGGCAAAAGATTCTGCGGAATATCCGTATTTTTCAGCTTTACTCACAAAATTGAAAAGTGAGATTAAATTCATTGAGTCGGCGCCACTTGAGGCTTGTTCGATTAGCTCAAAATCGCTGAAAGGCATTTTAAGGATGCGGAAGCCGTTTAATTCTTTCTTTTGTTTTCCGAGCTTGAATTCCGGGCTGACTATTTGATCCGGGAAATTTCTGTCTACCGAATTTAAAATAATGTAAGGAACCGCGTCGATTTTTTTGTCGATTTCAAGAAGAAGTTTTGTGTCATTGTCCAGAAATTCTGTCTGAAGCGCAGTCATTTTTGCGTAAGGAACGTAATGACCGCAGGTTACTTTACCAGATTCGCCCAGTTCAATGATTTCTAGACCTCGCAGATATAAAATCATATTTGTGGTTGAGCGGCTGGTTGTTATTCCGTGAATAAAATAAATTGTTGAATTTTTTGTTCCATTTTCTTGGATTTTAAAATAAACGTTGTTTGCGCTTTCATAAGCCTGAAGATTTTTTGTCTCGTCGCGGAAAAAATACTGATTTTTTAAAAGTTTTTCTGAAATTTCAAGGTATCGCTCAATGTCCGGGTCAGTTGAAAGTTTTTTTGACTCAAGTGAAAGCGCGTGAAAAACGTAATATGAGCGCAAAATATCGCCATTTATGAGCGAAACGTAGCCTTCATATTTTTTGGCAAAGATTTTTTGTTCCTCAGTTGTGCCGATTTCCTTCGCCTGGTCAAGTTTGTTCCATGCTTCTGCGGAAATTTGTTTTAATTCTGAAATATTTATATCTTTTGAGGCGGCAGATTTTAGCGCAAGCTGCGAATAATAATGCGCGCCGAACCAGTCTTTTTGCGAAAGGCAATCTTTTGCGAGTTTCATAAGCTCGAAGGATTTGTAAGGCATTGCGGCCGGTTTTATTTTTGATTCTGAAATATTAAAATCTGGATTCTTAAAAGTCATTTCATTGATTTGTTTTTTGATTGAATCCGAAATTTCTTCTTTTTTGTCGTTGTGGCTTTCTGTTATAAAAAGAATTTCTTTGTTTGTTTTGTCTTTCGGGTCGATTTCATAAGCGAGCTTTGCAAACTGAAATGCTGTCTCGTAATTTTTGTTTTCGTAGAAAAATTTTGCTGAGTTCTGATATTCATGCATTAGTTTTGGCTTGAATTCCAGAATTTTCATTTGGCTTGCGATTTGCGGCATGATAATTTCGCTTGCGCAAGTTATAATCAGCACAAAAATCAACGAATTTATGATTACACTTTTGTAACGGCCGAACATTGCGTCTGAAAACCTAAGCCGGCTGTTTTCCGGGTGAAGCCCAAAATCAATACACCACGCCACATTTGCACTTGCGGCAAAAACAGACGGAATTACAAGACAGAAAATTTTTATTGCGGAAAAAAACTTGAATTTTCCAACAGAATCAGAAGTTAATTCTGGAATTTTTGCGAAAAAAAAGCCAAAAGCAAGGCAAATTATAAAAACAAAAAGGCAAAATACAATGTTTATCAAAAAGTTTCTAATTCGTTTTTTCATTTTATTTCCTATTTTCTGTTTCTAACAATTGCGGTTACAATTCCGGCGATTGTAAAAAGAAGCCCGAAAAGTAAATTTATAATCATAAGTGGGAATTCAATTCCTTTGTCAATAAAAAAATTCAGTTTTCCGCCTTCGTAAAAAAGAGACTGAAGAAAATTGCGCATTACGTTGTTCATTGGTGAAAAATAAAAATCGTTGAACCAGATTGCAAGTCCTGTAAAAGCGAGCGCGCTCAAGGCATTTATCATTCGCCAAGAACTGAATTTTATCAGGCTGTAAAGCGAGCATAGCGCAAAACCGAGCGAACAAAAGCAAATCCAGGAGATAATTCCGTAATTCCACGCGCGAATTGCCTGAAATTTTATTGAATGGAAAATATTTATAACCTTGTATGGAATGTCCGTCATCGTTTCTTTTACCAAAGGATCGCGGAAGGGACTTGAGGTTTTGTAAAATTCTGACTTTTCAGAAACGTCGATTTTTTCCTCTTTTGCAAAATCCTGCGGTACATTAAAATTTTCCAGCAAAATCACATCTGCTGAATTTTGCTCAGTTTTTTTGTTGAAAAAATAAAGTTTTCCGTTGGAGCGCCTGAAATATCCAGAAGATAAATCATTCAATTTAAAAAGAGTTGAATTTTCTGATTTCGTGGCATTTTCATAAAAATTCTTTTCAGCGACATTTTGAAGTTTTATTGTGACAGGATAAAAAATAAACCAGTTTAAAAGTGAAAGAAATGCAAAAGTAATAAAGCTCAAGGCAGGATTGTTTTTATGGCGGATTTTATAGAGCATAAGTGCAAACGGCAGCAAAAGGAACATTACCGGAAGCGTATAAAATATTCCAAGGACAACTGTTTCTTTTGAAACAAAAAATCGTTCGCCTACAACAAGATTTATACTGTCAAAATATTGCAGGCAGATGAACATTCCGATTGCAAATCCGACAATCAGCGTAAGAAAATAGTCTAAAATCAAAGAAATAACCTTTCGCATTAAAAACCTTCCAATTTTACTATCGGCAGAATAAAAACTACTCTTTATTGTTTCCACATTAATATCGTTTTGGTATAATTAAGGCAATGAAATTCACAAGCACTAGAAACAAAAAATTATCTGTTGATTTTGCACAGGCTGTCTTGAACTGTATGCCGTCTGATGGTGGATTGTATGTTCCTTCTGAAACAGAGGATTTGCGCAGGTGGCTTTTAAATGTTGATGAAGATACTTCTTTCAGTTCGATAGCCGGAACTCTTACCTCGGCTTTTATAAATGATGAATTTTCTCCGATTGTCTGTGAAACAATTGCGACACGGGCTTTTCCTTTTTCTCCTGAAATAAAGCAGCTTGACGAAAATTTCTTTCTCCTTGAATTGAATCATACGCCGACCGGAAATCACCGGGATTTTGGAATCTCTTATCTGACTGCATGTCTGGACACAATTCTTCAGCTGAAAGGTGAAAAAGCCGTTTTGGTTGGCGTTTCTGACTGCGGCGAGCTTTGTGCAAGTCTTGCATGGGCTTTGCGCGGCAAAAAAAATCTGAAGGCTGTTGTGATTTGCGAAAAAAATAATGTCCGTGGCGTTCTGGAAAGTGATTATGTTTGGAACGGCGGAAATATTTATCCTGTAGAGGTTGATGGTTCGGAAGAAAAATGTCATCTTCTTGCGCGTGAACTTTTTGCAGACTCTGGATTTGTGAAAGAACACAATATTACGGTTGCAAATACTGCGAATATCGGGCGACTTTTGCCGCAGGCATTTTTTTATCCGTTCGCTTTTTCAAGGATAAAAAATAAAGTCCACAGTGATATTTATTACGCATTGGCCGCTGGAAATTACAGCAATGTTGTTGCTGGATTATATGCGTGGCAGTTTGCGCTTCCGTTGAACGGATTTATTCTTCCGGCAACGGATGGTTTTACGGTGAATCCTGGCGGAAACCCTATTATTTTGGATTCTCTTGTTCCGCTGAAAGACAGGGCGCCATCTGATCCGACGGAACCTTCAAATCTGGAGCGGCTTGAAGATGTTTTCTGTGCAAATAAGCTTATGATGCGCCATTTTGTTTTTCCAGTTGATGTTGCCGATGAAGAAGTAAATGGCGCGGCGAAGGAACTTTTTACAAAATATAATGTTTTTGCTGACCGCCACACTGCACGCGCTTATGCTGCGGCAAAAATCCAAAAATCCAATTGCGACGAAGAATATGCGACGGTTCTGATTGCGCGCGATCATCCGAGCCTTTCTTCGGAATATGTTCATCATATAATCGGGGAAATTCCAGAAATGCCAGATTCCATAAAAGGTGCGAAAAAAGCCTCTAAAACTGGAAAACCCTGCGTGAAAAACTTGCCGGAAATTAAAAAAATAATTGAATCTTTGTAATGATTCAATTATTTGATTTTATGGATTCAAAAAAAGCGGCTCAGAATTGAGCCGCTTTTTTCTTTAAGCCTTATTTTTTGGACTTTTTAGCCTTTGGTGTTTTTTCAGCTTTTGCGGATTTTTCTTTTGCCTTTGGTTTTGCGGTTTTTGGCGCAAATGGCTTTATGAACAAATCGCATTTGTATTCAGCTTTTTCTTTTGCTTTTACCAAATCGTCAAAAGCTTTTAGTGTTGTTTCACATTCTTTTTCTTCAAGAAGTGCAAGCGCAAAACCATGAGCCAACGTCCAGTCGCAGGTTTCTTTATTGAACCATACAGTTCCATCGTAAAGATTTGCGCCGGTCAGCATTTTTGCTTTATCGCTTTCGGTCAAAAGTTTTACAATGTTGTACAAGGCTGTTTTTTCATCTTTTTCAATCGCTTTTGCATCACAAACAGAAGACAGAATAAACAGTCGGTTGATGTTTCCGCGTGAATCGCCAAGATTTATTCCATTTGAAGAAAGGTAATCGCTGAATTTTCGCGCAAATCCCCATTTTTCAGCAAGACCTTTTTCCGCATATTCTTTTACCATGGCAAAGCATATAAGCTGTTCCGCAAGATTCTTGTCTGTCGCGAACAGAACATCAAAGTATGCCACCTCTGTTTTTGCTTTTTTAAGGGCAACGATGATATCTGATGCAGTTTTTGCCTTGTTGTTTATTGCAATTCCGATTATTTTTTCTGTAAGCTTTGCAAATTCCTTCAGCTGTTTTTCCGGTTCAGAAAGTTTTGTGTCGCCTGCAAATTTGTTTGCCACAGAATAGAACTGAATCGCCGCTTCTTTTGCAGATGAAACAAGTCCTTTGAGCTGTTTTTTTGCCTCGGCTTCTGAAATTTTTCCAGAAACAGGAATTAAGATTTCATGAATGCCAAGCAAAACTGAATTTGCGTAATTTGCGAAAGGCTGGTAAAGCTCGCGGTAGCATATTTCTTCCCATTCAGTTTCAAGGTCGTAGCAGCCACGTCCCTGCAAAGTGTCGCACAAAATCTGGTATTTGTGGTCTGCACCGTCAGAAACTTCATGGATATCCATGTAAACCTGATATTCGAATCCGTTCAAGCCGATGTACATTCCGCGTTCGCAAATTTCCCGGCTGCGGCGAACGAACCAAAGTCCTGAGCGATGCTCGCGGAAAATGCAGAATTTGTCATCTTCTGCGTGAAGGTTCAATCCTTCAGAGATTGACTTTGAGCGCATTTCAACGTGCTGGTTTTCACCTTCGCCGATTTTTACCGCATATTCGCAAGACTGTTTAATCCAACCTTGTGCGCGTTCATATTTATTATTATAGAAGACAACTGAATATTCGTTTCCGCAAGAGTTTGAATATGCAAAAATATTTTCATTCACGTTGCCATTGTCCCATACATCATAGAACAAGAAATTTTCAACGTTCGCAAAAATATATCGCTTTTTCATCAGTGGGAAAATGTCGTGCCAGTGGCGGTTTACAAGATTCTGGTCTGGAGTTTCGTTTTTGTACGCTTTTGTAAATTCCATTCCGTATTTTTCTGTAAATCCTTCAATCTGACCGTGGCCAAACATCGGAAGACCTGGCATTGTTACCATCAATGTGCAGACACCAAAATATTTGTCATCTTTTCCGAACTGGGCAACTGCGGTGTCTTCGTCCGGGTTGTTCATAAAGTTTACGTAGCGTTTAAGAATCTGCGGATCAAACTTGATTGTGTTTTTTACAGAATCGCGGTATTTCTGGTTTTCCTCTTTTTTGAGCATGTTCATGAACGCAGAATTGTAAACGCGGTGCATTCCCAAAGTGCGGACAAAGTAACCTTCCATCATCCAAAATGCTTCGGCAAGCAAAAGTGTGTCTGGAACTTCTTTTGCAACACGGTCAACAACTTCGCGCCAGAATTCGTTTGGAATCTTAGCTTCAAATTCCTGGTCAGAAAGCGCATATTCGCTGCGGGAATAAATGTCTCCGCCTGAACCTGGTTTTGGATACCAAAGTCTGCGGATTGATTTTTTTGCAAGAACCATCGCCGCATCAAACCTGATAATCGGGAAGTTTCGTGCAACATGCAGAATATCCTGCATAACCGCCTCTCGTGCCTCTGGATTCAAAAAGTCAATCTGGGCGGTGTCGTTCCAAGGCATACCAGTTCCGTCGTTTCCGTGGTAAATGTAACGTGTGTCACCATTGCGGAAGTCAACACGCTTAAATACAACTGAACAGTCTGAATGATTGTAGTAATGGTCTTCCAGCCAGACTCCAACATTAGGATCCCACGAAAGGTTTTCGCCATTAAAAGTATATGTTGAAGAAGGCAAATCCCGGCGCTGAACGAATAAATCCGGGCGGTTTACAACCCATTGAGAATCCATTCCTGTATGGTTTGGAACCATGTCAGAAGCAAGCCGGATTCCACGCTGCCAAAGTCTTGTTCTAAGGTTAGAAAGCGCATCCCATCCGCCTATATTTTCCGCAATATTGTAGTCGTAAAGAGAATATGCGGAAGCGGCTGCCTCTGGGTTTCCGCACAATTGCTTTATTCGTTTTGAGGCATTTGAGCGCGTCCAAAGTCCTATGAGCCACAATCCTGTAAAACCTTCATCGCGCAAAGTATCCAGCTCCTCATCTGGAATCTGGTCAAGGCGCGTGATTGGCCGGTTGTATTTTTTTGTAAGCTGGTCAAGCCAGACAAGAACCGTTTTTGCCATAAGAATTACCCGCGGCATCCATTCGCGGTCCGGACTGAACCGTTCATATTCTTTCATAAGGCCATCGTAATTGTAGGCTTCCATGTTCACTTCACCGCCGTTTATCGGGTTGTAGTGCATGAACATTTTTTCTTCTTCGGTAAGAGTGTCCATTCCAGAAAGAAGTCTGCGCAGGAATTCTCCAAGCAAATCTGCCCAATACTGACGGATGTAGTCAAGCTGACCTTTCAGGCTGTTCGGGCTGTAAACAACAGGTTCTCGCAGCATATTGATAAGGTCATTGTTGAACGGACCGAATTTTGGAAGATTCTGGAATTCCTTCTGGATTGTTGACCATGCTTTATTGTAAATAGGATTTTTCTGAAGTTCAATATCGCTGAAAAGAACAAAGAATGGCTTAAAAGCCGGGTTTTCATTTGCAAGGCGAAGAAGAATCATTTCTTCCAAAGTCTGCTCGCGGTTTGAACGCATTGCTTTTGTTCCTGCGTCCAGCTCATTTTTTGCAAGATATTCTTCTGCGGAAATTTTTCCCTGATAAACTTCTACCGGAGGAAATTCGTTTGTAAAATCAAGAAGCAGTTTATCCACCGCGGATTTTGTGTATGCGTTATCCAGCGCGGCAAGAATATTCTTGAAAGCGTCAATCTGCTTGTCGCGGCGATATTTCATGCATACATAATGGAAAACTTCATCAATAAGTCCCATTGCATTTACCGAACCAGCAGAAATCCGCTTGTCTTTCTGATTTTTTTTGTCAAAATAAGTATTCAGTTTATCGGCAAATTTTCTTACGGCCGGCATATTTGCCAAAATCACGTTGCCGCTTGATGAATAAAGACGCTCATCAAAATTGCAAATTTCTCGGATTTTTCTACCAATATGAAATTCATTATAAGAAATTCCCATTTTTTCCTCCAAAGGTGGTAATTCTAAAAGCTGAAAAACTTCTGTTTCTTGAAATTCTATTTGTGCAATGCAACAACGCCTTTAATCTTTTCAATTAAATCGTTATCTTTTGCAAGATTTTCCACGGAAACTGGCATTCTGTAAGTCCAGTTAAAATCATTTACAGAGCCAGGAACGTTTATTCGCTCCGCATTTGAATCGGCAAGCCAATACTTTTTTTCCATTGACATAAAATCTTGCAGCGGATTTATAATCCACACTGAATTTGAAGTTGCGACGCCTTTTAGATAGCTTTCTGCAATCTCCGGGCTGAACGGCGCATTTGCAATCTCATTGATTTTTGCCTGGTCAAAACCGTCCGCACCGAACGCCCAAGGATTTGTCCGTACAAAAAGACTTGAACCGTCCCGGTCTTCCTGCCACCACTGGCGAACAGTTGTAGAGTCATGCACAGAAGTTGTGGTTACCGAAAGATACGGCAACTCATTTAGCGGAATGTAAGGTTTTCCTGGTTCTGCCCATTTTCTGCACCAGCGGTTTACGCGCAGCGCAAGAATTCCATTTTTTTCCATAATATGCGGAAGGCACGGCAAGTCTGCGCCTAAATCTTCGCCACAAGGAATCATTTTAACGGATTTTGTCAAAGCTGAAAGAATTTCGTCTGACTGGGTTTCCCAAAGCTTGTTCTGTTCCCATTCTTTTGCGCTGATAAGATTTTTCAGCGCATTCTTTTCGCCGTCGCTCAAAGATTTCCACGAGGCAGATTCATAGTAAGTCCAGACCGGAACAAATTTATTCTCAGTTATTTCAATAAGACATCGGTTCTGCCAGGCTTTGCTCAAGGCATCTTTGCAGCGCTGTGACGCATCTCCTTCGCAGAATGCGCTCAAATCTGATTCATAGATGTCCTTGTCGCCGGCGATAGTTTTCTTGAAAAGCCACAGTTCTTCATTTCCGATTCTGTCCATAAATTTAGAAAGAATTGCAACCGCTTTTTCGTGGTTCCATGTAATATCTTCAATAAGACCAGTTGGAACATGCGGCTGGCTCAACCAGCGGATTCTTCCGTCGTCAAAACCTATGTTGTGCAAATCATTGCGGCTCATCGGAACGTAAGGGACTGTGTGGCCAAGTACGGCTGTTGTGTCGCGCGCCGGAATCGCCCAGATTCTAAAGAAGCCAAGAATGTGATCAAGGCGGTATGCACCGTAATACTGTTCGGCGTTTTTAAGGCGGCTAATCCACCAGTCAAAATTGTGTTCCTTAAGATATTCCCAGTTGTAAGTAGGGAAGCCCCAGTTTTGGCCCGTAGGATTTTCACCGTCAACAGGCGAACCTGCGCGTAAGTTATGATTGAAAATTCCCGGAAATGCCCATGCGTCGCAAGAATCTTCATTCATAAGAATCGGCATGTCGCCTTTTAGCGTAATTCCTTCTTTTTTAACTTTGTCTGTTGCGGCTTTGAATTGCTCGTTTGCCCGCATTTGAACCCACGCAAAGAACAGATGGTTTTTCAGAAGTTTTTTATCGTTCCAGCGTGCCTTAATTTCTTTTTCGCTAGGAGTTCTGTCTTCTTTTGACCAGTCTTTCCAGGTTGCCTGGTTGTATTTTACCTTAAGATTTTTATAAACCGCATAAGGCACAATCCACTGATTTTTCTTGATCCATTTTTCAAGCTCTTCATTTGGAGCAGCATTTTTTGAGATTTCTGTTGAGTCATAGATTTTGTTCAGAAGCACAGTTTTTGCTTCCAGAATTCCGTTGTAATTGTAGCGTCCTTGACCATTATAAGGAAAATCCTTGAGCATCTTGTTATAAGACGCCTTGAATCCGCTGTCTGATTTGTACAAAGATTCAAATTCCGGCAAAGCGTTTATATCAATGTAAATCGGATGCAAAGCAAATGCGCTTAAGCCACTGTACGGGCTGGACTGTGTTCCTGTATCATTTACCGGCAAAAGCTGAAGAAGCGATAAACCTGCTTTTTTGCAGAAAGCCGCAAACGCCGGAAGATCTGTGTATTCACCAATTACAGTGCCATCTTTTCTATTCGTGTAAATTGCTCCCAAAGGAATTGAAGTTCCTGTCGCCTTGGAAACAGAATTTCTTTCATTTTTGTTGCTCATTTTAGTTCCTTGACAATGCGCTTTTTTTTAGCGGCATCATTTAAAATATATAAAATTATACCACGTGAATTCTAAGTTGTGAATTTTAATCGGCAAAACCGTAGACAAAGGAATGAATAATCGTGTATAGATTTTTTTCCGTTGCCGCAAGCTCGTTCGCCGTAACTTTTTTTGCGACCGAGCAGATATTTGCCAAAAAGATTGTGCTGTAGATTTCCTCCTTGCCACGCATATTTCCAAATTCATTTGCAGAAAGCCTGAAAAAATCCAGCATAAGATTTTCAAGTTTTTCTGCGAATGGAAAAAATATCCTGAAAGATTCAGATTGTTTCGGTGAATTCAAAAGATTTGTCCTGAGCCTAAAGTAATTTTCATTTTTGAGCGCAAAATCAATCTCAGCCTTTAAAATCTTAAGCAGTGACTCAAAAAACTTGTGCTCATAAATCGCTGCATTTTCCAGAACGGAAAGGTGCTCCGCCTCATTCTGCTGCACAATTGACTCCAAAAGTCCGGTTTTGCTCTTAAAATAATAATAAAGCGTAGGTTTTGTGATTCCGGATTTGTCAACAATTTCCTGGACGCCCACCGCATCAAAGCCCTTTTCCGCGAAAAGCCCAAGAGAAACTTCAAAAATGTGATTTTTAGTGGAATCCACCTGCAAATCTTCTGCCACCATAAAACCAATTATATACCGAACGGTAGAAAAAGCAAGCGGAAAAAATAAAAAAAGGGGAAGTCTCCCCTTACGTCCGCACTTCGTTGCGTCCTATCCTCTCTGCGGGAACACCCCGCAACGCCCCGGTCAGCTCCTCGCTTAGCCAAACCTCCTGTTTGGATTATTTTAAAAATCCATATTTCCAATGCCAGATTGGTTTTGCGAGTTTGTTTGAAAATGGCTGCTTTTTATTAAAATCTGGAAGCCAGCTTGTGTCATCAGAGAGTTCCTGGTAAAAAAGCGTTTCAAAATCGTAGGCTTCGATTAAATCCTTAAGGTCGCTGTCTTCCTGGCTGTTTACAAGTCGATTTTCTATTGAACTAAGCGCATATGCGCGTTTTTTCAGTTTCTGCTCATCCTCTTCAAAAGGAACTGGCGTATACTGATTCATCAGAGAAATTATCGCTTTTCCATCTGCGTGTTCTTTTAGCCATTCAAGAACATCTGCTGTTTCCATGAATTTTCCCGGCATAAAAAGATGGCGGATTATTACTCCTTGCTGCATTTTTTCGCGCTTTTCACCTTTCTGGACTTTTTCGCCGTTTGCATCGGTGTATGCTTCTTTTGCTTTTTCTTCGGTTGTTTTTAGCGGAAAATTTTTCAGCATCCACAGAATCGCTTTTTCTGCGGTTTCCGGGTATTGCGCGGCAGCAAACAGTTTTGCGGCAAGATTTTTATCCAAAGTCTTAAAGTCTGGAAGCCAGATTTTTACAAAAGGCTTCAAAAGTTCCAGCATTTCAACATTTTCAAATGCAGAGGAATTCCAGCAAAATGGAATTGTGCAACCGGAATTTTGCGCAGCCTTAATAAATTCCGGTAGTTTTGGAATTGCATGGCTTCCTGTCACAAGATTTATATTTTCCGCGCCTGAATCCTGAAGTTTTAGACAGATTTCGCAGAATTCTTCTTCTGAAACAATTTTTCCCATTCCATCTTGTGAAATCTGATAATTCTGGCAAAATGCACATCGTAGAGTGCAACCTGTAAAAAAGATAGTTCCGCTTCCGCCGTGGACAGTTATCAGTGGCTCTTCCCCAAAATGAAGGCATGCTACCGCAATCCGGATTTCATCGGACTCTCCGCAGAATCCATATTTTTTTTGAGTTCGGTCTGCGTTGCATTTTCGTGGGCATTGCCCACAGTTTGAATAATATTTTTCTGTCATGATTTTTAAATTTCTACAAGATCGGATGTCGAGTTTTATAAATTGAACATAGAAATTGAATAAGCTAC
>DLKK01000090.1:123696-124784 GCA_002478955.1 Treponema sp. UBA7590
CTTATTCAATTTGACTATTCACTAAAAAACTCGGCATTTTACCTACAAAATTCCACGGTCAACCAGCTTTCCCATAAGGGATTGCAGCTGTTCAAGGGGCATTGTCTCTGCCTCGTCGTTTACGGCGTCATTTATTTCTTCAAGATCAGCTGAAGAAAGGGCTTCTTCTCCTTCGTCGGCATCATTTAAAAAAGAAAGAAATGCGCATAATTTGTCGATGTGTGCTTCGGTCGGCTCGTTTTCCGGGGCTTCTGAATGGTCTATGTATTCGTCGCGCCAGTAAAATGCTATCGCCCGGCTTACGCCGCCTGGAACAACGCTGTTGCGTTCAAAGAGTTTCTGGATTGAATCGCAGGCTTTTGCGGCGTTGTAGCGGCCGTTGTTTTCCGCCCGTTCCCGCTTGATGGTTCTGTTGATGTCTGTTCTGAATTTTTCAACTAAAGTCATAGTATGGAAAGTATATCATAAAATAGAAAAGATAATATCCCGAATGAAAATTTTACATGCAATATTTCATAATTTTTCTTGACAGAACAGATAAGTGTAAATAAACTTAAAAATATGGATTTGAGAACTGTATTAACAACTGATACTGTAAACCTTCATCTGAAAGGTACTACAAAAGAAGAAATTATTGATGAGATGATTGACATCCTTGTTAAGGCTGGAAAAGTTACAAATAAAGCAGAAGCACGCGAAGTTGTTCTTGACCGTGAACGCAAGATGTCTACTGGAATGAAGCATGGAATCGCGATTCCTCACGGAAAAACTGATTCTGTAAGCGATTTGGTTGCCTGCATTGGAATTTCAGATAACCCGGTTGACTTTGATTCATTGGATCAGGAGCCGTGCCGCATATTCATTATGACTTTGTCGCCTGTAAACAAGACAGGACCTCATCTTCAGTTCCTTGCTGAAGTAAGTCTTCTTTTTAAGAGCGCAGAAAAACGACAGCAGATTTTGAATACTCAGGACAAGGCTGAAGTAATTAAGATTTTAACAGAATAGATTATATCTTTCTTTATATGCAAAGACCTTTGCGCTTATGCTTTTTGGCTGTGCAAGGGTCTTTTTTTATTTTTAAAATT
>DLKK01000002.1:0-3575 GCA_002478955.1 Treponema sp. UBA7590
ATAAAAAACGGAATCTGAATCAGAAGCCCAAAAGACGAGCGCAATGCCATAAGCGGATGGTAATGATTTTCTTTGTAGAAAGTTGTAAGAATCATGTACTGCTCATCGCCCTTGAAGACAGACTTGATTCGCTGGATTCCCGGGTCAAGTTTTTTTTCTGTGTCGCGCTGGATTTGCTGCCAGTGTTCGGCAACAATGTAAAGCGGAAGACAAAGAATGGAAACCGCAAGACTTACGCCGATAACTGCAATTCCTTCATTCTTGAAGACACTGTCAAAAAGCACAAAAGAAAATTCAATTATCTGAATAAGCGGATAGATTATTACTGTGTAAAGAAAATTTAACATTTGCCAATCCTTGAAAAAATGTTCTAAATTATAGCATTTTCAATAGGCAATAGCAAATAATAGGTGAGACATCAAACCGTATGACGAAGTTCTTTCTGAATTAATAAATCGATGCGCTTTTTTGTGGCTGATTCAATTTTTATGCTCAATTAATAAAACTTGATGTTTTATATGGTAAAATATTACTAATAGATTATTCCGTTTTCATTTGAATTTTAATGCTCATCTTGTTATCTTTATAGTATGAAAATATCAGCAGAAACTTTAGTACTCAAATTTATTCGTTCATACCAGGAACCTTTTTCTTTGGAATTTTTTTCTAGTTTCGTTGCCAAATTTGGCTTGAAGCTTACAAAAGAAGAATGTGAAGATTATCTTGAAGAAAATCCGAATGTTTTTACTCTGGCGAACGGTTTGTATGCAACTAGAGCGTGTATGTTCACAAATCAGTATTTCAGCATAAAACCGGAACGGAAAGAGCTTGACAAAGGCGTTTTTATTGCAGGTCATCGTTGTATGCCGTTTGTTGATCCGGATGTCTTGTCATGCAGCATTGTCTTTGTTTATAAGAAACATATTCTTTCAAAAAAAATCATAGAAATTGACAGTTCTTTTCTTCTGGACTTGAACACGCTTTATGGTGATGAATATTCTCCGCAGTATATTGCGCAGGATCCTGCAAACAAGGGAATGGATATTTCATCAATGGATTACACTTTGCCGCCGGTTGTGAAGATTACAGGAGTTTCAACAGATTTGCTTGTAAAAGACGGATTTAAAGCCGGAGACAGGCTTGTCTGCAAGGTTCTGGATTGGGACAATTGTGTTGTTGGAGTTGATTTTGTTTCCCGCAACGAGGATGAAAGCCGTTTTCAGATGACAGCTGATGACATTGAGCGTGAGCGGTGGTATTCTTTGCTCGAAAAATATCTTCTTGAAAGCTTCAAGGTTGTTGGGCCAGGAAATTCAATCGAGGAGCAGCTTTCAATGGTTTTTGCGGAAAAACGCTCTGAGCTTTGCGTAAAAAACTGCGGTTCAATAGAAGAATTTTTCCTGAGGACAAAAAAAGTCGGCTTTGAGCTTTTTGGTGTGGAGACTAGACTTTGGTTCAAAGACCAGGATGTTCCTGCAATCGGTAGCTGGAACGAAAACGACTATGTTCCGCCGGAAGATGAAAAAAATCTGAAGCCTGCCGCTGAGAAATTTGAGCATATTCCTTCCTACATTGTGGATGCGGCTATAAAAGATCAGCTTTACGAGAAAATCTGCGACATGGAGCTTCTTCTTAAGAAACTTTATCCGAATTCGTACAGAATTTCCGCGGTTCAACGCAAGATGATGTTATTGCACTTGAAAAATCGACATGAAATACTTGCTGCAAAATATAATCGTTTTGCAGACTCTGAAATAAGTGGAATTCGTCACAGGATTCTGGATCTTTTTGCTCAAGTCAATGCGCTGGTTTATTCAATTGATTTGGCTGGTGTGGATCTTTCGGTTTTTCCGCAGAATCCGCTTGTGATTCTTTCTCAGATTTACGGACATATAAGTCATGTCCTTGAAGTTTCTGAGCTTGATCCGGCTTCTGTCGCGCGCGATGCGAATGAAATTGAAATTTCTATTGACGGAATGCAGATGAATTTTGACTGTATTGAAGAAGATTTGCGTGCGGTTATTGCAAGGGAATCCAAGCACGGATTTGTAGTATTGAAATAATTTTTATCGGAGCAAAATATGGCAGTAAATCTTGCGGAACTTATCCATAAAGGTGGAGTTTTTAAGGATGTGGAAGGTTCTTCCCCGGAAGAAATCTATAAGAAAATAACAGAGATGATAAATCTTCCTGCAGGCTTGTCGGCAGAGGCTGTTTACAATGCGCTCTGCGACCGTGAGAAAATCATGAGCACGGCGGTCGGAAACGGAATCGCTTTGCCCCACGCAAGAATTCCTCTTTTAAAGGATGAGGGAGATCAGAGAATCTGCGTCATATATTTAAAAAATCCGATTGACATGAACGCGCCTGATGAAAGAAAAGTCTTTGTGATGTTTATTATTCTTTCTGCGAACCAGCATTCTCATTTACAAGTTCTTTCTGATCTTGTGCAGCTTTTTCAGAAAAAAGAATTCAAAAAGCTACTTGAACAAAATGCAAGTGAAGCCGAATTGCTCAATGCGATAAGGAATTTATCCTGAAAAGCAACGGTTTTACATATAAAAAAACGGAGTTCTGGAAACGCGGAGTTCTGGAACTTCAAAATCACTTTAGAGGTTAAAGATGAACGAGAAAGCGATTAAGGCTGTAGCAACTTCTATCCGAAGTTTGTCGATGGATGCGATTCAGAAAGCAAATTCTGGACATCCGGGAACTCCTCTTGGTGCGGCGGAAGTAGCCGCAGTCCTTTACGGAGAAATCCTTAAGCACAATCCTGCTGATTCTAAATGGGCGGACAGAGACCGATTTGTTTTGTCTGCTGGACATGGTTCAATGCTTTTGTATTCGATCCTTCATTTGAGCGGATACAAAATTACTCTTGAAGACATTAAATCTTTCCGTCAGGTCGGAAGCGTATGTTGCGGTCATCCTGAATATGGAATTACGGATGGCGTTGAATGCACTGCGGGACCTCTTGGTCAGGGTGTTTCAATGGCTGTTGGAATGGCTGTTGCTGAAAGCATGCTTGCGGCGCGGTTTAACACTCCATCACATAAAATTGTTGACCACTACACATATTCGCTGGTTGGTGAAGGTTGTCTTGAGGAAGGTGTTTCTTCAGAAGCATCATCACTTGCCGGAAATTTAAAGCTTGGAAAACTTATTGTTTTCTATGATATGAATAAAATTTCAATTGACGGCTCCACGGACATCACTTTCAATGAAGATATTGCTAAACGCTACGAGGCTTATGGCTGGCAGGTTCTTCGCGGTGATATGTACAAACCTGCCCAGATTTTAAAGCTTGTTGAAAAAGCAAAGAAATGCACAGACAAGCCAAGTCTTATCATTTTGAAGTCTATAATTGGTTTTTCTTCACCAAAGCAGGGAACTGCCGACACTCACGGTGCTCCGCTTGGGGAAGAAGGCATAAAATACGCGAAAAAATTTCTTGGAATCCCAGCGGACAAGGAATTTTATGTTGTTCCAGAAGCCTACGAATATTTCAATTCTAAAAAAGCGGAATGGGCGGCAAAAGAAGAGGCGTGGAAATCTGAATTTGAGGCGTGGTCAAA
>DLKK01000002.1:3597-11032 GCA_002478955.1 Treponema sp. UBA7590
AAAGGAAAATCCTGATTTGCGCAAAAAATGGGATGCATATTTTAATGATCAGCCTACAAAGGAAGTCCCTGAGCTTGAATTTGCCGAGACCGATAAAATGGCGACCCGTGACGCAAGCGGAAAATCACTGAATTTTATTGCGCAGAAATATGAGAATCTTGTCGGCGGTTCTGCTGATTTGGCAGGTCCGAATAAGACTGTCCTTAAGAACTGCGATGGAATTTTCAATCCTCAGAACAGAAAGGGAAGGACAATCGAATTTGGAATCCGCGAATTTGCCATGAGCGCCGTTGTGTCTGGAATGAATCTTCACGGCGGCCTGCGTCCGTTCTGCGCGACATTCCTTGTTTTTGCTGATTATCTTCGTGCCCAGCTTCGTGTTGCGGCTCTTATGAATTTGCCGAACATCTACGTTCTTACCCATGATTCAATTTATGTAGGGGAAGATGGTCCGACCCATCAGCCTGTTGAAACTTTGGCATCGTTGCGTGCGATTCCTAATGTTCAGGTTTTACGCCCGGCGGATGCGCAGGAAACTCTTGAGGCATGGAAGATGGCTTACGAGTCAAAAAATCATCCTGTCTGCATTGCGCTTACACGTCAGGCAATCCAGGGATTTGCAAAGGCTGACAAGGACTGGAAAAATTCAATCCGCAAAAATGGTGCGTACGTGGCTCTTGACTGTGAGGGAACTCCAGAAATCACGATTCTTGCGACAGGTTCGGAGGTTTCCACTTCAATAGAGGCGGCTTCTATTTCCGGCAACAAGAAAATCCGTGTTGTCTCTGTAATTGATTACAATAAATTTGACGAACTTGATGAAAGCATCCAGACTGAGATTATCGGTGGCGCAAAACGCATTGTGTGCGCGGAAGCCGGAATCAGCGCCAACTGGAAGCATTATGCCACAAGCAGAAAAGACTTGTTCTGCATAAACCGTTTTGGTGAGTCAGGTCCAGCGGCAAAAGTTGCGGAAGATTTGCACTTTACGGCAAAAGATCTTGCGGCTTTGCTAAATGCCTAAAAATAAGGAATCGAGGTAAAAAAAATGTCTAAAAAAATAGTTCCTATAACTTTGCTCTGTGGATATCTTGGAGCCGGAAAAACAACTTTGCTCAACAAGGTTCTTACAAACCAGAAAGGTTATAAAGTTGCGGTAATCGTAAACGATATTGGTGAAATCAATGTTGACCAGACTCTTATTTCAAAAGAGGCGAACATCACTGACACTTCAAGCATTATCGGGCTTCAGAACGGTTGTATCTGTTGTACTTTAAAGTCTGATCTTGTAAAGCAGATTGAAAATCTTATTGATTCCGGAAAATTTGACTACATTTTGATTGAGGCTTCTGGTGTCTGCGAGCCAATGCCGATTGCCCAGGCTATCATGCAGATTGAGAACGGACGCCTTGACAATGTTGTCTCAGTTGTTGACGCGAAACGTCTTGTTGACGAATTTTCAGCTGGTGACAAGCTTCTTAAGAAGGATATGGACGAGGAGGATTTGGAGTCGCTCTTGGTTCAGCAGATTGAATTCTGTTCAACTTTGATTATCAACAAGAAAGACTTGGTTACTCCAGAGGAAATGAAAAAAGTTCATGCCGTAGTAAAAGCGCTGCAGCCGCATGTAAAGGTAATTGAGGCTGAGCGCGGAAATGTTGATGTGGATGATATCCTTGCGACAGAACGATTTGATTTTGACGCTGTTTTTGAAAGCGCGGCGTGGGTTCAGCACCTTGAGTCTGCTGAGGAAGATGATGATGACCACGATGAGCATGAACACGAACATCATGAGCATGAGGAAGGCCATGAGCATCATCACCATGAGCACAAGCATGAGGGTGATTCCGGCAGCGATGAGGATGAGTACGGAATCGGAAATTTCGTTTATTATAGAAGACGTCCGTTCAACAGAGACAAACTTGAGGAATATGCAGGCAGATGGCCAAGAAATATTATCCGCTCAAAAGGTGTTGTCTGGTTCAGTGATGAACAGAACATGGCTTATGTTTTTGAAACTTCGGGAAGACAGATTTCTGCTGGTGCGTCAGGAACTTGGCTTGCGGCGGCCCCTAAGGCAGAGCAGGAGGAAGTTCTTGCCCAGGAGCCAAAGATGCGGCAGGAATGGGATGAAAAAGTTGGTGACCGCATGATAAAGCTGTGCATAATCGGGCAGAAAATGGACAAGGCCAAGATTACTGCGGAGCTTGATGCGCTGCTCGACTAATTTTCACAGGATAATTTATGTCTACAGAAAACAAGATGGGCTCAATGCCCATCATGAAACTTATTTTAAATATGTCGTTGCCAATAATGTTCTCAATGTTCATTATGGCATTGTACAATATTGTTGACTCAATTTTTGTCGGAATGATAGGCGAGGAGGCCCTTACTGCGGTTTCTCTTGCTTTTCCGATTCAGAATCTTATGATTGCTTTTGGCGTTGGAACAGCTGTCGGCGTAAACGCTTTGCTTTCGCTCAGGCTTGGCCAGAAAAATCAGGAAGATGTAAACAAGGCTGCGATGAACGGAATTGTCCTTTCCATAATAACGTGGATTGTGTTTGCGGTTGTTGGAACTCTTGTTACAGGACCGTATCTTCGTTCGCAGACTGCAAACCAGACCATCATTGAATACGGAAAGGAATATCTTGATATAATTCTTATTCTTGGGCTTGGTCCGATTGTCGGAACTATGTTCGACCGTCTTCTGCAGGCAACTGGAAGAACTTTTCTTTCAATGATTTCGCAGATTGTCGGTGCGGTTTTTAACTGCGTTTTTGATCCTCTGTTCATTTTTGGGCTTGGGCCTTGTCCGGCAATGGGAATAAAAGGAGCCGCTCTTGCAACTGTTCTTGGCCAGATTATTGGCGGTTGTGTCTCTGTGTTTTTGAACGTAAAGAAAAACCACGATATTCAGTTGAAAATCAAGAATATTCTTCTTGACGTAAAGATTGTCTCTCTGATTTATAAAGTCGCAGTTCCTTCAATATTGATGACATCGATTACTTCTGTAATCACTTATTTTATGAACATCATCCTTGGTGGAACTCCAAACGGCGGTGATACAGCGATTGCGGTTTACGGCGTTTATTTTAAGTTGAACAGTTTCATATTCATGCCTGTTTTCGGACTTTGCAATGGAATCATTCCGATTATTGCATATAATTTTGGCGCGCAGCATCACAGAAGAATCACAAATGCAATCCGGGGAGCTCTTGTCCTTGCGCTTTGCATTATGACGGTCGGCGTTGTTCTTTTTGAAACGATTCCGGGGCAGCTTTTTGCAATGTTCAGCGCAACTCAAGAAATGAAGCGTATGGGAATTGTGGCATTGCGTCTTATTGCGCCAAGCTTTTTCGGAGCTGCGGTTGCAATTACGCTTTCCTCGGTTTTCCAGGCGTTTGGAAACGCGGTTTACAGCATGATAGTCTCATTCAGCCGGCAGATTGTGGTTTTTCTTCCTGCGGCATATTTTCTTTCTAAGACTGGAAATGTTGATAATGTCTGGTGGTGTTTCATAATTGCTGAATTTATGTCGGTTGGAATGTCGCTGTTCTTTATGCGCAGAATTTACGTGAAAAAAATCCGCGGTATTCCTATGGACGAAAGTAAGTAGTCTTTTCCTGTCATTTTGGGGTTTTTGCATATTTAAGCAAAAAAAATGCATAAATATAAACAAAAATGGATAAATATGTAAACTTAAAAAAGGCTGGAAATTTTATAGTGTTTTTTTTCTGTTTTTTTTGTTAAAGTACACTAAATATAGTTTTTTTAATAGAATTTTAATTGAGTTTTGGTCTCCTTTATATTATTATTTTAAAAGGACGGTTTAAAACCCGAAGAAGTTTTGCCGCTTCTAAAAAGTAAACTAATCATTTTTTTGAGAGGTATAAAAGATATGATCCAGAAAGAAGAATGGAATGGTTTTGCAGGTCGTTTGTGGAAGGAAGAAGTAAACGTTCGAGACTTCATTCAGAACAACTACACTCCTTATGACGGAGATAACAAATTCCTTGCAGGTCCTACATCAGCAACAAAAAAATTGTTTGATGAACTTCAGAAGCTTCAGAAAGAAGAACACAACAAAAAGTCTATCGGTTTGGACGGAAAAGAAAGAACTGGTGTTCTTGATATGGATACTGACATTGTTACAGGTCTTACATCGCACAAACCTGGATATATCTGCCCTGAAGGAAAAGAACTTGAGCAGGTTGTAGGTCTTCAGACTGATAAACCTTTGAAAAGAGCTTTCATGCCTTATGGTGGAATTAAAATGGCTGAACAGTCTTGCGAAATGTATGGATACAAAGTAAATCCTGAACTTCACAAGATTTTCACTGAATATCATAAAACTCACAACCAGGGTGTATTTGATGTTTACACACCAGAGCACAGAGCAGTACGTTCTGCTCACATCTTGACTGGTTTGCCTGATACTTATGGCCGTGGCCGTATCGTTGGTGACTACCGCCGAGTAGCTCTTTATGGTATTGACTATCTTATCCAGGAAAAACAGAACGACTTTGCTAACATCGGTGACGGAACAATGACGGAAGAAGTTGTTCGCCTTCGCGAGGAAGTTTCTGATCAGATTAAGGCTTTGAAAGGCTTGAAAGAAATGGCTGCAAGCTATGGTTTTGATATTTCTAAACCTGCAAAGACAGCGAAAGAAGCTTTCCAGTGGCTTTATTTTGGTTATCTTGGAGCTGTAAAGACACAGAACGGTGCAGCTATGTCTGTAGGTCGTGTTTCTACATTCCTTGACGTCTATATTGAACGTGACCTTAAGAACGGAACTATTACAGAAGAGCAGGCTCAGGAGCTTGTTGACCACATGGTTATGAAGTTCCGCATGGTTCGTTTTGCCCGCATTGAATCTTACAACCAGCTTTTCTCTGGCGACCCAATCTGGGCTACACTTGAAGTTGGCGGACTTGGACAGGATGGACGCTCTATGGTTACAAAGAACGACTTCCGTTTCCTTCATACATTGGAAAACATGGGACCTTCTCCAGAGCCTAACATGACAGTTTTGTACTCTAAGAGACTTCCTGAAAACTTCCGTCGCTATGCCGCAAAGATTTCTATCGACACATCTTCAATTCAGTATGAAAACGATGATGTAATGCGCCCAATCTGGGGAGACGACTACTCAATCTGCTGTTGTGTTTCTGCAACTCAGACTGGTAAGGAAATGCAGTTCTTTGGTGCCCGCGCCAACCTGGCCAAGTGCCTGCTGTACGCATTCAACGGCGGTATTGATGAAGGCTTGAAGAAGGGAATGCAGGTTGGTCCAGAATATGCTCCAATCACAGCTGATGTAATCGATGCTTCTAACTATGATGAAGTTCTCCGCAAATACAAGGCAATGCTTGAATGGCTTGCTGATGTTTACGTAAATGTTTTGAATGCAATTCATTATATGCACGACAAATATTACTACGAGGCTGAGGAACTTGCTCTTGAAGATACAGATATCAAGAGAACATTCGCTACTGGTATTGCAGGATTCTCTCACGTAGTAGATTCACTTTCTGCGATGAAATATGCAAAAGTTCATGTAAACCGCGAGAAGGTAGATGTAAAAGACAAAGCTGGAAACGTAATCAAGACTGTAACTTTGGTAAAAGACTTTACAGTTGAAGGCGATTTCCCACGCTACGGACAGGATGATGACCGTGCAGATGACATTGCAGTTGATCTTTTGAAGTCATTCATGGCTATGATTAAAAAGCATCCTACATACCGCAATGCAGAGCCAACAACTTCTATCCTTACAATTACTTCAAACGTTGTATACGGAAAAGCTACAGGTGCTCTTCCAAACGGACGCCCGGCTGGAGCTCCATTCTCACCAGGTGCTAACCCATCTTACGGTGCAGAAACAAAAGGTCTTATCAAGTCTTTGAACTCTGTTGCTAAGCTTCCTTATGAATATGCTTTGGATGGTATTTCTAATACTCAGACAATCAACCCAAGTGCTCTTGGTCACAACGAGGATGAAAGAATCGAGAACCTTGTAAACGTTCTTGACGGATACTTTGATGTTGGTCCAGAATCTGGCCACGCTGGTGCTCATCACTTGAACGTAAACGTATTTGGCGTTGAAAAATTGAAGGATTGTCAGGCTCATCCAGAAAAACCTGAATATGCTAACTTTACAGTTCGCGTTTCTGGTTATGCTGTACGCTTTATCAACCTTACAAAAGAACAGCAGGACGATGTTATTGCTCGTACTTGCCACGCTTCTCTTTAGTTTCAGGTTGAAAATCCTTTAATCTTTTGATTAAGGTACGAACGCCCCTTGCTCTGAATGCAAGGGGCGTTTTTCTTTTTAAATTGTGTTATTCTTGTTTTAATGTATAATTTAAATGTAAATTTTTATGGTAAATCTATAAAATTCGATATTCAGACAATTAAAAAAAGGATTTATATCGAAAGGAGTTTTTCTATGAGAAAGTTTTTATCATTTGCTTGTTTTGCAGTTGTTCTTTCGGCGGGAGCATTTGCAAAGGAAACAGTTCAGAATCTTGATTTCAGTGTTCCTGTGGATTCAAGGGAACTGGATTTTGACGATGAAAAATTCAAGAAAGATTTGGACGAAAAATCAACATCATTTGATTTTGATTATTCTATGATGACAATAAATGAGAATGGTTTTTCCTTTGTGTTTGGTGCGAATGTAGGTTTTACGTCTACAAAGATTGAAAATCTTGTTGACGACAATTTTGAGGGGCTCGATCTTGGGCTGAAATTGGGATGGGGCGGCCTTCCTGTGAATACAAATAATTTTCTTCTTGCTTTTCATGGATTTTTTGGATTTGGTTTCAGGTCTTTGAAACTTACGGAATCATACGTTGACTATAAGGCTACATTTTTTAACATAAAACTGGGAGCGGATGTTGTTGCAATCTATCGTTTTACAGATACGTTTGGAATCAATGCCTCTTTGGATTTCTTTACAAATCTTCCGGCTACTGGTTCAGTTAACATTGAAGGCGATAATTTTGATGAAAGCTATGGATTTTTTTGTGCCGGCGGAATTGGAGTCGTTCCTAAAGTCGGTGTGAGCTTTTTCTTTTAGCATTTGAGACAGTTTTTTACGGAGATTTAAAAATGATGAAAAAAAATGTGTTGTTTGCAGCCTTTTTTGTGGCTTGTGGATTTTTATTCGCGGAATCAGGTCAGATTTTGGATGATGGAAGCGTTTTTGTAATCCGAGAAAAAGGTGATTTTGAAGATAATATAAAAATTTCAAACAGAACTGACATAATCCTGACTGTAAGCGTGAACGGAAAAAGAAAGCGCAGCGGAAAAGAAGAGTTTCTTGGAAATCAAAGAATCGAACCTGGAAAAACAGAACGATTGCAGACAGATTTTACAGGCCGGATGGATTTGTTCTCAGATTTTACTTTTCGTTTTTCAGAAGGCCC
>DLKK01000002.1:11051-11610 GCA_002478955.1 Treponema sp. UBA7590
GATTTTGAAACTTCTCTTGAAAGAAATGATTTGTATCTTTGCATAAATAAAATTTTGGAGAAAACTGAAGCAAAAAACGATGCTTTTTCTTCTGGAACGGAAAATTCTGAAGACGATATTGCTGACAAAATCCTGAAATATAAAAAACTTTTGGATATTGGCGCAATTACCCAACAGGAATTTGTCACACTGAAAAAAAAGCTTCTTGGTTTTTAGGATAATTCTGCGGATTTTTTATAGAATTTCTTGAATTCTGCTTTTTTTGTTTGTATTTTTTAGTATGATAATGGCATCTAAGTCTTATTGAGAATCTTTTTGGAGTTTTTTATGCAAGGTTATGTTCATCAGTTGGAAAGTTTTGGCTGTGCGGATGGTCCTGGTTCAAGGTTTATCATATTTTTCAGCGGTTGCCCGATGCGCTGTAAATTCTGCCATAATCCTGATACCTGGGACATGAAAAAAGGTGGAACTTTGTGGTCTGCAGAGGATTTGTTAAAAGAAGCCCTTTCTTGTCGTGCGTATTGGGGCAAAAAAGGCGGAATAACTGTGAGTGGCGGGG
>DLKK01000002.1:11662-12429 GCA_002478955.1 Treponema sp. UBA7590
AAACTTTTTACGCTTGCCAAGGAGAAAAATGTGAACACCTGCATTGACACTTCCGGTGCGCCGTTCACGCGTGAAGGCAAGTGGTTTGAGACCTTCCAGAAGCTGATGGATGTTACAGATCTTCTTTTGATGGATATAAAGCATATAAACGAGGAAGAGCACGTGAAACTTACGGGGCACACCGGAAAAAATATCAAGGATATGTTCTATTATCTTGATGAAATAAAAAAGCCGATCTGGATTCGTCATGTTCTGACTCCAGGAATTACAGACAACGATGAATATCTGACAGAAACCCGGGATTTTATCAGGACTTTGCATAATGTTCAGCGGGTCGAGATTTTGCCTTATCATGGATTGGGCGCAATAAAATACAAGGATTTGGGAATTGATTACGTCCTTAAAGATACGCCGAGCCCTTCGGAAGAAAGGGTGAAAAATGCCCAGAGAATTCTTGAGTGCGAAAAATATGACGGCTGGAAGAAATAATTTATTTTCAGTTTTTTTGCGCAAAAAATTATCCTACAGCTTGTAGAAATTTTCTGCGTTTTTCCACATTATGTTTTCAAAAGAAGATGTTGGAATTCGTTTTGCAAGCTCATGGAAATAATCCTGATACATTGAGCGCTGTCCTGACTTGTTTTTTGAGTAAGTGTCCACGCCATCAATCGGCATATCTGAACCGAACATAAGTTTTTCGCTGCCGGCAGTTTTTACGAATTTTATGGCTTTCTCAAAAGGAACCCAGGCTGTATCACCAAAAAGAT
>DLKK01000002.1:12466-36408 GCA_002478955.1 Treponema sp. UBA7590
CATAAATCAATTGCCTCGTCATTGTTTGTTCCAAGTTCAAGATGAGCCATGACGAATTTTGTATACGGATATTTTTTTGCCATATTATAGACTTTTTTGCATTCAGAAAAACCGTCGTTTGCAGTGTGCACGATTACCGGAAGCTCAAGAAGCTCCGCAAGTTCAATGTAAGGTTCAATCTGGGGACTGTCAAAAGAAAGCGCAGAATAAAACGGATGGATTTTTATGGCTTTTACAAACTGCGGATGAATCTTTAAAAGGTATTCAAGTTCTGCAGATGGTTGCTCAAGGCGCGGTTTTACCCAGATAGCCGCAAAAATTGTTCCCGGATTTGCCTTTGCGAAATCTATTGTGTCTTTTGCGGTCTGAAGCATAGGAATCTGCTCATTTTCTGGCAATGGATTGTGTTCCGTATCAACTTCCACCGCAGAAACATTGGAAACGATTGCCTTGCTGATATTATATTTTTCCATTGCTGTAAGAACATCTTTTTGAGGCATGGAAAAACCAAGACTGCTACCAAAGTGAACATGCGAATCAATAATCATTTTTGTGTCCTTCCATTTATTATAGCATTGTTTTTGTGTTTTTAATATAATAAAGAAATCTCTAGGAATTATTTTTTTAGAGCTAATTTGAACATCAAATTTTGTGTTTTGCATAGGAGTTTTTTATGGCAGATATGAAAGTAGAAATTCTGGACAGCACTTTGCGCGATGGAGCTCAGGGTGAAGGTATTAGTTTTTCGGTTCAGGATAAAATTCACATTTGTCAGGCACTTGATGAGCTTGGAATTACGTTGATTGAAGCTGGAAATCCTGGCTCTAATCCAAAAGATATGGAATTCTTCCAGGAAATGAAAAAAATCCATCTTAAGACTGCAAAACTTGCCGCATTTGGTTCTACTCGCAGAAAAGACATAAAATGTGCGGAGGATGTAAATCTTCAGAGTCTGCTTGCGGCTGGAACAGAATATGTTGTTATTTTTGGAAAAAGCTGGACTTTTCAGGTTACGGATATTATAAAAACTTCGCTTGAAGAAAATCTTGCAATGATTCGTGATACTTGTGCTTTTCTGAAAGAACAGGGAAAGCATGTTGTATATGATGCGGAACATTTTTTTACAGGATTTCAGGATGACTCGGAATATGCGCTGAAATCTTTGGAAGCCGCTGTGGAAGGCGGTGCGGAAACTTTGGCTCTGTGTGAGACTAAAGGCGGCTGTATGCTTAAAGACTGTGAAAAAGCCGTAAAAGCCGCTGTTGAAAGAATTGGTGGACGCGCGAAAATTGGAATCCATACGCATAACGACTGTGGTCTTGCGGTTGCAAACAGTTTGATTGCAGTGGAATCTGGCGCGCGGCACGTTCAGGGCACTTTTCTTGGTTTTGGTGAGCGCACTGGAAACGCAAACCTTAGCTGTATTATTCCAGATTTGCAGTTAAAACTTGGCTATAAGTGTATTGAAGATGAAAAAATTAAAAAACTTACTTCAATTGCAAAGCGTGTTGCGGAAATCACAAATATTACGCTGAATCCGCAGCTTCCTTTTGTTGGCGGTTCGGCGTTCAGCCACAAGGCTGGAATGCACATTGACGCGGTTTTGAAAAATCCAGAGGCATACGAGCATATTTCCCCGGATTCAGTCGGAAACGAGCGTGTTTTCCTTATGAGTGAAGTTGCCGGTCGTTCCACAATCATTGAGAAAATCCAGAAGATTGACCCGACAATCACAAAATCTTCACCGCAGGTTGCAGAGCTTGTTGCAAAAATGAAAGAACTTGAATTTGAAGGTTATCAGTTTGAAGGTGCAGACGGTTCCTTTGAGCTTCTTGCGCGAAAAGTTATTGGCCGCTACAAGCCGTTTTTTACGCTGCATTATTACCAGACGAATGGCGTGAACCCACGTCCGGAGGAAGGAGTCTGTGCCTGCGCTCAGATTAAAGTTGAGGTTGAGGGACAAATTGAAGTTACTGCCGGTGAGGGAGACGGTCCGGTAAATGCGCTGGACATTGCTTTGCGAAAAGCTTTGAGCCGTTTTTATCCTGCTGTAAATCAGATTCGGCTTACGGATTATAAAGTTCGTGTTTTGGACGGAAAAAGCGCAACTGCTTCGAAAGTACGCGTTCTGATTGAATCAAGCGACGGAAAAAACACGTGGACTACAGTTGGTGTAAGCTGCGATGTTATGGAAGCCAGCTGGCTTGCGCTTTGCGATTCTTTTGAATACAAACTTATAAATGACATTGAAAAGCATTTAGGACGTTAGAATTTTCCGGCAAGTTTCATGGTTTTATGATTTAATTGAAACTCGCAATGCAATTCATTAAACTGTTTATGTTTGGAAAATAATTTAAAAAAAAATTAGAGGTATATAAATGGAAAAGACTATTGCTTTGATTCCAGGGGACGGAATTGGTCCTGATGTTGTGGCAGAAGCTGTAAATGTGCTTGATGCCGTTGCAAAAAAATATGGCCATAAGTGGAATTACACTAACGTTTTGGCTGGTGGCTCTGCAATTGATAAATTTGGAAAACCGCTTCCGCAGGAGCAGCTTGATATTTGCTTGAAATCTGATGCGGCTTTGCTCGGTGCTGTTGGTGGTCCAAAGTGGGACAACTTGCCTTCTGAAATCCGACCTGAAAAAGCTCTGCTTGGTCTTCGCGGTGGAATGAAAGTTTTTGCAAATCTTCGTCCTGCTGTAATGTGGAAGCAGTTGAAAGACGCTTGTCCTTTAAAAGATGAGATTGTTGGCGATGGTCTTGATATTCTTATCGTTCGCGAATTGACTGGTGGTATTTATTTTGGTGAACGAGGAACTTCTGCGGATGGAAATACTGCCTGGGATACAGAAAAATATACACGTCCGGAAATTGAACGAATTGTCCGAATGGGATTTGAATACGCTATGAGCCGCAGAAAGAAGCTTTGCGTTGTTGACAAGGCTAATATCTTGAATTCTTCACAGTTGTGGCGTCGCGTTACAGAAGATATTAAAAAGGATTACCCGGAAGTTGAACTTTCATATTTGTATATTGATAATGCTTCTATGCAGCTTGTCAGAAATCCAAAGCAGTTTGACGTAATCGCAACAAGCAATATGTTTGGCGACATTATGTCTGATGAAGCTAGCCAGATTACAGGTTCAATTGGTATGCTGGCTTCCGCTTCTCTTGGAGATGGAACTGGTCCTGGTCTGTATGAGCCAATCCACGGTTCTGCGCCGGACATTGCAGGAAAAGATTTGGCTAATCCGTTGGCTACAATTCTTTCTGCAGCTATGCTTTTACGCTACAGTTTTAAGCTTGAAACAGAGGCAAAGGCTATTGAAAATGCAGTAAACGCTGTTCTTGATGACGGTTGGCGAACTGGTGATATTGCCGGATCTCATATTGCAGAAGTAAAAGCAGCCGGAAAACTTGTTGGCACAAAGAAGATGGGCGAACTTGTTGTTGAATATTTGAATAAATAAGTTATATTAAAAAGCCACAGAAAAATCCTGGAAAATCCAGTGTTTTCTGTGGCTTTTACGGCCGGCACTTGAAGTTTTGATTGCTTCTGATTGCCGGCTTTTTTTATTTCTGTGTTGAACTTTTTTGCAGTTTTTTTACAACAAGCAGAAATCCGATTGTTGCAATAAATCCGAATGCAAACGATAATGGCGCATTTTTTACAAATCCTGCGAAAATATACGTTATGAACGATATTCCGGCGCATGAAAGTGCGTATGGAAGTTGGGAAGAAACATGTTTTACATGGTTACATTGAGCTCCTGCGCTTGCCATGATTGTTGTATCTGAAATCGGTGATATATGGTCGCCACATACAGCTCCTGCCATACATGCAGAAATTGAGATGATTCTTAGCGGATTTGATGCTTCAGGGAATACTGCGATGCAGATTGGAATCAATATTCCGAATGTTCCCCATGAAGTACCTGTTGCAAATGCAAGGAATGACGCAATCACAAAAATTATTGCAGGCAAAAAGTTCATTAAGGATGATGCGCTTCCGCTTACAACACTTGCAACAAAGTCTTTTGCGCCAAGGGAATCTGTCATTGATTTTAATGTCCAGGCTAAACAAAGAATCAGGATTGCCGGAACCATTGCCTTGAATCCGTCTGGAATACAGCTCATGCAGTCGGTGAATTTAAGGGTTCTTCTTACAGTGTAAAGGATTACTGTAAGAATCAATGCTGCGAATGAACCTAGGACAAGACCTACTGAAGCATCAGAATTTGCAAAAGATTCAATAAAATTAAGATATGTTTCGTTTGCGACCATCTGACCGTCTGATTCAACAAGCTTTGTAAAGAATCCGCCAGAATAAATCATTCCTATTGTGCAGGAAATAATCAGCACTGCAATCGGAATAATCAGGTCAAGAACAGTGCCTTTTCCTATGATTTTATTTTCATCTTCGTTTGAATCTGAATCCAATGCTTGCAGCGCATTTTCGTATTTTGCCATTGAACCATATTCAATTTTCATCAAAACCATTGCAAACATCATTACAATGGTAAAAAGTGCATAAAAGTTGAATGGAATTGCTTTTATAAATAGGGCAAGTCCGTTTTCTCCTTCGGTTACAAAGCCAGAAACTGCCGCTGCCCATGATGAAATCGGAGCGATGATGCAGACTGGAGCCGCCGTAGCATCTATAAGATAAGCTAGTTTTTCGCGGGAAACTTTATGTCTGTCTGTTATTGGACGCATTACAGAGCCAACCGTAAGGCAGTTGAAATAATCGTCAATAAAAATCATTATTCCAAGGCAGATTGTTGCCACTTGCGCGCCGACTTTTGTTTTTATGTGCTTTTTTGCCCATTCTCCAAAAGCGTTTGAGCCGCCGGCTTTGTTCATCATGGCAACCATTACGCCTAGAATTACAAGAAATACTAGAATTCCTACATTGTATGAATCCGAGACAGAGGAGATTAATCCGTCATTGAATACGTGTGTCAAAAATCCTGGAAATCCTGAAGCTGCATCGATTGCATAGAAAATTCCGCCAATTACAATACCGATAAAAAGTGAAGAATAAACTTCTTTTGTTATTAACGCCAGCGCAATGGCGATAATTGCAGGTAATAAAGACCAAAATGTACCGACCATTATTTTTTCTCCAATGCTGAAGCTAGTTTCTTGAAATCGACTTCCATAGGAACTTTGATTCCCGCTTCTTCGAATTTTTGAAAAATTTCAATAGCATAATCAATTGCTTCTATTGAATTTCTGTTCGTGTACGTCTTGATTTCTTGCAGCGCTTTTACAACTTCATCGTTGCTCATATAAACAATATCACTCATAGAAAACCTCTTTGTTTATGATAGCACGATATTTTAAAGTTTTACAAATTTTTTGTTTCTTTTCTGTATGTTATTACAAAGTAGATTATTTCAAAAATTGCAGTGACAAACCAGCTTACCGGATAAAGCAAGAAAAGGCTTTCGATTGTGCGGAAGTACGCGAAAATTGTGTAAATCCAAAGCACGCGGAAAAAACACGAGCCAATAAATACAAAGACAGAAGGAATCAAGGTTTTTCCAAGTCCTCGGTTTGCGGCGATTGTTCCGTCCATAAACGCAGAAATTCCAAAACTGAACGTCATTATCCTGAATTTTTTCATTGCATAGTCAACAACTGTGCTGTCTGTTGTAAAAAGTCCAAGAAATTGTGGTCCAAATACGTAAAGGACAATTCCCATGATAATTCCGACTATTGCGGCGTAACCAACTCCTACAAAATAGGATTTTAGGATTCTTGATTTTTTGCGCGCGCCATAATTTTGACCTATGAAAGTCGCCTCTGCCGTATAAAATGCCGCCATTATATTGTAGACAAGATTATCGCCATTCATAGTGGCTGCGTTTCCGGCAACCATAAGCGCATCGAAAGAATTTACGCCGGCCTGAATGAAAAGATTTGCCACCGCAAAAACAACATTCTGAAGTCCGGCTGGAATTCCTATTTTTACAAGCTGCATTGTCTTGTGGATGTTAAGCTTTAAATTCTTCTTGTCAAAATGGACATTTCCCATATCCTTGAAAGTTGCCCGGACGGTAAGAAAACACGAGATAAACTGGGCAACAACTGTAGCGATAGCAACGCCTGCAACGCTCATCTTAAAGACGATTACTAGAAGCAAATCCAGAAAAACATTTGCAATTCCTGCGAGTGCCAAGAAAATCAGCGGAAGTTTTGTGTTTCCGTGGGCGCTTAAGACTGCGTTTCCAAAATTGTATAAAGCCATCGCCGGCATGGAAATAAGATAAATTCTAAAGTAAAGCAATGCGTCCTGCAGTAGTTCTGGTTTTGTCTTCATTGCCTTTAAGACAAGCGGAGCAGAAATCCAGCCGATAATCATTATCGCAAGACCTGCAATAAGGCAAAATACTGCCGCTGTGTGAATCATATCGTTCAATTCTTTTTTGTTGTTTTGACCGATGTAAAAAGCTACAAGAACATTTACGCCGCCACCGATTCCAATCAAAAGTCCTGAGCAAAGAAAACAAAGCTGACCGTCTGAGCCGACTGCGCCAAGTGCCAAAGCACCCGCAAATCTTCCGACAACAGAAGAATCTGCCATGTTAAAAAGAATCTGCAGGATATTCGTGAAAACCAGCGGAATACTGAAGAGAAAAATATTTTTTACGAGCGAGCCGTTTGTAATTTGAATTTCTGATTTCATAGCTGTTAATTATTATGAATAATATAATTAAACAAAAAAATGCACAATAAATAAAAAAACGCTATAATGCATTTATGAAAAAGTTTTTATTGTTTTTTTGCGCATTTTGTTTGTCTGGAAAATTTTTGTTTTCAGAGCCAGTTTCTTCTATAAAATTTAGAGGTCTAAAAAAAACAAAAGAATCGTACATGCAGAATCTTTTAAAGGATTTTGTTGGCAAGGATAGCGAAGAACTTGATTTTAATGAGATTGAAACTATTTTGCAGGCGGAAGGTCTTTTTTCTGAAATCAGCTTGAATCTTGAAAATATAGGAAATTCCGGGGAGCTTGAGGAATCTGGCCAAAATGAAAATTCCGGCGTGATTTTAAACGTCAATTTAAAAGAAAAAATTACTTTTTTGCCTCTGCCGTTTGCGTCCTATTCAAGCGATGGATTTATGGGCGGTTTTATGCTGATGAATATGAATGCGTTCGGCAGGAAAAATAATCTGATTGCCGGTGGTGTTTTTTCAAAAAATATGCAGATGGGGCTCCTGATGTTTTCAAAGCCAGCCGGCGATATAAAGCATCCTGGATTCGGGACTTTTACAAATTTTTCGCACAAAGAAAATGAAATCACAGATTTTGATGACAATAATCTTTTGAAATTTGACTCGATAAATTTCCGGGAACGGTTTAATTTTACAGAGAAAATGAATAAATATTTTTCGCTTTCCGCCGGCGCGGAATATTTTTACGGTCATTTTTACAAGGACGATATGGATGATTATCATCAGTGGACTGTTTCCAGCGCGTTGAATTTTCAGAATGTCAGCTGGAACGGTTGGTATCTGATTGGAAACGGAGCGTCATTTGAATATTCTGCCGGTTATTCAACAGATTGGAAAATAATTGAAGGAATTTCGTTCAGGGCGAATTATCAGATTCCGGTTGCAAAACGGAACAGGCTGATTTTTAATGCGGCTGGAACGATTGAATCTGGAAAAAACGTTATGCTTCAGGCTGACAGAGGAGATGCTGGATGTTCAATAATGAATTCAAATTTTAAGACAGAACGGATTGCCAGCGCGATGATTTCTATGGAGGAAGCTCTTTTTCGGCATAAAATAGCAACTGTAACTTTTTACGAAACTTATGAAGGTGCAATCGCTGAAGATTCCGATGGAAATTTTGTTTATTGCCACGGACCAGGCGCAGGCTTGAAACTTTACATGAAACAGATTGCATTTCCTGCGATGAACATGGGTTTTTCTTACAATGTGAACCAGAATTTCTTTAAATTTGTAATTTCAGTCGGAATGAGCATGTGAGTGAAATTGCTTGAATATTAATTTTTTTCTGATAGCTTGTTCAATTTTTTTTCTAAATCAAAAAAAACGACATTCAGAATAAATTTAGAAAATTTTTTCAATTTTTTTTGTGATTCATTTCATTTTTTGACTTTTTTTTGCGTTAAATATGCAGAGGTTAAAAAATGAGAGTCCTATTTGTAACTTCCGAGCATCCAGGTTATCTTTTTGGCGGGCTTGGAACTTTTACCCGGGAATATGTTCGGGAACTAAGAAAATATTGCGATGTAAAATGCGTTTATTTTCATCTTTCAGATGGAAGAATTCCGCTTCCTGATGAAAATGTTGATTACGTTTTTGCGCCTGAACAGATTTTTGACGCATTCACGCCTGAGGCCAGAATTTTGGAATCTGCGGCGAGCCTTAGAAAACAGCTGGAGCCGCTCCTTCAATCTTTTAAACCTGAAGTTATTCACTGCAATGACCGGCAGACCTATATGCCATTCAGGTTTGAAAAAAATGTCTTTTATTCTTCTCATTTGATTTTTACGGATTTGATTGCTTCAAGTTATCTTGATGATTTGTATTTTCAGGAAGTTAAAGTTGAACGTTGCGCTATTGAAAACAGCGCGGTTGTTGCGGCTTACTCTGAATTTTCTGCAAAATGCGTTGAAAAGCACGCTGGAAATTTAAAATCAGCGGTTGTGCTTCCTCTTGGGCTTCGGACTGAAAAATTTCACAGGAATTTACGCAATGATGGAAAAATCCGCGTGTGCTACTTTGGGCGGTTTGAAAATGTCCAGAAAGGCGTGAATGATTTTATTTATGCGGTGAACCAGCTTGGCCCTCAATTTAAAAGACGGAATTCTGTGGAATATTGCCTTTATGGGCGCGGTCAAATTGATGTTGGAATGGATCTTTCTTTGTTTAATAAGCCTGAATTCATTGAAGGAAATGAGCTTTTTGAGGCGTATGCGAATGCGGATATTGTTGTTATGCCGAGCCATTACGAGCCTTTCGGGCTTACAGGGCTTGAGGCTATGGCATCCGGTGCTCTTTTGCTGGTTACAACAGGTCTTGGAATGGATGAATATGCGGAGCCTGGACGTAACTGCATCGGTTTGCCCGGAAATGCCTACGAAATGGTTTCTGTGCTCAGGAATGCGATTCTGGATTTGCCCAAACTGGATTTGCTCCGTGAAAATGCCATGAGGACTGCAAGAATCTGGACTTGGAAGCGTTGTGTAAAATCTCATCTTTATTTCTATAGGCTTATTGCGCAGGGAAGGATTCCATTTATAAATATTGCCTACGAGAAAAATCAGCGAAAGATTGTCTCTGCGTACAAAAAATCAAATGATGTGGAAAAAATCTATGCTGCGGAGGAGGAACGAGTCGCGTTCTCCTGCGTTTATGGGGCTTTGCCGGATTCTGGAAAACAGAAAAAGACTCTTGTGCTTACAGGAAATTTTGTGCCGGAAGATGATATTTTCCCGGAGAATTTCAAGTTTGTTTCTGTGCTGGAAGAATCTGATGATGGAGTTGTTGTTCGCCCGGAATGTCTGCCGTTTGCGGACGGAAGTTTTGATTCTGCGATTGTCTGCGGAGCTTGGGAATCTGTTTTGAATCCTTGCAGTTTTCTGATGGAGCTGGAGCGTGTGGCAAGAGAATCTGTGCAGATTCTGTATAAGACAGGGAAGCCACGGAACTGGCAGACTTTTCAGATGGAAAGTGAAAAAGACTGGACGGAAATAAATCAGTCTGGCTGGAAATGTAAGATGAATTCTGGTTCTGGCGTTGAAAATTTAAAACAAACTGTTTCTTATGATTCAGTTGTTTATAGAAATCATTCTGACATTAAGGAGGTTTTGAATGAAATCATTGCTTAAGCAGCACGATGAGCTGACAAAAAACGATCTTTTGAAGATTAATGGTGGCTATGGCGGTTCTAGCGGCGGAGGTTCCGGAAGAGGATATAGCGGCTCTTCTGGAGGAAGTTCAAGTTCTTCTGGAAGTTCTGCGTCTGGTCGTTATTATTCCAGTGGAAGTTACAGCGCGGCTAGCGGTTGCACTTCAAATCGCATAAGCTACAGTTCTTCCAGCAGCGGTGGAGCGACATCAACTCGGTTTGATTATGGAAAGCTTTCTGCTAAGAGCTCGGACGGTTTTGTTTGTGCTTTACCGTTTGCTCCTACTCATCGTTTTAAGTTTTAGGTTTTGATTTATGAAAAAGTATGTTCTGGTAAAACAACATGATGAGACTGATTGTGGAGCAGCTTGTCTTGCGAGTATTGCTAAATATTATGGAAAGAGAATTTCGATAAGCAGGATAAGGTATTTTTCAGGAACGGATTGTTTTGGTACAAGTGGATTCGGGCTTGTTAAAGGTGCTGCTGCGTTGGGAATGTCTTGCCGTGGGATTCTTAGCAATGAGAAGAAGCTGGAGAATGTTCCGTTTCCGGTTATATGTCATGTGAAAAAAGACGTCATTGATCATTATGTGGTTGTCTATGGCAGAAAAGGAAATAAAGTCATTGTGGCGGATCCTGATGATGGAATAAACTGCGTTGATTGGAATTCGTTCTGCAAGAAATGGAGCGGCGTTTATTTTATTGTTGAGCCAGAACAGAAATTTCAACGCACTAAGGAAACTAAAGGTTTATTGGCAAGATTTGCATATCTTCTTAATCCTCATAAAAAAAGTATTATCGAATGTTTTGTTGCCGGTTTGCTCTTAAGTTTTCTTGGTGCTGCTTCCGCGTTTTATTTCAGATTTCTGATAGATGATGTTCTGTATTCCGGACTGAAGAATACGCTTGCATTGTGCTCGTTTGCATATCTTTTTGTGATTTTGTTTCAGGTGCTTACGGAATTTTCAAGAAATCAGCTTATGAATTTTCTTAGCAACAAGATTGATTTGGTTTTAGTGAACGATTATTTCAGCCATATTCTTCATCTTCCTATGAATTTTTTTACGAGCCGAAAGACTGGGGAAATTATTTCGCGGATTGGCGATACGGTTACGGTTAGGCAGACAATTTCTAGCATGACTTTGTCGGTAGTGATTGATTCTTGTATGCTGATTTTTGGCGGAATTTTTTTGTTTGCCTTTGGTGCGGAACTTTTATGGGTTTCAATGATTCCTGTTGTTGTGTCTGCGGTTATTGTCTGGCTTTTTGTAAAACCTTTCAGAAAAAAACTGAAACTTCAGTCTGTTCTTGAGGCGGAAAAGCAGGCTGTGCTTGTGGAAAGCGTTAATGGAATTGGAACTGTAAAGGCGCTGGCGGCGGAAAAAGAAGCTTCGAGGAGATTGGAGGAAAAACTTTCAACTTGTGTCAGGAAAAGTATTTCTTTGGGAACAATGGCGAATTGCGAGAATGCGCTTCAGAATCTTGTTTCAAGTGCCGGTACTCTGGCGATTTATTGGATTGGAAGCCTTCTGATTTTTAAGGGTTCGATGTCTTTGGGGCAACTTATATCATTTGTGACTTTGTCAGGATATTTTCTTGGTCCTTTGGCGCGGCTTTTGACTTTGCAGGAAAGCATTCAGCAGGCGGTTATTGCTTCTGACAGGTTGAGTGAAGTTCTTGATATGCCCGAGGAAAGCGAAAATGAAACTGAATTGACAAAGATTGACACGATAAAAGGCGATATTTGCGTTGATAAGATTTCTTTTTCGTATGGAACACGCGGAACTGCGTTGAAAGATGTGAGCCTAAATATCAAGGCTGGAGAACATGTGGCTTTTGTTGGTGCAAGCGGCTCTGGAAAATCTACAATGACAAAACTTCTTATGAAATTTTATCAGATTGATTCGGGAAATATTTCTGTTGATGGTTTTGACTTGTCGGATGTTGATACAGCTTCTTATCGGAATTGTATTGGCTACGTACCGCAGGAGTCGTTGTTGTTCAGTGGTTCTGTTGCGGAGAATATTCAATGGGGAAACGGAGGATATTCGATGGCGGAAATTGTTCAGGCGGCAAAAGAAGCTCAGGCACACGAGTTTATTTCAAGGTTGGATTACAGATACAAGACTACGGTTGGTGAACGGGGAGCTTCGTTGTCTGGTGGAGAACGTCAGCGGATTGCACTTGCGCGGGTTCTTCTTCGAAAACCGAAACTGATGATTTTGGATGAGGCGACGGCTAGTTTGGATAGTATTTCAGAACGTGGAATTATGAATACAATTGATAAATGTTGTGCTGAATGCACTATGATCATAGTGGCGCATAGGCTTTCTACCATTAAAAATTGTGGAAAAATATTTGTTTTTGATAATGGTTCTATTGTTGAGTCTGGAAATCACGAGGAACTGCTTGCGCGGAAAGGCAAATATCATCAGATGTGGACAGCCCAGAATGAGATTTAGGTCAGAGGTTTTTAGTTTATGAGAAGATTTGTTGTTTACCCGGATTATATGCTGGATGATATGAGTCAGGTTCTTTGTAGGGAAGAGCCGTGGTATCTTCATTCTGTTATCTGGATTGTATGTGGAATTATTGCCGGAATTGCATGTTTTGTCTGTTTTGGGAAAATTGATGATGTTGTAAAAGCGGATGGAATTGTAAGGCCTGTTATGAATATTTCTACAGTCAGCAATATTACTTCCGGAGAAATTGAATTTCTTTTTTATAAACCCGGAGATTTTGTAAAGTCGGGAGATAAATTGCTTTCTATAAAAAGCGACAGTCTTTTGGCCCAGAAAAAATCTGTTGAACTTCAGCTTAAGGAAAATTTTGGGAAATTGAAGGGATTGAGCGTTCTTTTGGATGGATATGAAAATAATCTTGAAAAAATAGAAACGGATAATAGCACTGTTCGGGCTAGATTCGAGTCTTTTGTTGCGGAAAGAAAACTTTTGAATGCGAGAAGCCATAGGACAAAGGAGTTGCTTTCTGAGGAAATGGGGCTTCCTGAAAGTTCGACGACTGCCAGTGAAATTGAAAAAAAGCGATACGAATATTCGATTGCGGTCATGGAATATGAGCAGTTTTGTGCGGATTTTTATAGCTCGGTGAAACAGGAAATAGATGCGTTGAAACTTGAAAAAGAGGAATTACAAAAACAAGCTGTACAGGTTAAAGAAGCGCTGAAAAATCTTGTGTTGATTTCTCCGGTGGATGGTTTTGTCCAGGAAAAATCTTCGTTGAATGTGGGAGATTATCTTTTTGCTGATCAGCAAGTTTTGAATATTGTTCCTTCAGCGGATAAGAATTGCAGGATTGAACTTCATGTTCCGGCGGAAAGTATGGGAAAATTGGAAAAAGGACAGCAGGTAAAGCTCAGGTTTCCGGCTTTTCCATATTCTGAATTCAAGGGAATTAATGGCGAATTGAGTGTGATTCAGCCCGATTCTGAAGTTTCTGATTCAGGATTTCTGTATTTTACTGTTTATGCTTCGGCAGATTCAATGGAATTAAAAGATAAAAGAGGTTTGTGTTATCAGATAAAACCCGGTTTTGAAGTGAATGCACGGATTGTTCTGGAAAATCAGACATTATTATATTTTCTTTTGAAAAAATTGGATTTTACAGTATGAAAAAAATCTTTTTTTTGTTTACAAGTTTTTTCAGTGTATTTTTTGTTTCTGGACTTTCTCTTGAGGAATTTTCGTTTTTCGATTTGAATTTTTTTCAGATTGCCAAGCTTAATCAGGCTATTGTGTCGCTTGATGCAAAAAAATATAAAAATTTTTATGTGCCGAAAATGTATTTTAATGCAGACGGAAATATTTCAGGCGATATGACTGATGGCTGGAAAAGCGTTTTTGCTTCTCCGGTTATCAGTTTTTCCCAGGAATTGCCGTCGCTGGCTTCAATTTCTTGTGAAACTGGATATAATTTGCTTTTCAGTGAGAGTGAATTTGCCATGGCAAATTCTTTTTCTCATTCATTATCGTTGAAGATGCCGCTCTCATTCAACAAGACTGTTTTTGGGACATTCAATGATTTTGCAAAAAATTATTACCGCAAAAAAAATTATCTTGCAACCTTGAATTTTTCCAACGCAGTTTCAGCAGGAACCAAGGATTTTATTTCTGCGACCGGAAATGTGCTTTATTATCGAAATTTGATTTTTCTGAATAAAAAACGGCTTGCTTTTTACGAGAAACTCAATCAGGATTACGAAAAACTTTTTGCGCTGGGAAAAATCACCAGCATTGAACTGAATGAACAGTTTTCAAAATATCGGGATTTAATCAACGGGCTGCAAAATTGCAGAGTTTCGCTTGTTTCATCTGAGCAAAAAATTTTTGAGCTTGGAGGAATTCTTCCAGGTGAAGAAATTTCCTTTGAAAATTTTGTTGAATTTTGTGAAGAATTGTTCGCCGCCAGAAAAGAAACTTTTTCCGCGGATGAAGCCGAATATCTTCAGGTTGAAACGGAGCGTCTGAAAAATGCAGTTTCCTACAAATCTTCGTTAAGTTTTTTGTCGGCAGCTTTTTCTGTTTCAACTGGATATGCGCAGGACGATTTTCCTTCTTTAAAAAATGCCGACTGGTCGTTCAGTGTCGGGATGAAAATTCCATGTTTTCCTGATGTCTTGAATATTTCCGAAATGAATAAATATGCATTGACTGATAAATTATATCAACTTGAAAAGGCAAAAATTCTTAAGCGTCAGGAATATTCAAGCAAAAACAGGATAGCTTCGTTGAAATTATATGAAGAATCTGTCCGCTCAATGGAAGATTCCTTGGCTCTTGAAGAAAAACGCGTGGAATCTTATAAGCGGCTTATGTTGGCAGGAAGGCTTTCGGAGGCGGATTTTCTTTATCAAAAAGACGAGGTCGAATTTGCGAGATTAAATTTGCTTTTCTCAAGATTTCAGCTTATTGTGCTAAAGGCAAGTTTTTACTGATTCTGTAGGCAGCTGGCGGATAAAATTATGATTTCTGGTATATTTGCTGTCATTGCGTTAATATGAATATTTATTTATAATATTGTATAAATATACGCTGATAAAAAGAGGCAAATGTGAAGGAACGTCTTAGTCGGTTAAAAACAATCAGAAAACTCATAAAAAATTACCGCATTGAAAGTCAGGATTCACTTCTTGCCTATCTTGAGAAAGAAGGTTTTGAGGTTACTCAGGCGACTCTTTCCCGCGATCTGAAACTTCTGAAAGTCGGAAAAATTGCTGACGGCAATACTGGTTATGTTTATACTCTGCCGGGCGATGATGAACGTCAAGAATCAGAGATGATTTATGTTCAAGATTTTTTACGCGGATATGTCAGCATTGATTGGAGCGGAAATATTGTTGTCATAAAAACCTTTCCGGGGCATGCGAATACAGTTTCAAACGCGCTTGACAATATGAATATGGATGAAATTCTTGGAACTGTTGCTGGTGATAATTGTCTTTTTGCGTGCCTTCGGGAAGGCGTTACCGGCGATCAGTTTATGTCTGAATTAAAACGAAGAATTCCTGAGATAGAAGAGTAGAATATGTATGAAGTTAGAGTAACTGCCGATTTTGCGGCGGCACATTTTTTGCGTGATTATAATGGAAAGTGTGAAAATCTTCATGGACACAATTATAAGGTTTATGCGCATGTCCGTGGTGAAAAACTAAACGAAGGCGGAATGCTGATGGATTTTTCAGCGTTGAAAAAAGCTCTCCGCGAAGTATGCAAAAATCTTGACCACACGAATTTGAATGATATGTCGGTGTTTGAGCAGAATCCAAGCGCAGAACGGATTGCAACTTATATTTTTGACCAGATTATCGGGCTTGTTAAAAAAGAAAATATTGATCTTTCATATATGCCAGGAAAAAAAGAACCTTGGCTTTGGGCTGTGGATGTTTTTGAAACAGAAACAAGTCGTGCCCGTTATTCAGTTTGCTGAAATTCTGTCCGAAAATCCTTCCCGGCACAAGTTTTGCCGGGAAGGAAAATAATTATTTCCAGAAAAGTTCTGATTCAAAACAAGTTGAACCGGATTGTTTTCCTACAATTGTTATTTTTTTCTCTTTGTCACAGAAATTTCCGAAAAGTTCGATTTTTTCGCCTTGCACAGCTTCATTGTTGTAGTTAATCCTGAAATCTGAAAATTCTTTTCCTTGATATTCTGGTGGTAGGCAATCAATCACAAAAGCTCCGTAGCGGGCATTGTTCATATGTCCGTTTCCGTCAATATCGCTATACCAAATCGGGCGTTCAAGAATCTGTGTCATTTCTGAAGGCATAGAAATTTTTCCAGCAGAAAGGCAGTTATGTTCTGTTTGAATTGTAGGTTCTTTCCGCAACGTGAAATCCTTGATTTTCATAAGCCGGCGTTTGTTCAGATCAACTAGAAGCCATGTTGAAATTCCGCTTACAAGGTTTTCATTTGTTTCTGAGTCGAAAATTTCATAGGCGCGGACAAACTGAAGAGGTTCAGGTTTTTCCTCCCAGGTCTTTATTGTGATTTTCTGGTTTCCGACTGGCATTTTGTGGAACCTGAACGCTTGCCTTGAGACAAGAATCCCGAATCCTTTGGCCGTAAGAATGTCGTAGCTCATCATGCGCTGATTAAAATCTTCTACGGCCACATCTGTCACAATCCGCAAAAGCTCAAAAAGACTTAATTTGTGATGCAAGTCGCACTGGCAAAAGTAAACCTGATTTTCGCTGAAAAATTGAAAATTCGGGCCATCAACTTCGTGCCATTGTTTATATTCTGTCATTTTTTCCTCCGAAATAAAAAAAGTTACAGGCGGACAGGAATCCTATCTTTTTTCAGGGAATCTTTTATTGAATTCACAGTGTATTTTCCAGAATGAACCATTGTCGCAATCAATGCGGCGTCCGCTTTTCCCTCTGTAAGAACTTTCGCCATGTGCTCAGGCGTTCCTGCACCACCGGAAGCAATTACAGGAACAGAAACTGCCTCTGAAATCATTTTTGTAAGCTGAATATCGTAGCCATTCTTTGTGCCGTCTGCATCCATTGAGTTCAACACAATTTCTCCGGCGCCAAGCTCAACTGCTTTGATTGCCCATTCGCGCGCATCCAGTCCGGTTTCTACGCGTCCGCCATGAATTGTTGTTCCATATCCGCTTGGTTTTGTAGGATCTTTTTTTACATCCATTCCAAGAACAATGCATTGCGACCCGAAAATTTTTGCGCCTTCTTTTATGAGTTCAGGATTTTTCACAGCCGGACTGTTCAGGCTTACTTTTTCAGCACCTGCAAGGATTGTCTGTCTTATATCTTCTATTGTATTGATTCCGCCGCCAACGCAAAAAGGAATAAATACTTGGCTCGCGACCTTTGAGATAAGCTCAAGAATCGGTCCTCTTCCACGGGCAGATGCGATAATATCGTAGAAAACAAGCTCATCAACACCTTGCCGGTAATATTCCGCAGCCATTTCGACTGGATCTCCAATATCAACATTGTTCAGAAATTTTACACCTTTTGTGGTTCTTCCGTCTTTTACATCCAGACAAACAATAATCCTTTTTTTCAGCATGATTTTTCCCCCACAAAATTTCTTAAAATCTGAAGTCCTTTTTCGCCTGATTTTTCCGGATGAAACTGAAAAACCGTTATGTTGTCTTTTTCAATGCAGGATGGGACTTTGATTCCGTAGTCGCAAGTCGCTTTGATTACAGATTTATCTTCCGGGCAAATCACGTAGGAATGCACGAAGTAAAAATCTGAATGTTCAGAAATTTTCTCAAAAAGCGAAGAACCACCGTTTGTGAAAGTCAAATCATTCCAGCCCATGTGCGGACATTTTAAGGAGCCGTCAATATTTTTACCGGATTCTTTCCATAATTTCTTAAAATGCCTGATTTTGCCGGGAATCAGTCCAAGACATTCAACATTGCCTTCTTCTGAAAAATCAAAAATTATCTGCGCTCCAAGGCAAAATCCCGCGAGTTTTCTTCCACTTTTCACAAAATCTTTCAAGAAAATATCAAATCCTGTTCTTTTTAGCTGTTCCATCGCGTAAGCGGCGTCTCCGACTCCTGGAAAAATAATTTTTTCACAATTTTCAAGCTCGGCCGGATTTTTTGAAAGCACAAATTTTGCGTTCAGAAATTTTAAAGCTCGCTCTACGCTTGTTATATTTCCTGCGTTGTAATCAATAATTCCAATCATAGGAATATTATAGAAATTCCAGGAAATTAATTCAATTAATAAGAAGATTTTCTTTTTGTAAAAATCTGCATTGTTTTTGCCGATAAAAAATTATGAAAATCTCGGAACTTTTGCCAATTTTAAAGCAAGTTTTTACAAATCCGTATGTAATCGGAACTGCGGTTATTGTGATATTTTTTATGAATTTCTGTTGTTTTGTCTGCAATTATAAGAAAAAGCCGCCAAAATCCAAGAAGAAAAAAACTGCGAAACCAGCGGCTCCAGCACCTGCTGCATCTAATGAACAGACTGGAAATGCGGAAAATTCTGCTCAACCTGCTGCATCCGAAGAAAAAACTTCCGCGCAAAAACAAAACTCCTGACTCTTGCAAACCGGAAAAATCTGTTTTTTCCGGTTTTATTTTTCCGTCTTATTTTCAATCTTCCTTTCCACGGCCACTTGCAGATTTCTATTTTCCGTTTTGACAAAAGACTTTCTAGCACCGCACAAAAACTTTCATGATTCCAGACATTCACCGTTGTAAAAGGAGTTATCCGGCTGTTCATGTAGTTTACGAAAAATTTTTCAAATTTTTCCCTTGTAAAATATTTTTCACACAAATCAATCATTTTAAATGCGATTTCTTCGTCATCAGGAACATTCCATGAAGGCATTTTTTTGATGAAAGATGTTGTCTTGAAATATTATGAAAGTCAACAATTTTTCCTGCGGTTTTTATTTTTACAGGAAACCATCTGAAAAATGCGCTAATTTTTTTTCTGTCAGCAGATTTTATTTTCTGTGCATTTTCAATTTCCTTTGAGCGGCAAATATCACATCCGCTGCATACAGCCTGTTCAGCTCCTAGCGCGTCCAGTAAAACTTGCCGCCTGCAATTCCTCGTCTCCGCAAATTTTTTCAACGCCGCTTTTCGGCTTCCTGCTGGAAATTCCGCAAATCTTAAAGAATCTTCAAAATTCCACAAAAGAATCGCATTCGCAACGCTTCCGTCCCTTCCGCCACGCCCGGCTTCCTGAATGTACGCTTCCGCAGTTTGCGGCGGATCCAGATGAACTACCGTATGAATGTCCTTCTTGTCAACTCCCATTCCATAAGCGCAGGTCGCACACAAAATCGCATCTTTCTGGCTAAAAAACCATTCCTCAATTTTCGTTTTTTCCGCGCGTTCCATTCCGGCGTGGTAAAACCTTGCAGTTTCAGGCCCAAACGCTGTGTTCAGTTCCTGAGCCATGTCTTCAGTCCGACTTCTTGTTCCGCAAAAAATAATCATAGGGCGTGCTTCCGTTTTTGCAAGGACAAGAGCCGCTGTCTTTTTAGAGGCAACTTTTTTCACATAATAATGGATATTCGAACGGTCGCTCTCGCTTCTCACAATATGCGCCTCACCGTCAAAAAGAACATCAGAAATCCGCGCAAGAACTTCAGGTGAAGCCGTGGCAGTAAAAGCCGTTACCACCGCAACTTCAAGTTTTTTTATGATTTTTCCAAGCTCAAGGTACGCCGGTCTGAAAGAATCTCCCCATTCGCTTACGCAATGCGCCTCGTCAATCGCGATGTGCGAAATTTCATACATTTTCAGCCGCCCGATCAATTTTTCATCCAGAAGAATTTCCGGATTCGCGATTATTATTTTTGCTCCATCATCCAGAAGCCTGAAATTTGCGCAGCGTTCCTCGTCAGTCTGTCCACCACGAAAAATCGCGACTTTTATTCCACCTTCAACCATCCGCCGGTGCTGATCGCTCATCAACGCAAGCAGCGGATAAACCACGAGCGTCGGTCCATCCATCAGAATCGCCGGAATCTGAAAACACAACGATTTTCCCGCGCCAGTGGGCAAGAGCACAATCTGTTTTCCTTCGCAATCCAAAAGCTCCTTGTCGCATTCACGTTTTTTTAGCGCAGAATACGAATCCATAATGTTCGCCACGACCAGCCTTTGCCACGGAAAAAGATATTTTATCCCAAAATTTTCCAGTGCAGCCATTGCAGCCGAATCATCACAAAAAAAATTGTCCGCATCAAATTTTACAATCTCGTTCATTTTATCCGCCAAATTTATATCGCAAAAAAAAATCAAAAACGGAAATAAATGCACACTTTTTTTTCTTTTTCGGACGCAAATTACCACAGCAACGGGCTTTCCGGGGTTTCATTGCTCTGCAAAAAGCCTGCGGCTTTCCCCTCCAATCCCGCGTAAGATTCTCTTTCAGCCTTTTGTCATTTCCGCCGATAATAAATCTGATTTTGGATTTTCTGCTCGTTATAAAATTTGTCGCTGAATCCTCAAATTGAATGAGCGCGAAGGAAAAAGGCAAGTTTGGCGTCCTTGAAGCACTTTTTGCCGCATGGCATAAAAGAATTATTTAGGATTTTACAAAGTAAAACCGCAAATAATTCTTCCAAAAAAATGCTTCACCATAGCCAAATCTTGACTTTTGACTGGAAGCTTATTCAATTTCTTTCAGAATTTGTAATTTTTTGCGGTTATAGAAAATTCAAATTTCACATTTCAATCCGAGGTTTTATGAAAAAATCCATTTTTTCCGCATTCTTTTTATTTTTCACTTTTTTCGTTTTTTGCCAGGATGAGCCGCAGAATTCAAAACTTTTAAAGTTCAAATTCCACAAAGGTGACAAAAGCCGGATTCTTTCAACTGTAAATGAGGACGTCTATCTGAACGGAATGTTGAACCACAAATCCGTTATTCTGAACCGGATTTCAAGCGAAGTTACAGACGTTTTGCCCGATGGCTCAGGAACTTGCAGCGCAATTTTTATGACTTCAGAAAGCGCAACGACCGGAAACGGCGTTTTTGCCGAAAATTACACTTGGGGCGAAGAATACAAAAGCATTTTTACGCGCGATACGACCGGAAAATACAAAATTGACGACATTTATTTTATGCCGACCGTACGCGATGTGCCGAAATTCCCTGAATATCCTGTAAAACCAGGCGATTCTTGGCAGGCGGAAGGGCATGAAGCCCACGATATGCGTCGGACTTTCAATATCCAGAAGCCTTTTAAAGTTCCTTTTGTTGCTGATTATGAATATGTTGGCGACATAACTGATGAAAATGGAAAAACATTAAGCAAAATCACCATTTTTTACAAACTTTATTTTGAAAGTCCTTTGCAAGGCTCGTACAACCAGAATTATGGAAATCTTCCGCATATCACAAAAGGTTATTCAAACCAGACTGTTTTTTGGGACAACGAGTGCGGAACAATCGACCATTATTCCGAGGAATTCCGGATTATGATAGAAACTTTTCTTGGCGACCAGATTCTTTTCACTGGAACGGCCCATGCTGAAGTTACAGAATTTGAGCGCGTTAACACAAAAGAAAACCGGGAAAAAATTTCTGAGACTTTGAGCAATCTTGGCATAGAAAATGTTGACGTAAAGGAAAATGAGAAAGGGCTTACAATTTCAATTGAAAATATCCAGTTTTTGCCTGATTCTTCAGAACTGATTCCAGCTGAGAAAGAAAAACTTGCGCGCATCGCAGAAATATTGAAAGGTTTTGACAATGATCTTCTTATAACCGGGCATTGCGCAAACCGTGGAACGCTCCGCAACCAGCAGCTTATCTCCGAGCAGCGTGCGGCATCTGTTGCGCGTTATCTTTCCGAACTGAAAGTCAGGGATCCAAAATGTATTTTCACGCAAGGCAAAGGCGCTTCCGAACCAGTGGCGTCCAACGCAACTGAATCTGGCAGGGCAAGAAACCGCCGCGTTGAAATCACAATCATGGATGAATAATTTTTTGCGCGGATTGTTGATTTTTTTAGAATTCAACATTTAATCAATTATTCAGCAAGTGTGCTCGCCAGATTCAGCAGAGCAGACTTGTTTCCTGAAATATATTCCTCGCAGCGTTCTTGTGGCATCGGTTTTCCAAGCAAAAATCCCTGGATTATGTTGCAGTTGAATTTGCGCAAAAGTTCAAGCTGGGAATTTTGCTCAACGCCTTCTGCGATTGTTGTAAGCCCCATATTTGAAACCATTGAGATTATTGAATTTGTGATGTTCGCCTGGATTCCATTTTTCGATGTTATGTCATTTATAAAAGATTTGTCGATTTTTAAAGTATCCAGCGGAAGCATCTGCAGATAGCTCAATGAAGAATAACCTGTTCCAAAATCATCCAGAGAAACCCTAAAGCCCATGTCCTTCAGTATTTTAAGTTTTGAAACGGCATCGTCCATGTTGTCAATCATGATTCCTTCTGTGATTTCAATTTCAATGAAATTCGGGTTCAAATCATAAGTTCTAAGCAAATTCTGAAGTTCAACCAGAATATCAGTCTGCTTAAGTTGAATCGGCGAAAGATTTACAGAAATAACGCCCTTAAAATTGAATTTTGTCTGCCATCTTTTTAGCGTTGAAAAAGCTGTGTTCAGAACCCAAGTTCCAATCGGCAGAATGAGTCCGCATTCTTCTGCAAGCGGAATAAAAACTGAAGGAGGAATCTGGCCGTATTGTTCGTCGTGCCAACGGATCAGCGCCTCAAAACCGCGCAGTTCTCCGCTTTTTGCGTCAAATTGCGGCTGGTAGAAAAGCGAAAATTTGCTTGAAAGAACCGCTTGCGTCATCCTGTTCTGTATGTTCAGTTTCTGGATGAAAATTCTCTGCATGTCGGGCTTAAAAAATTGGAACTGATTTTTTCCGTCTTTTTTTGCTGAATGCATTGCAATATCCGCAAAACGCAAAAGCTCTTCCTTGTCGCATGAGTTGTCCGGATAAACAGAAATTCCTCCAGAAACATTTATCTCTTGAATCATAAACGCTTCAAGGATTGTGTCGGTGATGTTTCCGATAGAGTCTGCTGAAATAACATTTTGGATTACGGCAAGAAATTCATCGCCGCCAAAACGGTATGCGCTTATAATCCGCTTTGAAAACTGATTGAGAATCCCGGCGGCTTTTTTTATAATCTCGTCGCCGGCCTGATGACCTTTAGCATCATTTATGTTCTTTATGTTGTCAATGTTTATAAGAAGAAGCCCCAGCTTGTTGCCTTCGAATTCCGCTCGTTCCAATTTATGAGGAAATTCCTCGTCAAATTCGTTTCTGTTCGGAAGAGAAGTCAATGAGTCCAAAAAGGCTGTGTCCCTAAGTTTTTGCTCGTTGTTTTTCTTTTCGGTTATATTCAAAAGATTCACAACAATCAATCCGTCGTTTGTGCCGCGAATCTGGACTTCAAACCATGAATTGCTAAGCTCCGAATAATAATCAATCGGCGCGACAAAAATTCCATTCAATGCTTTGTCGCCAAGGTCAATCCACGGAACTGTGTGGTTCAGCAAATTCTTGAATTCTGAAAATTTATGGCAAGCTGAAATTTTTGGGCTTACAGAGTCAAAAAAACTTTTATTTGCAAATACAAGCTCAAAATCAATAATCTTAGAACCGGCACGGATTGGTTTTGCAATCAGAATCGGTGAAGAAAATGCGTTTAAAATCGAAGAAAAATCCGGTTCATTCATAAAGCAATTTTAAGTGCAAAAATACCATTTGTCAAAAAAAATAGCTGGAAATTTTGAATTTTCCAGCCATCATTAAAATTTTATCAGTTTTTAGTTTGTGGAAATCCTGAGCGATTCCCAGAGCGAATAATATTTGTCGAGCATTTCTCCGACATCATTTTTTAGTTCGCATTTTTCCATTATTTCTGCAGGATACATCGGTTCTGTTGTCCGGTATTTTTCCGCCTCAAGATTCACATAATCCGGAAATCTGAAAAAATCCAGGAATTTTGCGTAATTTTCAGGAAAGTGAATAAAATTTATGAATTCAGAGGCAAGCTCAACATTCTTGGAATCTTTCAGGATGCACATGCTGTCAAGGTA
>DLKK01000002.1:36418-49490 GCA_002478955.1 Treponema sp. UBA7590
CTTCTGGAATGAAAAAATCGATTGTGTCTTTCCATTCTTCCTCTGGAATTTCGCCGTAGACACATTCCGCATAACCTTGACATAGCCACAGGTCGCCTCGCGCAAAATCTTTTCCAAATCCTTCAGCATCAAATTTTACAATGTTTGTAAGCCATTTTGATTTTATAAGATCAACTGCAGATTTTAGTTCCTGTTCGTTTTTTGTGCATACACTGTAGCCCTGATATTTAAGTGCATCACCAATAACTTCTCGGTAGTCGTCCATCATTGATGCGTGTCCGGCAAACTGCGGGTCGGCAAAAATATTCCATGTGCGCTCGTAATTTCCGCCAGGTACTTTTTTCTTGTTCACAGAAATTCCTGCCGCTCCAAAATAATATGGAACTGCGTAAACCATTTCCGGGTCGTAAGGAATTTTTTCAAGGATTTTTGGGTTTATTTTATTTCTGTTTGTGAATTTTGACTGATCAATTGGCTGAAGCATTCCTTTTTTCAGCATGATTGAAACAAAATCCTGTGATGGAACAACAATATCAAAACTTTTTGAGCCACCATTAACAATCTTGTTGTACATTGTTTCATTAGAATCGTATTCGGTTACAACAACTTTGCAGTCGAATTCTTTTTCAAATGCGGCAACAACATCGCTTGGAGTGTAATAAGTCCAGCTGTAAAGTTTTAAAACTTGCTTTTTTTCACAAGAAACAAGACCAAATGCAGCAGCAAAACTAAAAGCGGCGGCAATAATTTTAGAAGTGATTTTCATAAATCGACCCTCCAAAAATGATAAAAAGTGAATATTAAAAGTTATCTTTTGATAACTTAATGACCTGCGGCAAAAGTTTTTAATCCTTTGCGCAAGGCAATTGCAATAAGACAGATAATGATTATAAGTACGAAACTCAATGCATTGATAACAGGACTTACACCGTGTCTTATCATGTTGTATACATAAATCGGCAAAGTCTCAACATTTCCGTTTACAAGGGAAGTTATTACAAAATCCTCGATTGACATTGTGATGCTCATCATGAATCCGCTTAAAATTCCAGGAAGAATCGCCGGAACAATTACAAGCCATAGAGTTTGTGTCTCTGATGCGCCCAAATCGTGGCTCGCCTCAATAATTGAATAGTCAAATTCATCAACGCGCGCGCTTACCATAAGATAAACAAAAGGAAGACAAAATGTTGTATGTGCAATGATTATCGTCAAAAGTCCAAGATTCATGTGGATTCCGCTCAGAAAAATCAATAAGGAAACGCCCATGATTACTTCCGGCAGAACCATCGGCAAAAAGCTTACAGACTGGATATAATTTTTTCCAAAAAATTTGTACCAGCTGATTCCGATTGCCGCAAGCGTTCCAAGAATTGTTGCAAGAAGCGCAGAGACAACCGCTACAATTGCGCTGTACAAAAGGCTCATCCACAATCTGCCGGAACTGAAAATCAATTCCTCATACCAGCGGAATGATGCTCCGGTAAAATTTGTTCCCTTTGATTCATTGAAAGAATAAAAAATTATCACAAACAGAGGAATAAAAAGAAACAGCAACGCTACAAAAAGCACAGTTTTTGAGAAACTGAAAACAGGCGCATGTTTTTTCCAGAACCGTTTTGCGTGCCTGTGGTTTTCCGACTTTGGGTGACTCGCTTTTTCAAGAATAGATAAAATTACAGAAACCAAAAAATCCATAAAAATTTCCTTATTTAGATTTACTGTCAGAAACACCAGTTTCTTCGCGCGCAGTTGATTTTTTCATTTTTGCGTCCTGCTGCTCGCTTATGAACATTCCAAGAATCGCAATCATACTTACAGCTGTAAGCAGAACACTGAATGCGGAAGCCAACGGAAGATTTCGGGCTTTGTTGATTTGATCCATAATTATATTTCCAAGCATATAGCTTTCTGTTGAGCCGATAAGCTGTGGAACTGTGTAATTTCCAAAAATCGGAATGAATGTGAAAATCAGCGCGCTTATTATTCCGCTTTTTATGCCGGGAATAAGAATTTTTATCATAGACTGAGGTTTTGTCGCGCCCAAATCTCTGGCTGCCTCTAAAAGTGAAAAATCAAACCTGTCAACAGAAGTAAAAATCGGCAAAATTGCGTAAGGCAGATACATATAAATGCTTACAAGAATTACGGCACCTTTTGTGTACATAAATTTATGCGGAACAAAAACAGCACCATCTTTCTTTATAAAATGCACAAAATCAAAGAAAATTTTGCAGATTCCGTTCAAAAGTCCGTCCTGGCCAAGAATTGTCATCCATGCAAAAATCCTTATAAGCGAATTCGTAAGGAACGGAATTATCACAAGAATCAGAAGCAATGTCTGATGCTTACTTCTTGCAATTGCATAGCCACACGGAAGCGCAATTAGGATAGAAATCAATGTGGAGATAAGCGACATCCACAGAGTTCTAAGAAAAATGACCGCATAAGCCTTGCTGAACATTTGCTTGTATGCAGTCAGACTGAATTCTGGAATTACTCCGCCAAACATATCTTTTTTCATGAATGAATAGCAAAGAATGATTGCAAGCGGAATTACAAAAAAAACAGAAAACCATGCGCCCATAGGCCAGGCGTAAGCTGGACCTGGATTTATTTTTTTAGCTTTTGAGGCGTGGGCTTTTTCGGCAAGACGCAATAAAAACGTCTTTTTTTCAGCCGGACAAGATTTTTTTCCGGTCGGTGGTTGTTCTTCTTTTATCTCTTTCATGTTTCTGCCTTTTATTTATTGATGTTTTCAACAATATATCCGTCTTCTGCGGACCATGAAATATATACGGTATCCTTCCATTGGATCTCAGGACCGTCATCAAGATAGTTTGTATGCTGCTTGAACACTTTTACAATAGTTCCATTCTCAAGGCGGACATAGAATTTTGACTGGAATCCAGTGTAAATCGGTTCCTCCACAACTCCCTTGAACACGTTGATATCTTTTCTTCCGGCAAAAGCAGGTTCTTCCAGCGTGATTCTTATTTTTTCCGGACGCACTGTGAATGCAACCTTTTGACCTTCATCTGTGTGCTCAAAATCTGTGACAAGAATATTTTTGTCTTCCTCGCGTGTTGCGGCCGTTTCTCCTGTAAGCTGAGCCTGTATTCCAAGCGCTGGGGTATTTAGCGTAACCATGTGCTCAATGTCCGGTTTTCCCGGAACTTTATATTCCTCGCATTGAACAACCGTGCTTTCAAAAAGGTTTGTCTCACCGATGAACTGTGCCACAAACTGAGTTGCAGGGCTTTCATAAATCTCAAAAGGCGTTCCTACCTGAAGGACATTTCCGGCGTTCATTACGGCAATCCTGTCGCTTACAGCAAGCGCCTCGCTTTGGTCGTGTGTCACATAAATAAAAGTGATTCCGATTTTGTCGTGAAGATTGTCAAGGTCAATCAGCAGGCTTGAGCGCAATTTCGCATCAAGGGCTGAAAGCGGCTCATCCAAAAGAAGGACTCTCGGCTCGTTTATAAGTGCCCGTGCAATCGCAACACGCTGTTTCTGCCCGCCGGAAAGCTGGTTCGGCTTTTTATATATGTGCTGGTCAAGCTGTACAAGATGAACATATTTTCTGACTTTCTCGTCAATCACATCTTTTGGAATTTTTCTGAGCCTGAGCGGAAAAGCGATGTTATCATAGACTGACATATGCGGAAAAAGCGCGTAAGTCTGGAAAACTGTATTTGAATGTCTTTTGTTCGCAGGAAGTCCGACTACATTTTTTTCATCAAAAAGAACTGCGCCCTCATCAGGAAATTCAAATCCGGCAATAATGCGCAGAAGAGTTGTCTTTCCACATCCTGAAGGACCAAGCAAAGAAAAGAATTCTCCTGGTTTTATTGTAAAATTTACGTCATTAAGCGCAACAAAATCTCCAAAAGTTTTGTTAACGTGATCAATTTTTACCTGACTGCCGTTCAAGTGCGTGCCCTCTGCTAAACATAATTTATTTTTGTTACAATGTAACTAATAACTAGAATAGTCAATAATATTTTTCCAAATATTTTATATTTTTTGAAACTTTTTTTCAAAACTTGCAGAGTGCGGCAATCTGCATTATAGTTAAATATATTTTTTGAATGAGGTAAAAAATGGTATCTCTTATTATTGGTCTTATTTTTATTGCTTTTACAGTTTTTTCTGTTCTTCCGAATATGCCGCTCAACTGGGGTAGTGAAGTTATTCTTTTTCTGAAAGGATGCGCGCCTGTTGTTGCTGCTTTCCTTGGCCTGATTCTTCTTTTTATTGGTGCCGCTGATATAAAAGATAAGAAAGAAGCTAAAAAAGAAGAAAAAGAAGCTCGAGCCAGAGCAGAAGAAAACAAGGCATAATTCTATCTTTAACTATTGACTTGTAGATTTATTTTGTAGTACATTTAAATCCCCGTATATAGGAATGACGACTGCTCATCGTTATTCTGCAGTTTATTTTGTCAGATGCAAAGACATTTAAACGGCGTAAAACTTTAAATATTAAGGTATATACATGAAAACTATTTTCGTAAATGAAAAGGCTCAGAAGCGTGACTGGTATATTATCGACGCTGCTGGCAAACCACTTGGACGCGTAGCTGCAAAAGCTGCTGCAATTGCTCGCGGTAAGAACAAGGCTACTTACACACCAAATCAGGAAATGGGTGATTATGTTGTAATCATCAATGCTGACAAAGTTGCTGTAACTGGCGGAAAAGAAACAAAAAAGATTTACTATAAATACACAACTGGTTTTGTAGGAAGTCTTCGCGCTCATACATTTGAAAAATTGATTGAAAAACATCCAGAGGAACCAATTTCTCTTGCAGTAAAAGGTATGCTTCCAGGCGGACGTCTTGGACGTGTTCTTCTTTCAAACGTAAAAGTTTACGCTGGTACAGAACACCCACATACAGCTCAGAACCCAAAGGTTGTTGAACTTTAATTAGGAGTCTAAGATGGTAAAGAACATTGCTATTGGAACAGGTAGAAGAAAGACAGCTGTAGCACGTGTGTTTGTACGCGACGGCTCAGGTAAAATTGTTGTAAACGGAAAAGATATAAAAGAATATTTTGTTACAGAAGCTCAGGTAAAAGTTGTTCAGCAGCCATTGCTTGTAACTTCAAGTGACAGCAAATATGATGTTCTTATCAATGTGTTTGGCGGTGGATTGAACGGACAGGCGGCTGCTTGTCTTCATGGCCTTGCTCGCGCTTTGACACAGCTTGATCCGGACAACAGAACTTCTTTGAAGTCAAATGGATTCCTTACTCGCGATTCACGTATGGTTGAACGCAAGAAGTACGGACAGAAAGGCGCACGCCGACGCTTCCAGTTTTCTAAACGTTAGGGCGTTTGTTTTACAGGAAAGTCTGTTGATAGTGCTTTCAAAAGAGCAAGTTTCGTCAGAAGTTATGAAAATTTCTTCTGATTCGGGACTTGCTTTTTTTATTCGTATTTTTTATCTCAAGATTGTAAAACCAGAACAGATTGTTGAGAACGCGGAGTTTTTTGGTGAGGATGAAAAAGATATTGTTGATGCCGGGTTTGCTTTTGCGGCGGAGTCAAAGGCTGTGGAATATCTTGCGCGTTCTGAACAGAGCCGTTTCGGGCTTTCAAAAAAACTTGCAAATAAAAATTATGAAAGAAAATTCATAGAAATGGCGCTGGGTTATCTGGAATTCAAGAATTATCTTTCAGATGAACGTTTTGCCCGCGCATGGCTCAATTCTAGGCGCATAAATCATTCGGAAGGGCGTTCAAAACTTGCGGCTGAACTGGCTTCGCGTGGAATCAGTAAGGAGACCGCGAAGGTTGCCTTGGATGAATTTTTCCTGGAAAATTCAGAGATTGAACTTTGCAGAAAAGATTTCGCAAAAATCTCAAAAAACTGCGCAGATTCAGAAAAAATAATCCGCAGGCTGATTTCCCACGGATTTTCATATTCAATGATAAAAAAAGTGATTTCTGGTGATTTTGACTAAGCTTAAATCTCTATTTTGTATAAAGATATGCCGGGTAGCGGATTGTTGTTTCCTGAGCTATTCCCTCAAAAATCTTAGCTACTGGAGCTGTTGAAGAAATTTTTCCGAGAAGCAAATCGTAAAGGTTAGCCGATTTTTCGTATTTATAGTCAACAATCTGGTATTCTTTTCCGCCGAATTCTGCCTCTGACATGTTTTTCAGCATATTTTCCCATGAGTCAACCGCGTCTATAAGGCCATTTTTCAAAGCCTGTGCTGCAGTGTAAATTCTTCCGTCTGCAAGAATTTTTACATCATTTATAGGAATATTCCGGCTCATTGCCACAATACTTGTGAACTGTTCGTAACATTCATCTGAAATTGACTGCATGATTTCCCGCTGCTCATCCGATACTGGTTCATTTGCACTGAACATATTTTTGTTTTTGCCGGAATGAATTGTCTCTGACTTTATTCCAAGCTTCTCAAAAAGTCCTGTAAGATCGTAGGAGCTTCCGGTTATTACGCCGATTGAACCGGTTAGAGTATTTCTGTTTGCGTAAATTTTTTTTGCGGCGCAGGAAATGTAATATCCTCCGGATGCGGCAAGTTTTCCCTGGTAAACATAAACTGGTTTTCCGGAAGTCTTATAGTCCTGCAACGCAAGGTATGTTTCATCAGCCTCGTAGACAGTTCCGCCTGGCGAATCTATGAAAACTGCGATTCCCATGTTTTTCTTGTCAGCTTTCAGGTCTTTTATTGTTTCCAGAAGCCATTTTTGGTTGTAGGTCTGATTTTCTTCCTGGATTACTCCTTCTATGTAAAGCGCGGCCACATAATTTTTTGCCGGTTTTCCAAAAACAAAAGTCTGATGCTCAGATGTCTGTTCAGAATTGTTGTTTTGGGCAAAAAACTTAAGGATTCCACATATGACAGCAAAAGCTATTATGAGGATAAAGACAATCAATCCAACTTTCTGTTTCTTGTTTTTCATTTAGTCCTCTGTAAGATCTTCGGGTTTTAGTCGTTTTGTCTCGATTGCTTCTGTAAGGAGCGCGTGATAGACATTAGTCATTGTCATAAGATAGTAAGGCTGAATCCATAAAAATCCGATTCCTGCCGTTGCTGTGCCAAGAAGAAACCAGCCCAGGAAACTAAGGTCTGTAACAAAAATGTCCATTTTGTGTCCGCGGGTGATTTCTATGCTTATGCGCATCGCCTTGAAAACCGAGATGTTCGGATATTCCAGCGCGATGAATTTTGTCATGCTGTAGGCGTAATGTTTTACAAAGCCAGGAATTATGAAAACGCAGAACCATAAGAATGTCCAGAGCAATTCCCAGGCTCCGCAGAGAATTGCGCGGCCAAATTTGCTGAAGCCTTCCAGAAAATCGCCGAAAGTTATTTTTTCCGGACCGCGTGACATTTTCAGGTGAAGATTCAACTGGGAATATACAATTATCATGACAATACAGAATTCTATTATGGAAAAGAAATTCATCAGAACTTCAGCGCCCTCATTTATGAATGAAGATGAAGTCACCGCGCTGTAAACTTCAGGAACGTTGATAAGCGCGCATACTGCATAATAGATGATTGCTGCAAGAACAGGAATTGTCCATCTCTTTTTTAATTGAACCAAAGCGTATTTTTTATATTTTTTTCTATTAAACATAACTAAAATTTACTCCTGATACATAGCGCTGTCAAGAATGAGTTTAAAATATTCAATATTATTTAGCCTGAGTGTCGAGTTTTATGGATTCAGAAAAAAAAGTCGAAATTTGATCTATTTAAAATTATTTCGCACCGCAAATTATTTTTTTTGGTCAAGTTCCTTCAGCATTTCGCTGTAGTAACGCTTTTCAATATCTTTTTCCGGGATTTTGCATTCTGAAAGAAGTTTTTTCAGCGCGCCCTGAATTTTCTCTACTGTCTGCGCGTCATTTTTGCCGGAAAGAATTTCTATTTCAATAAAATCACCGAGCCTCTGGACATTGCAAAGTTCCAGCGTTGCTTTTCCATATTCTGTCTGTACGGAAAAAATCATGACTTCCTTGTGTTTTTTCAGTGCCGGCACAAAACCTATATCCTTAAAAAGAATTTCCACGGCTTCTGTGTCTGAGATTTCAGTTTCTTTTTCGTCGTTCACTTCTATAGAAAATCCTTTTGAGTCTGACTTCAGTTCTTTCTTTTTGTAGGTCAGAAAATTTGTCGTCTTTGTTCCTTTTTCTGTTTTTTCAGTCTGGCGCCGGATTCTTGCGGAAATGTAATTTTTTTTGCTGTTTTCGTTTCCATCCGTAGTTTTCGGTTCGCTCTGATTTTTATGTGTGGATTTTTCTTTTTTCTCAAGGTGAAAATATGTGTCGTCCTTTGTTACGGTTTTTTCATATTTTGCAAATGAATTCAGGTTTTCAATAAGTTTTCCGCGGTCAAAAACGTGTGCTTTAAGTTCGATTTCAGTCATATTTTCAGTATACAGGATTTTCAAAAAAAATGAATAAATGCTAATATTTTTGAATGAAGTTAATTTGTGCGCCGATGGCAACTTTGAGTCATCCGGCTTTTAGGATGTTGATAGAAAAATTTGGCGGCTGCGACGAGTATTACACAGAAATGATAAATGCGCCGTCCTTGCTGAACAATGGTCAATTTGAAAAATTCTATATAAATCCGGCGCCTGTTCCGGAGAAAATTGTCTGGCAGCTTACTGGAAAATCTGCTGAGCCGATTATAAAGGCTGCTTCTGTTGTCGCATCTTTGGGCGGAATCGGCGTTGACTTGAACATGGGCTGCTCCGCGCCGGAAATTGTTAACAGCGGGGCAGGTGTTGCCTGGATGCTTAAACCGCGGACTGAAACTCTGGAACTTGTGAAAGGCGTGAAAAATGCGCTGGAAAAATACGAGGCTGAAACTGGAATCCACAGAAGGTTCAGCGTGAAATTCAGGCTTGGTGATGAGAATTTTACCGATGAAAGTTTTTTTTCATTTGCTGATATGCTTGTGGAAAACGGAGTTGAAAGGCTTGCTCTTCATCCGCGCACAAGAAAAGAAAAATACAGGGATTTGCCGCGATGGCAATACGCGCAAAAGCTTGCTGAACGGTACTCGGGCAAAATTTCCGTTGTTGTGAATGGAGACATAAAAGATTCTGTCTCTGCCGAAAATGCTGAAAAGATATGCGCCGCGTGCGATGGACTTATGATTGGCAGAATGGCGGTCCAGAAACCTTGGATTTTCGCGGAAATCTCAAGAAGCCTGAGCGGTTCTTCCACGGAGAAGAAGCCGGTTGATTTGCTGCAGTGCGCCTTGGATTTTATTGATTTTGTTGAAAAGTACCAGCCGCCGGAATTCTATAAAACCCGGCTTCAGCGTTTTTTCACTTATTTCTGCATGAATTTTTCTTTTGCGCATTATGCCCAGACTCAAATGCTGAACGCCAAAAATATTCAGGATTCACGCGAAAAAATCCGCGGATATTTTGAAAAAGTTCCAGAAGATCGTTTTAAATTCAGCGTGTAGTAAACATAAAACTTGACGATAAAAGACGGCCTATGTTATTCTATAAGAACTGAATTTTTCAGTAATTTACATATTTAAAAAGGAAAAAAGACATGTCGTTTATTTCACTTCTTCAGGAAGCTTCCGGTGCAGCTCCAAGTGCTTCTAGCACAGCAGGATTGCTTTCAACAATCGTTCCATTCGTATTGATTATTGTAATCTTTTATTTTTTCTTGATTCGTCCTCAGAACAAGAAACAGAAAGAAACAGAAAAGATGATTGCCGCTCTAAAAAAAGGCGACAAAGTTGTTACAATCGGTGGAATCCATGGAGTTGTCTCTTCAACAAAAGAAAAGACTATCATTGTAAAAGTTGATGACAACTGCAAAATTGAATTCAGCCGCTCTGCAATTGCTGGTGTTGAATCAGAAAAAGCTGAGAAGCCAGAAGCAAAAGAAACAAAAAAAGAAGAAAAAGTAGAGGCTTCTGTAGAAGCTGAGAAAAAATAAAAAAACGGGGTAAACAAGATGAATAAACGTGCGCGTTTAGTTATTCTTCTAGCTGTTTTAGCAATATGTTATGCCTTCCTTTATCCATCGGTAAAATGGTATTGGGGTACTCCAAAAGAAGTTCAGGCTTTGGCTCTAGGTTCATTGGAAAACATCAGGGATTTTGCTACAGCTCAGGGTGCAAAGGATGTTGATGCGGTAAAAGAAGCTGCAAAAGCGGATTTGAATGCAAAAATCGATGAAAAATATGCATGGCTTGAAAAAGCTGCCGCAAAAAAATATAAGGCTGCAAAACAGAAAGTTCCTGCAGAAATGACAGTTGGCGCGATTCTTGACGCATATTCTAGCGAGGCTGAATTCCTTGAAGAATTTACAAGCCGTTACCGCGACCAGATTCTTAAGGCAAAAAAGAATTATCAGAATTCTGTAAAACTTGGTCTGGATCTTTCCGGCGGTATGAATATTATTGTAAAGGCGGATTTGGACGCAGCTCTTGCGGCGCAGCAGGAATCTGGAGTTGTTACAGATGTTGAGGCTTTCAAGAAGAATGCAATGGCGAATGCCATAGAAAATCTTTCCAGCCGAATCGACCGTTTTGGTCTTACAGAACCAGTTATCCGTCAGCAGGGGGAGGACAGAATTTATATTGAAATGCCAGGTGCTGCGGAGGCGGATTCAATAAATGCGCTTATCATGGGAAAAGGAATCTTGAATTTCCGTCTTGTTGATGATGACGCCACAAACAAATTCCTTTCATATTATCAGCAGCACATTACAACAACTTTCAACGCTTCTGGTGAACTTGTTGATTCATCTACTATTCCTGCTGACTGCGAAATTCTTGGCCATTATACTAAAGATGAGTACGGTCTTGATGAAAGAATCGGTTATCTTGTTGTAAAGAAAGAAGTTGCACTTGAAGGTGCGCACATAAAGAGTGCGGAAGTCGGTTCTGACCAGTACACAAACCGTCCAGAAGTTGACTTTGTCCTTGATTCTGAGGGCGCAGAAATCTTCGCAAAATTTACAGCCGCAAACAAAGGTAAAAACCTTGCTATTGTAAGCGATAATAAAATCAAGTCTTATGCGCGTATCAATGACGCAATTACAGGTGGCCACGTTGCAATCAGCGGATTTGGACTGAAAGAAGCTCAGAATCTTCAGAAAGTTCTTCAGTCTGCATGGCTGAATGTTCCGCTTTCTGTTGAATCTCAGCAGGTAATCGGAGCTTCGCTTGGAGAACAGGCGATTGCACAGGGAATCAAGGCTATTGCGGTTGGTCTTATTCTTATAATGATTTTTATGCTCATCTGGTACAAGGGCGCTGGTGTGAATGCGATTGTTGCACAGATTTTGAACCTTTACATAATGTTCTCGGTTCTTTCTGCGTTTAATTTGACTTTGTCGCTTTCTTCTATTGCCGGTATGATTTTGACAATCGGTATGGCAGTTGATGCGAACGTAATTATTTTTGAGCGAATAAAAGAGGAACTTGTTGCCGGAAAGAGCCGTGTAGCGGCAATTTCTGCTGGTTTTGACAATGCTTTCTGGGCAATCATGGACTCTAACATAACAACATTTATTGCGGCAATCTTCCTTTCTCAGCTTGGAAGCGGTTCTATTCAGGGATTTGCTGTCAGCCTTGCAATCGGTGTTGTTTCTTCTGTATTCACAGCATTGTTTGTGTCTCGCCTTATGTTTGATTTTGAGACTGATGTCTTGAAGTCAACAAAAGTAAGCATCGGCTGGAGGATTAAATAATGGAAAAGAAAGTTATACATTTCAGCAAATTCTTTTTGCCGGCAGCAATTATCAGTTCTGTTATTATCATTTTTGGTGTTGTAGGTTTTATTACTCGCGGAATAAATCTTGGAATTGATTTTAAGCCTGGTTTTGTTGAAGAAGTTAGAATTGCTCCTGTTGCAGTTGAACTTACATATTCTGGTTCTGCGAAGGTTACAGCAGATCTTTCTAAAGACAGTTTTGATCTTATTATTACTGGTTCAGGCGCAGAAAACGAGACAAAAGTTTATCCTTATAGCGAATATGCGACTGTAAATGACATTGTTAAAGCTTTGAATGAAGTTTCTGGCGTTTCTGCGGTTGTAAAGACTGATGGCACAGAAGATTCTTCTTTGCTGTTTGTGAATTCGGCTGTTTCTACCCAGCTTACAAATTCTCCGCTTTTCTTGTATGCTGCACAGAAAAATGTTTCTGTTGATGAGGTTCGTGAGGCGCTTTCTGGTTTTGAAGGTTTTTCTGTAAAAGCTCTTGGCGGAAACAATGGCGCAAGTTATCAGGTGAGAATGCCGGAATCTTCTGGCGACAAGTCCGGTGCGGATTTGCAGAATGCGGTTCTTGCTGCTCTTGACGCAAAATTCGGCGAAAACACAGTTACTATTGTAAAAACAGACTTTATCGGTTCAAGTTTTTCCAAGACACTCGCAAGCAAATCTCTTATTCTTTTGATTGCGACTTTTGCCCTTATCTGGCTGTATGCGGCTATCCGCTTCCATTGGGACTTTGCGCTTGGTTCAATTATTGCCTTGATTCATGACTCGCTGATTATGATTACGTTCATTGTTTGGACTCGGATGGAATTTACAGCAACTGTTCTGGCGGCGATTCTTACAATTGTAGGTTATTCTATCAACGCAACTGTTGTAATTCTTGACCGCGTTCGTTCAAATTTACGCCTGGCAAAATTCAACAACTTCAATGCTATTTTGGATCAGTCGCTTTCTGACACATTGGGACGTTCAATTATTACAACTGTAACAACGTTGTTTGCGGTTGTTTCTTTGTATCTGTTCACAACAGGAAGCATCAAGGATTTTGCCCTTGCGTTGATTGTTGGGCTTTTGAGCGGTTGTTATTCTTCTATCTTTATTTCTAGCGGTTTTATTTCAATTTTAAGAAAGAACTGGAAGCCTGAATTTGGCGTTCATCATTCTTTGAAGACAGAAAAAGGCGTTCTGCAGATGGATGGAATTCAGGTTTGATTTGAATTGAACTGAATTTTTTTAAGACCTGGAATTGTTTTCCGGGTCTTTTTTTTAGTTATTTTGCTTAAAATGCCGAGTTTTTTTTCTGAATCAATAAATTGAATAA
>DLKK01000002.1:49553-65087 GCA_002478955.1 Treponema sp. UBA7590
AAAATTGCGCAGTCCGATACCTTATTATGCTCCGTACGATAGCTTCGCTATCTACCCGAATTGACGCGCTTTTTCTGGTAGCTTATTCAATTTTATACTCAATTAATAAACTCGACATTTTGGCATTTTAAATGTTATAACTTTTCTGATGAAAATAATTCTTGCTGATGTGCTTGGCTATTGCATGGGAGTCCGCCGGGCAGTTGAAATTGCCGCGGATTCACTGAAAAATTGCGGCTCAAAAAAAGTTTATTCATTCGGTCCTTTGATTCATAACCGGATTGCGCTTGAAAATCTTGCGAAAAAAGGGCTTTCGGTTTTAAAGGATGAAGAAATTTCTTCTGTTGAAAAGGGAAGTCTTGTTGTAATCCGTGCTCATGGAGTTCCGCCTGCGATTATGGAAAAACTTTCGGATTCTGGCTGCCAGATTTTGAATGCGACTTGCCCGAAAGTTATGGCGAGCCAAAAAAATGCCGAGAAATATGCAAAACTTGGGTACACAGTGATTCTTGCCGGAGATTCAAATCATGGCGAGGTTGCAGGAATTTCTGGATACGCCGGCAAGAAATTTGTTCTTGTGCAGAACAAGGATGAGGCTGAAAAAATGTCTCCGCTTCCGGATGATGAAAAAGCGGTTCTTTTGTGCCAGACGACTTTCAGCAAGGAAGAATTTTCGCAGATTGTGGAAAAACTTTCAAAGAAAATAAAAAATCTTAAGGTTTTGGATACGATTTGCTCAGCGACAAAAGAGCGGCAGGATGCGCTAAAAAGGATTTGTCCTGATGTTGACGGAATTCTTGTGGTTGGCGGAAAAAATTCTGCGAATACAAAGCGGCTTTTGCAGATTGCCGAGGAAAATTGCGGAAAAGCGGCTCTTATTGAAACCGCCGAGGAAATTCCAGAGGATTTTTTTGAGCTGGATTCTGTTGGAATAACTGCCGGCGCGAGCACGCCGAATTCTGTGATTGAAAGAGTTGTGGCCGCGCTGAAAAAATAGCGGGGCGTTGAGGGGTGTCCCCGCACGGTGGGTAGACGAAAAAGTTGAGCACTGCGAAACATTTTGAGGCGCAGGGCGGTTGTCCGCCCTTTTTTTTGTGTAATCTGGCGCCAGAAAAAGACCGTGGGCTTTTTCTGGGTAGTGAGCGACATTGGCGCGAACGGAGTTGTCAGCCCTTAAAAAACATTTGTTGAAAGATAGTTCTTATTGATATATAATTAATGTTATGACACGATGTTTTGCTATGTTAAAGCCTGGCGTGCTTAATCGCCGTATTGTTGGTCAAGTTATTAGCCGTCTTGAAGGCAAAGGCTTGAAGCTTGTTGGTCTTAAAATGATGCAGATTACTGAGGAACTTGCACATAAACACTACGCCGAGCACAAGGATAAGCCGTTTTTTAATGATTTGTGCGCTTATATAACGTCTGCACCGGTTGTTGCTATGGTTTGGCAAGGTGATGACTGTGTTACTCTTGTAAGGAAGGTTGTGGGGGCGACAAAACCGTCGGAAGCGGCTCCTGGCACAATCCGCGGTGATTTTTGCGCTCATACGAATTATAATGTGATTCATGCTTCTGACAGCGATGAAAGTGCTGCTCGCGAAATCGGGCTTTTCTTTGATGAGAATGAAATTTTTGACTGGAAAGATAATCTTTCTGAATGGATTTAAATTGCGGTCTTGCCGCAAAATTCAAATTTGATAAATTGAATAAATCGGAAGAAAAATATTAAGAAGGTTTTTAGTTATGCAATCAAAATCAATTGGAGTTCTTGGTGGCGGTGCCTGGGGAACTGGTCTTGCACAGGCTTTAGCTAATGGCGGACATAAAGTTCAGATGTGGGCGCTTGAACCGGAAGTAAAAGATTCTGTAAACAATGAGCATGAAAACAAAAGATATTTGCCTGGATATAAACTTTCTCCAAATCTTACAGTTTCAAACGATATTATAGAGGTTGCGACTGACAAGGAATTTTTGATTGTTGCTTGACCTTCTTTGTACCTTGCAAGCACAATCCGCAAAATTACCAGCGTTCCTAACGTTGCGGACGGAACAACTATTTTTGCGGCTCTTACAAAGGGTTTTGTTCCTGGCCGTGATGGTCCTAAGCTCGTTCTTGAGACGATTGAAAATACTCTTCCTGGAATTTATAAGGGAAACACTGTTTATGTTGCAGGGCCTTCCCATGCGGAAGAAGTTGTAATGGGAAAAATAACTGGTCTTGTTGCGGCTTCTGAAAATCCTAAAAATTCTATCAAGGTTCGAGAGCTTTTGCGCGTTCCTGGAATTTTGTGCTATTCAAGTTTTGATGTTATCGGTGTTCAGATTTGTTCTGCCGCAAAAAACGTTGTTGCTGTTGTTTACGGTGCATTGGATGCCGTTGCCCAGCATTCACAGATTTTTGGCGACAATACAGAGTCTTTGCTTCTGGCAGCTGGCTTGAATGAAATCCAGACTCTTGGCATGGCGATGGGTGCAACTCATTCCGAGACATTTACTTCTATTGCTGGAGTTGGCGATCTTGATGTTACTTGTAAAAGTAAATATGGAAGAAACAGACGTTTTGGACAAGATTTGATTAATACAGATATGCTTGATAAATTCAGCAATCTTGATGATTTGATTGCCAATATTTCAAAAGTCGGTTACTTGCCTGAAGGCGCGGTTGCCTGCAAATATATCCATGAAATTGCGCAGAAAAAAGGGCTTAGGCTTACAATCTGTGATGGACTTTATAGGATTCTGAACAAAGAAATCAGACCTTTGGAATTTCTTGATGAACTTTTAAATTTTGGAAAAAGTATAAATGCTTGAGAAAATAACAGACACATTCAGTAGCATTGTCCGAACTATAAGCGGAAAATCTACAATTACAGAAAAAAATATTGAAGATTCGGTTGAACAGATTAAAATGGCTTTGCTTGAAGCCGATGTTAATCTTAGAGTTGTTCGCCGCTTTGTAAATTCGACAATCGAGGAAGCCAAGGGCGAAAAAGTCCTGAAGGCTGTAGATCCAGGACAGCAGTTTGTAAAAATCATTTACGACAAAATTGTTGCCATGCTTGGCGATGAGAATAAGAAGGAACTGGCTCTACGTGGACCGGATGTTACAACCGTTATTTTGATGCTTGGTCTTCAAGGTGCCGGTAAGACAACTGCTGCGCATAAATTGGCATATAGGCTAAAGAAACAGGGGCGCCGTCCATTGCTTGCGGCTTGTGATTTGGTTCGCCCGGCGGCGGTTGAGCAGCTTTCTGTTCTTGGTGAAAAAATCGGTGTGCCTGTGTTCAAGGAAAATTCAAAAAATGCCGTAAAAAATGCCGAGGACGCGCTTAAGTTTGCAAAAAAGAACCAGTATGATACATTGATTATTGATACTGCCGGACGCCTTCAGATTGACGAAAATATGATGGAGGAACTTTCCAGGATAAAGAAAGCCGTTTCTCCGGATGAAGTTCTTCTTGTTGCCGATGCGATGACCGGCCAGAATGCGGTTGATATTGCAAAGACTTTTGATGAACAACTTGGTCTTACAGGTGTAATCCTTAGTAAATTTGACTCAGACGCCCGCGGTGGTGCAGCTCTTTCATTAAAGACAATCACTGGAAAACCGATATTATTCATTGGTACAGGCGAAAAAACAGAGGATTTTGAACCTTTCCATCCGGAGCGAATTGCAAGCCGGATTCTTGGAATGGGCGATGTTGTTTCTCTTGTTGAAAAAGCGCAGGAAACTGTGGATGCTCAGGAAGCTGAACGTCTGCAGAAGCGCATGATGAAAAATGAATTCACGCTTGATGATATGCTTTCACAGTTCCAGCAGGTAAAGAAAATGGGTTCAATGCAGTCTTTATTGGACATGATTCCTGGAATGGCAAACCAGAATGTTGATTTGAGCGGAATGAAAAAACAGGAAGCGATTATCCAGTCAATGACAAAAAAAGAGCGTGCAAACCATTTGATTATTGGTCCTAGCCGTAGAAAAAGAATTGCTGCCGGCTCTGGAACAAGCGTTGCCGATGTTAATAAACTTTTGAAGCAGTTTGAAAAAACAAAGCTTACAATGAAAAAACTTACACGCAACAAGGGAATGCAAAGCCGGATGATGAGCCAGCTTGGAATGGATCAGAATGCGCTTGCCGGAATGGATATGTCTAAACTTCAGGATTTGGCTAAACGTTTCGGGCGATAATTTAATTACTTGAATACTTGAGTTTTTTTGCAGGTGATAAAAAATTCAAGTATTCACAGGATTAATTCACTTCTATTACGGAAGTTGCTCTGCCATCTGCGGTGTATGCGCGTTTTGGATTGGTTTTGTCTATAATTGCGTTCATTCCCAGATAATAATTGTAGTAGTATTTTCCTGTTGGAAGTGGCAAATTCAATTCGTAGAAACCGGGTTTTGTCTCTTTCAGTTCATAAATCCAGCTGTCCCAGTTTGTAAAAGTTCCGCTCAGGCGCACAGTCTGACCAGGTTCTCCATTATATATGAATTTCGTTCCGTTTTCTTTTGTTGCGTTTGTGATTTCCGGTTTTGTTTCGCCTATATTGATTTTTGAGACAGTAATTCCGCTTTCATTGTCGTAGTGACAGTTGCTGTTGTTCGGGTCGAAAGTCCAAAGTCCGTCCACAACCAGTCTGTAGGAAATTTCTTTTAAAAATGCCGGGCGTTCAAGAATATAAAACATTACTGAATTTGTAACCGTCCCTTCCGAATCGCGGTTTTTATGCAGCATAAAAGGATGAATTTCCTGGTAGTTTTCAAAGTCGAATGCGATTCCGATAAATCTGGGACCGGTTTTTTCTGTAAAGACAATGTAATTTTCAGTTATGACCGGTTCCTGCGGTTTTTCAAGTTTTGCGACAATATTGTTATATTCGTATAAATCTTTTTCGGGCAAGGTTGATTTTTCTTCTGCATGGGCAAAAAATAAATTCAACATAAAACCTGCGGTGATTAATGCAAAAAATCTTTTCATACTAGAAATATCGGAGAAATCTTTGTTCTGTTTAAGCTAAAAATCTGATTTTATGATAAAATATTCTATAAAGTGGTGTGATTACAATTCCGTAAATAAAAATAAGTGGGTTTCCATATTTTTAAATTTCGCACTGTTCTAAAAAGTGCTAATGGAGTAAAATTAAGCAGATATGCCTGGTTTAAGTCAGCTAAAAAAATTCAATGCAGATATTCTTTCTCTTGGTAATGAACCGGCATTGCGAGCTTCCCGCGGTGAAAAACCTGTTACTGTTCCGATTCCAAAAGATTTGAAGGATTTGAACGATTCTGATGATTTTTTGATTGGAATGCCAGAGCCTATTGAAACTGTTGATTCTGGAGCTCAGACTGAAAATGCGCCGGAAGATTTTTCGGACATCATGGGAACTGAAACTCCTTCAACGGAACAAAAAAGTGCGGATTCTTCTGATGGTCCCCAGATAAATCTTTCTGTTCCAGATATTTCTACAATTGCGGCCGGAAATAATGGCGAATCTGAGCCTGACCTTTCAATGTTTGATGAGCCTGTCCAGCAGGCAGAGCCGGAAGAGCAAAAAGAACCTGAACCGGAAAAAGAGCCGGAAATTGCTGACCTTAGCCTGGAAGATCTTTTGGGCGGCCAGGGATTTGATGGAACTCAGGGAAAAGACGATGCCTCATTGAAAGAGGAAAATCCTGATGAAAATCTGGAGACGCTTCAGGATGCTGATGATGTTCCAGAGGCAGAACCAGTTTCTGAGCCAAAAACAAAAAATGAACCGGAAAAATCTTCTGAAGAAAAAAAGCCTGCGGAGAAAGCGGAAAAATCTGTTGACGATTTGATTGCGCAGGCGACCGGAAAAACTGAAGAAAAAGCAGCGCCAAAAAATTCGGAAGAGCCTGACAACCTGAATGTTGAGGAAAATTTTAAGAATTCCGATTTTCAGGATATTGCAGACCTTGATATTGATTCCCCTGATTTTTTTGCGGAATCAGAAAATCCAGAGAAAAAAACATCACCGGAAGAACCGGAACCAACTGAGACGCCAAAAGGTGCTGAAAAATCAGCAGAGCCGGCTGACGAACCTGAAAAATCAGCTGAGCCTGAGAAAACGCAACAGGCGGAAACTTCTTCTGAGCCAAAAACTGAAAATACGGATTCTGAATCTTTTGATGATTTTGACTTGCCGGATACAGATTTTTCCTTTGATAATGAAAAAACTGATTCTTCGGGCAATAATGACCAGACGGACAAAAATGAGCCTGCGGAAACAGCTGAAACCGTCGCGGAAAAAAATCCTGATTCAGAAGAAAGCGTTTCCGATGCGGAAAAACTTGCGGACAGTTTCGGCTCGGATTTTGATTTTTCTTTTCCAGAAAACGATGATGATGCGAAGACTTCCGGTATGGATTCCGGGAACAAGGATTTTGAATTTGACGGGAACTCAATCGACATGGGCGAGGGGCTTCCGGATTCACTTACGGAAAACGATTCTGCGCCAAAGCCAGAAGAAATAAAAAAAGAGCAGGAAAAAAATTCTAGAACGGAAAAATCCGCTTCGACAGAAGAAAAAGCTTCTGAAAGCGATGATTTTCCTTCTGACTTCAATTTTGATTTGAATGACACGGATTCTGACCCGGAAAATTCTGACGATGGATTTCAGGAACAGGCGCCAACCGAAAAATTTGATACTTCAGAAATGGACGGTCTTGATTTCGGGATTCCAGATACAGACAGCGCGCTTGAGAAAGGCAATTTTGAGCTTGGAAAATCAGGGGATTTTTCTTCGGAAAGCAATGATTTTGAGATTCCGGGTTTTTCAGATGTCCAGACTGTTGAAGTAAACAAAAACGGCAAATTTAAGGTCGCAAATGCGGAAAAAAAGCAGAAAGAGCCGGATGGTGAGCTTCCGCCGAACACTTTGTCTGACGACCAATATAAAAAATTTCTTAAGAATCTTTCGGCTTATCCGCTGAATGTCCGCATGGCGGTTGAAGAGCTTATTGTAAAAAATGAATTTACGGACGAAGCTGAATTTGAAATCATCCAGAAAGTCTTGAAAAAAGTCTCTGCACGCCAGCTTGCCTCAGAACTTGAAAAAATGCTCGATATTGCAATTCCTGTTCCCCGTGATTTTGAACGTAGAACAGCAGAGGAATACGAGGCATACAAGGCGTCTTTTCAGTATCAGCTTAGCAATAAAATTATTCCTGGAGCGATTATTTCTTTTGCGGCGCTTATTGTCTGCTTTTTTATGTTCCAGTTCACAAAATATTTTATTTACCGTCCGGCGCGTGCCTCATCATTGTACAGCCAGGGTTATAAATTGCTGGAATCTGAGAATTTTCCGCAGTCAGAGACAAAATTTTCAGAGGCGACAAAATATCAGCTTATAAAAAAATGGTTTTTCAAGTATGCGCACGGCTACAGAAATCACAAGCAGTTTATCCGTGCGGAACAGATGTATAAAAATATCCTGTACTGCTTTAATTTTGATAAAACGGCCGGTCTTGAATATGCCGAAATGGAGACAAAAGATCTTGCAAATTATGAAAAAGCCGAAGAAATACTTCTGCGGGATGTCCTTGACCATCATATAAATGACGCAGATGGAATTTTAATGCTTGGCGATAATTATCTTGAATGGGCAGATGAAAAAAATCCTGAAAAATATGATGAAGCTCTTAAGCGCTATGCCGAGCTTGTTCAGCTTTATGGTCCGACAGACAAGTATATGGCGCGTATGATGCGTTATTATATTCGCACTGATAATTTGAAGGAAGTTCTAAATTTGAAGGAAAGATTCTTCCCGCGTCCAAAATCGCTTGAGCCGCAGGACTGGACTGAGCTTAGCGGATATTGCCTTGACAAGCTTTATGGTTCGCTTTCGCCTTCGGATGAATATCTGCGCACAAAAATTGAGGATGTAAAGAAACTGCTTGTGCGTGCGGTTCAGACAGATTCAGAGAATCCAGTTGCTTATTACAATCTTGGGCGTTATTACATAAACACAAACAATGCGGAGAATGCGGAAAAAACTTTGCAGCGGTCAATCTCATTTTTTGACAAGGCAAATATTGTCAAAAAGAAGGATTATTATAAAAACATAGATTCCTATCGTCTTTTGGGCGAAATTTACACAGATGAGAAAGAATATCTTAAGGCGATGGAATCCTTTACAGATGGAATTACTCTTTTTACAAACGCAAATGTTTCCAGCGGACTTGAAGGCAACAGCAAAGTTGGAAATCTTTATGCCGACATGGGTGATATTGAATATTTTATTTCTGGAAATTACGACAATGCGCTGCAGAATTATCAGGATGCTGTAAACACAGATTTTGATAATGGAAAAATCCGTTATAAAATCGGGTACATCCAGTATTCAAGGAAAAATTATTCAGAGGCGGTCGGTTCTTTTATGAAAACTGCCGAAGATTATGCGGACGACCAGAGTCTTTTGCTTGCAATGGGAAATACGCTTTCTTTGCGGAACGATAATTTTGCGGCGGAAGGATATTATGAACGTCTTCTTGACCAGATTGACAATTACCGCGAGCAGCATGGTGTTCTTTTTCCTCAGTCCAGAAAAGACGAAAATGAGCTTGTTGAGACATATTTAAAGGCTTCCAACAATCTGGGCGTTACTTTATATCGTCTTGCGAAACGGACAGGAAGCAGCGCGATGAACGCAAAATCTATGGTTAAGCTTCAGGAATCAATGCGCGCATGGGATTCCCTTACAAGAAACCAGAAAACTATGATTCGGCTTGGCGGAAGCAATCTTGCCGAGCAGAATTTAAAATATGTGACAAACCCTATGCCTGACTATGAGCCGGCAATTTACACAGAATTGCCGCGTACATTGACTGTTGAGAAAGGATTGAGCCAATGAACGACAATGATTTTCAGAAAGGAATTTTAATAAAGCAATATAGAATCAGCATTTTCAAGGAAGTTTTCAGAAAATCGATTCATTTGTGCAGCGCATTTATTCCGACTTTGCTGTTTTTTGCATATAAGCCGGTTCTTGCGCTTTTGTTTGCCGCGCTGATTTTTTATTCTTTTACAGAATTTGTAAGATTGAAGGGAATAAATGTTCCTGTTGTCTCAAAAATCACTTCAATTGCCGCAAGAAAACGGGATGAAAACAAATTTGTGCTTGGCCCGGTGACTTTGGTCGTTGGAATTATTGCCGCCGCACTTTTGTGGAAGCCCGAAGCCGCAAGAATTGGAATCTACGCGCTTGCGTTTGGAGACGGACTTGCAAGCCTTGTTGGAAAGCTCGTAGGCAGAATCCATATTCCATTCACAAAAGGAAAAACTGCCGCCGGAAGTCTTGCGTGTTTTTATGCGGTTTTTGTTTCTTCGTTTTGCGTTGGGAAAAATGCGCTTGTTTCATTTATTCTTGCATTTGTCGCGATGATTGTCGAAGTAATTCCGATGACAGACTTTGACAATATTGTAATTCCAGTTGTAATCGGCGGACTTGCGCAGTATCTTCTTTTTTAGGAATTTAATTCCACAGATATTGGCTGTGCAAAGCTCTTAAATAATTGTATGTTCCCAAAAAAAGCGGCACAGTTCCCAAAATTGTTGTAAGAATGCTGAATGACTGGATCATTATAAAATATCCGGCAATCAGAAAAATAAAACTCACAAAAAGTTTCGGGCTGCTGTGATTTAAAATCTTTTTAAGCAGTTGAGAAATAATTGCAACAACAAAAACAATCAGAAGCATAAAATAAATCATTTTTCCAAAGCCGATTCTTAAAGCCCCGATTGGAAGCACAATATTTGTGTTTACCGGAACAATTTTTGCAATGAAAAGGGAGAAAACTGCGATCCCGATTAATGTCTGCTCAGTATATTGACGGCTTTCCGAATTGCTGTAGATTACAGAAAAAAGCAGGCTCAGTGGGGCAACGGTTCTTCCGAAAATCAGCGTGTTTGTTATAAAAATCTCTATTTTGTTCGGGTTTTGCCATAAATTCAGGAACGGAGTCATAAGCCTATGATGTTCCATGAATACTGCGAACATGAACATAACAAAGTAAATTATTTCCGTAGACTGGGTTTTTTCAAATTCAACATTGATGAATACAAGGAACGCAAAATCGTAAATTAATAGAAGAAAAATGCTTGCCACAATCGCATAAATATTGCATTCGGTAAGGAAAAATCCTTTTGGATAAGATGAAGGAATGTTTTCCGGCAAGGAAATTCCTGTTGTGTAAAGTTTTATCCCAAAAAAAATTCCGTATCCTACAAGCGTAAGAAGAGAAATAAACATCAAGCCGCTAAAAATTATATTTCGAGTTTTTATTTTCATCTGAAAAAATATTAACCTTTAAGCAAATATTAGTAAAGACTTGCTTTTAATTACCGAAAATCAAAATGTAGAGAATTTTAGAAATGTTGGTTTGATTTTAAAACAGCTTTTCTTGGGGGAACTATGAAGAAGTTAATAGTTTGTGGGATGCTTGGAATTTTTGCGGTATTTGCGTCTTTTGCCGGCGATTCTGCGGTTCTTGTTGACAACGGTTTTTCTGCGGATGGAAATTACTATATTTTTGGTCAATACGGAAAAATTGACAAGAAATTTCAAGGCTGGGCTGAAATTTATACAGTCGATGTTTTAAAAAATGACTACGTTGACAATGAAGTTTACAAAATCAAGCCTTCTGCCGTTACATTCGACAAGACCGGAAAAGAAGTGTATGAGTCTCTTGCCGGAAAAAATTATCTTTCGATAAAAAAATATAACTGTTCGCAAAATACTCCGGATCAGATTCTGTATATCCGAGAGGAAGAAAAAAAATCTGGAACAGACGAAATTGAATTCAAGGATTTCATCAGTTCTGTGAGCGATGATCAGGCTTATTACCGCGTACAGCTTATTCCATCAATTTATGGTGATGGGCTTAACGTAAAATCATCTTTTTATATAAATCTTGAAAAACTTGATTCAAAAGGAAATATTCTTGCCTGCCAGAAAATTGGAAACCCTGAAATTACAAGAAAAGGTGTAAAAAATTACAAAATCGAACGGATTGTGTGCGATAAAACTGGAAAAAATCTTGTCTTTATTGTTGAAAAGACAATGGAAGATAAAACAGGAATTAATATCCGTTATATGATTGAAGCTACAAGACTGAATGATGAATTTTTTACAAATCTTGCAGAGCCGGAAGAAAAATCAGAGGAAAGTTTTGATTCAGAAGAAAGCTCGAAAGATTCTGCGGAGAAAACGGCAGAGTCTTCTGAAAGCGCAGACCCTTACATTGATGCCAAATAATATTTAGAACGGCAGAACGCTGTTTCAAATGATATTTTTGTCATATTTTACCTCCATCCACTGGTTTCGTTGATTCCGGTGGATTTTTTTTATTTTCAGGCTTGATATTTCAGTTTTCTTCAAAAAAAATTGTGATTCATTTCCGTTTTGCGTATTTTTTTGCGATAAATATTATGGAAAAGAATTTGAATAAGATTTGATTCTTTTTCTGGAGGTTTTATGTTCAAAAAAATGACGGAAATTTCAGGTTTTGTGTGGATTTTGATAAAGGCGCTCATTATTTCTGGAATTGTTCTGGCTGTGTGCGGACCGGTTTCGTGCAAGGCTACGGAAGAAGGAATCATTCTTGTTGATGACAGTTATTCTTGTCCAAAAATAGAGGATTTTTATGTTACCGGCGAAAAATCTGCCCGGATTGTTTTTGACCAGAAAGTTGATTTTAAAAATTTCAGCTTGAATCCAGTTGTTTCAGTTGAAAAAGTCAATGTGGAATGTTCGGAAAATGAGAAAAGTCTGTGTCTTGTTGATGTTGTTTTTTCTGAGAATCTTAAGATTGGCGAAAAATATAGTTTTTATGGGGAAGTTTCTGATAAAATCGGGAATTCCTTGACTTTCAGTTTGCCTTTGCTTGGATTTAATGGAAGAATTCCTGATGCTGAGATTACGGAAATTCATCCGAAATATTCTAGCGGAACAAATTCTTCTGGAAAATACTATAAATGCGAATTTATTGAGCTAAGGATTTTGAGCGATGGAAATCTTTCTGGACTGGAACTTTACAGTGCTTATGACGGGGATTCAAAAAGTTATGTTTTTCCTGCCCTGGATGTTTTTCGTGGTGAAGTAATAATTGTCCATCTGCGGAAAAAAGATGAGACTGCGGTGAATGAGCTTGGTTCTGATTTGGCTTTGTCCAAGTCAAAGTATTCCAGCGATAAGGCTAGGGACTTGTGGGCGGAAAATGAAAATGCGCGGCTTGGCGATGAGATGGATGTTATTTTGCTTAGGAATTCCGGGAACGGCGAGATTATTGACAGCGTTTGCTATGCGGAAGAATCTGCCATTGAGTGGAAATCTGAGGAAATGAAAAACGCCGCAAAAATGGCTGTGGAATCCGGAAAATGGAATGATTCCAGCATTGCTGGCGCGGTAAAACTGAACAAATTGACCGCAAGTAAGTCTATTGAACGTATTGCAGAGGAATGTGCCGCAGAAAGCTGGCGTGTGACTGCAACCAGCAAAGAAAATCCAGGCGAAGTGGCGTATTAGCCGTAAAATTTTTGGACAAAAACCTTCATTTTTATAATATGGACTAGTTGGCTTTTCTGTGTTAAATTATTCGTTATGTGTGAATTATTAGCACCTGCGGGTAATATTGAATCATTGGACGCTGCCATTGGCGAAGGCGCTGACGCTGTATATCTTGGATTGAAATCGTTTAACGCACGGCTTAGAACTGCGAATTTTGCTTGGAACCAGTTTGAGGCCGCTGTCGGGGCAGTGCATCGTCTTGGGAAAAAGGTTTATGTCACTGTAAATACCGTTTGTGAAGAAAAAGAAACTGAGCGGCTTTATAGGTTCTTGGCGTATCTTGACAGAATTCATCCGGATGGTTTAATCGTTCAGGATTTGGGAATTGTCCGTATGTGTCAGGAATTTTTCCCGAATCTGGAACTTCACGCTTCAACGCAGATGAATGTAGAAAGCGCGGCTGCGGCAAATCTTTTGTACGAAGAAGGTATAAAGCGTGTTGTTGTTGCCCGTGAGCTTGGTTTTGAAGAAATAAAATATATAAAGGAACATACAAAAGCAGAAATTGAAATGTTTGTTCATGGTGCGCTCTGCGTAAGTGAATCTGGACTTTGCCTGTTTTCCAGTTTCTTGGGTGGAAAATCAGCAAACCGCGGAATGTGCGCACAGGCTTGCCGACGTTATTACACTGCGGAATATCCTGAAGGAATTAAGCAGGGCTATTATTTTTCTCCTTGCGATTTGCAGCTTATTGAGCAGATTCCAGAACTTTGCGATTTGGGAATCAATTCTTTCAAGATTGAAGGAAGAATGAAAAGTGCTGAATATGTCGGAAGCGTCGTTGCTGCATACCGATATGTAATTGACCATTACAAAGAGGATAGAAAAGGCGCTGTTGCAACTGGAAAGCGAATGCTTGCATCTGATTTTGCGCGTTCAAAGACAACTTATTGGTATGGATTCAAGGATGTGAAGGACGGTGTTGAAAATGCCGGTGCGAAGATTTTGAATCCAAATCAGGCTGGAGGAACAGGAATATATCTTGGAACTGTTTCTCGCGTAAAAAAAGCTCCAGACGGTCTTATTGATGAAGTTAAAAAGAATGCGGCTCCAGATGCTGATCCGGCAAGCCTAAAAATTCAAATGGCAATGCTTTCTGGCGGAAACTACGACCCGGATCCAGGAGATTCAATCCGTCTGCACAGCAAAGATGATTCGGGCAGAACAAGCCATAAAGTCCGCAGTGTAGAAATTGATGATGACGGACATCGCTGGATAGATATTCCACTTAGCCATAGGATTGGCGACAGCGTTTACCTGCTTCAGATAAAATCTATGTCAAAACGATATTCAAAAGTTTTGCCGGGAGATTTAAGCAAATTCAGAAAACAACCCGCGGACGAAAAACTTCCGTTTCTTGATGTGACTCCAGTCGAGGGAAGAGAGCTTTCTTATTTTCCAGAGGGACTTTATGTTCAGGTTTCTACGATTGATGATGTGTTCTTGGCTCAGTCTCTGCATCCTGTTAGGCTTATAATTGAATTTACCTGTGATACAAAATATGACTTGTTGAACGGAAAAACGGTTCTTCCAATTTCAAAGAAATCAATTTATATTTCCTTGGATCCGTACTGTCCGGCTTCAAAAGAAGAGGAGCTTTGCGCTGACCTTGAAACTCTCATTGAAAAAGGATATTCAAATTTTGTTGTAAATAATATTGCACAGATTCAGATGTTAAAAGGAAAAAAAGTCCACATTATTGCAGGACCATATCTTTATACGTTCAACAGATGGGCAGTTTCTTTTTTTGAGAATCAGGATATTGGCGCTTTTATTATGCCTTATGAAGATTCCAGAAAAAATCTTGAGGCAACCTTTGACCAGAATGTCCGCGCAAGGGTTCTTGTTCCTGTTTTTGCATATCCGGCGCTCTTCCGGATTCGTTTTAAGCTTCCTGAGGACTACGGATTTACATATTTTTCTGACAAAGAGGAAGGGATGTTTAAAGTAGTTTCCTCTGATGATGGTTCATTTGTAATGCCGGAACTTCCATTTTCTTTGCTTGATAAGACAGAATTCCTTTCCCAGGCGGGTTTCAAGAAAATTCTGGTGGATTTTTCAAAGACAAAGCTTTCAAAAGGCCAGATAAAAAATGTAAGCAGCTCGTTGTTCAAAAAACAGCCTTTCCCGGAAGTAAACCGTTTTAACTGGAAAGATGGCTTTTATAATCCTCAGCAGATTGAAGAGTATAAAGCCAGCAACGAACGTGCCGCGGCCGCAAGATTGGCTCAAAAACAGGGAGGTAGTCGAAAGCCAAAGGTTCGGGGCGGAACTGTTCGCGCTGGCAAGAAAACATTGAACAAAAAATACTAGAAATTCACCTTTTTGTTTTTTTGACTAAAAAGCCATTGCTTCTTCTGGAATCTGTTCCTGGATTTCTTCTGTGGCGGCAGCCTGATTTGCTTCTTTCATTGCCTCAAGGCTTTCTTCAGATGTTCCTGTTGCTTCAGAAGAAGTTCCTGCAGGTTCAGAAGTAAGGCGTTTTTTAAATTCAACATGCTCCGCGATAATTGAAATTCTGCTGGCGGTTTTGCCTTCACTGTTTGTCCATCGGCTCTGTTTTAGTCGTCCGACAACCCTGATTCCTCTGCCTTTTTCACAGTTTTTCTGGCAGGATTCAGCCATTTTTCCGAAAGTCTCAATGTTGAAGAAAGAGACTTCATTGACGCCTTCTCCGTCAGTATTCTTGTAAAAGCGATTTACCGCAACCGGAATGTTGCAGATTTTGTGTCCATTTGCGGTTTCCTTGTATTCCGGGTCTCGGGTTACATTTCCTTCAATAATAAGCGAGTTAAGTTGATTCATAAAAATACCTCATTTTGAATGCAATTTGCTTTTTGCCGGCTAAAAAGCAACGGCTTGTTTTTAAACCGTCACTTATATATAGCGATTTTTTTTCAAAATAAGAAATGAATCACAAAAAAAAATCAAAAAATTACTTTTTTT
>DLKK01000002.1:65106-69174 GCA_002478955.1 Treponema sp. UBA7590
ATCCGTTTGAAAGAAGACGAAGCATATAAAGCTCAACATAGATGGTCAAGGCTTCCTCTTCCTTGATTTTCTGCATATTTGGAGTTTTTACAAGACCTTCTGCAAGCGAGCGCAATCTGTTTTCATCAAAAGTTTGTGCGGAAATTGTACGCATGACTTTTCTTGTGTAGTCGCGGATAAGGCAGTTTACATCTTCTGCAAGGCTATTGTGCGCTTCCTTTGTAATCATCTTGTTCCAGATTTTTCCATACGAATCAAGTTCCCTGTCAATTGTCGAGCCGGAAGGAACAAGTTCGTCCGCGATATTTTTTACAGCAGCCTGAATTGCCTCTTTTTTGCTCATTGATTTTGCAGGCTTCTGAAATTCCTCGTCGTCCGGAATATCATCTGCGGTAAATTCTTTCTGGGCAGCTCTGTTTTGTGCCGGTCTTCGTTTTTTCTTTGAAAAAAGACTTGCAAGCCATGAGATCACCGGAATTGTGTACCAGAACGGAAGCATCATTTTTGCGTTTGCAAGGATTGTCGTGTTTTTTAGCATAAGAAGCTCTGAATAAGAGACAAGTTTTCCGCCGGAAAAAATATGGAACGCCGGATCGGAATTTGTGTGGTCAACCTCGTAATTCAGCATTGTAAGGAAATTTGCGTTGAGCAGAGCGGACAGAACTGGTGAAAGATCGTGGATTTCTTTTTTCAGGCAGTTCTCAAAATCTTTTTCGCTTCGCATTTCCGGAAGTTTTTCATAATTGCTGAGAATCTTAAACCATTTGTCCGTAAGATGTTTTTCAATTGTGTCGTGTGCCTCGTTTGCAAGCCTGATTACAAGCGGAAAAACCTTGGTCTTGTAGATAAAATAACGCGCGCCAGTTTCAATTTTGAACACAAGAACCTGAGGAAGCTCGTTGTTTTCACATTCTGTTGTTATTTTCTGAAGAAATTCCTTTAAATCTTCTTCATCATATTGACCGTAAAGCAGCGTGCCTTTTGAATCTTTTAGCTTAAGAATACTTTCCATTGAAAAGAAATAAGGAGGACGCGCAAGTGCGGCTCTAAGCTCGTTCAGGGCGTTTTCCTTGCTTTGCTGTTTTGCAGCCTTTTCTTTCAGGGTCATCATCCATACTTCTGAGACCGCGACCGCCTGCAGGATATTTGTGTCTTCTGTTGTCCTGTCCTTGATTTTCTCAAAATCCAGGCGGATGAAATAGCATAGCTGGTTCCAGAAATAAAAAGCATCGCCGGAAAAATCAAAAGTCTGGTCAGATGTGTCCGGGTGCTGAAGGAATTTTGTGAAGAACGCCTGCGCCGCGATTTCTTTGCTTGGATTTGCGACACGGACTTTTTTCTGGAAATAATCGTGGTACTCATCTTTTTTTAGCATGTTGCGGATTTTTGCCATTGCATCGCGGGTAACAAAATTTATTGGAACACATTCAGGAACCAGAAGGGAAGGAATATCCCGCGGCATAAGAATACAGAAAAGTTTAGGAGACTTTAAATTCTGCTTTACTTGCCATTCCAGTACAGCATCTTCCAGGGATTTTTTTTCAAGCGCCTCTGCCGGAAGCTGTTTTGGAAGGTCTGTCACGCACGGAAAAGGAATCTGCGGACTTGACAAGATTTCCTTGTATTTATTCGCATAATAGATTGAATACGCTGTAATGCACGCAATTGTGATTTTTCCGTTGTTCTGCTGGATAAGATAAACTTCATGCTTGTTTTGGTAATCTTCCAGTTCTTTTAAAAGAGTTGATTCTGGAACTTCAAGATATTGAACCAAATCAGGTTGTTCTTCAAGATTCCGCGAAGCATATTTTTTTAAGTAATCGCAAAACTCTCTAAAATTGATGAAAGCCGATCCTTGCTTTTTTGTGTATTGCCTAAGAATCGTTCCCAAATTTGCAGATATAGACATAGAATCAATTATAAACGCAAAATATTTTATTCACAAGAGTTTTGAAATCTTGCGCAAAAAATAATTCGTCAGTCTTGGTTTATTGAAAAAAAAACTTTATAGCAATAAAATATCGGAAAAGGAAAATATTTATGATTTCAACACGGATGAAAAATTTACACCCTTATGTTCCAGGTGAACAGCCAAAAGACAGGGTTTACATAAAACTTAACGCGAATGAAAATCCATATCCGCCATGCAACGAGGTTGTGGATGCGGTTGCCGGTTTTGTAAAAGCTGCTCCGATGAGGCTTGCGCTTTATCCAGATCCGGATTCGCTTGAGCTTCATGCTGCGATTGCTGAAATGCTTAATAAGACGGGCGGTGTTCTGTGCAATGCAAAAGTTTCCGGTAAAGATGTTGAACCGGCAGATGCGGATAAAATTCCATTCAAGGTAACTCCGGACATGATTTATTCTGGAAACGGAAGCGATGAGGTTCTTTCATTTGTTTTCTATGCTTTTTTTGACAGCGGAAAACGGCTTGTTCTTCCTGAATTTACCTACAGTTTTTACCCGGTTTATGCAGGATTTTACAACATCCAGACTGATATTGTTCCGATGAAAAAAGACTGGTCTCTTGATACGGAAGAAATGCTTCTGCGCGCTAAAAAAAATAATTCCGGCTTGATTTTTGCAAACCCGAATGCGCCGAGCGGAATCGGACTGAAACGGGAAGAAGTTCGTGAAATGCTAAAAAAGGCCGAGCCCGACCAGATTTTTGTTGTTGACGAGGCGTACTGCGATTTTGGCGGAGAATCCTGCATTCCGCTGCTGGAAGAATTCAAGAATCTTCTTATTGTAAGGACATTCAGCAAAAGCCTTTGCGGTGCGGGGCTTCGGCTTGGTTACATTGTTGCTTCCCCGGAAATTGTGAATTATGTTACAACTGTAAAAAACAGTTTGAACCATTTTCCGATTGACTCGATTGCCCAGTGCGCCGGAATTGCAGCTTGTGAAAATCCTGCATATTACTGTGAGTGCGCAAAAAAAGTTGTTGCTGAGCGCGAAAAATTCCAGGACTTTTTAAAAGAAAACGGGTGGCAATATATTCCTTCAAAGACAAATTTTGTGCTGGTGAAAAATCCTAAAGTAAGCGGTGAAAAAGTCTATGAGGAAATAAAGAAACAGGGAATTCTTGTGCGCCACTTTAATACGAAAGGAATAGAAGATTATGTGCGCATAACAATCGGTACAGAAGAGCAGATGAACGCCCTGAAAACCGCAATGAAAAATATTTAATGGCTGCAGGCCAAAAAGGAATTTGTATGAGATTTTTGATTTTGACAGATATTCATGGAAATGTTGCAGATTTGGATAAACTTGATTCAGAATTCAAGGCGGCAGATGCAGTTATTTTTGCCGGTGATTTTTGCGAATGTTTTAAGACAGAAACTTCAAAGCCGGTGCTGGATGCGCTTGTAAAAAAACACGATGAAATTTATGCCGTTCTTGGAAACTGCGATGAGCCGGAATTTATTGAGCAGCTGGAAGACGCCGGAATAAACGCTGAGCGTATCTTGAATTACACAGATGGAATCGCGATTGTCGGGTCTGGCGGTGGCAGTAAATTTACAGGAAAAACTCCAAACGAGCGAGAAGAAGATGAGCTTATCTCTGATTTTGATATTTTGAATCAGCAGGAATTTAACGGTGACTATTCAAATGTGATTCTTGTAAGCCACAATCCGCCAAAAGGCACAAAATGCGATGCGGTAAATCCAGAGCTTCATGCCGGTTCTGAAAAGTTCCGCGCTCTTATTGAAGAAAAAAAGCCGCTTGCCGTAATAACAGGACACATCCACGAGGGCGTTGGAACAGACAGAATCGGAAACACTCTTGTAATGAATTCCGGCTGCTTCGGTGAAAACGGAACTTACGGAATCCTTGAGGTTGAAAAACAGAACGGAAACTGGACTGTTAAGAACGCAGAGATAAAACAGATTCAAAAATAAATGATTCTAGCAGAAACTAGGGATTAAGCAGCTACACATTGAAAATGCTCCGTGTTTTTGTTTATTCCAGGGAATTTTGGACAAATCTGAATCCCATGTAATCATAACATTCGTTTGCATCGTAGCCGTAACGTTCCGCCGCAAAGCAGAAAACTGTATATTCAGG
>DLKK01000002.1:69185-74483 GCA_002478955.1 Treponema sp. UBA7590
GCAGGCACGTTGGCTTCCGTATTCTGGGCCGGCAGCTATTTCGTTTTCCTTTTGTTCTGCGTAATCTGCAAACCAGTCCCAGCAGAATTCCAGAAGATTTCCGGACATATCAAAAAGTCCTGCGGCGTTTGCGTTGCCGGTTCCTGGTGAGGGAATCGCATCTTCTGAAAAAGGAGTTCCCGCGGTTCCGACTGGCATTGAGGCGTCCGCATTGTCGTTTGTCCACGCATATTCCAGCGTATTGTTCTCGTTTTCAGCTGAAAAATCACCGCTTGCCTTGTTCCCTTTTTGAAGTCCGTTTTTTGACCAGCGCGCGGCATATTCCCATTCGGATTCTGTTGGTAGCCTGAATCCGTTTGCGTTAAAGTCACATTCTGCAAGGTCGCATTTTGCTGTGTCCGCGGAATTTTTTAGGATTTCTCCATTATATGTGTAGCATGGAGTTAAACCGCAATATTCGCTGAAGGCATTGCACCAGACAATTGCGTCGTGCCAGCTTATCATTGTTACAGGCTGCCCGAATCCTTTTTGTGTCGGAGCTTTTCCGCGGCGGGCGCGAGTGCCTTCCTGACCGGGATTCTGGAATTTGTAGCCGTTTTTTTCTGAGTCTTTTCTGACTTGAAACCATAGCGTGTAGGGCGTTTCGTATTTGTTGATTAGAAATGGTTTTACGCTTCTTTTTGCTGTGTAAGTCTGCACATCTTCACCGATTGTGTAAGTTCCGGCTGGAATTTTTACAAGATCAAGCTCATTGAACGCAGCGTTTGATTTTTCCTGTGCAAAGCAATTTGATGAAAATATAAAAATAAGAATGAATAAAAGTTTGTTTTTCATGGGTTTCTTCTATATTCTCCTTGATTTGCTGACCGCGTTAGGGATTGAAGCGAAAATGAGCGCAGCGAATTGTAACGGAAAGCCCGACAGCACGGAGTGCTGGAACGCCCATGTTACTCTTCAAGCGCGGCTTCTATTGATTTTAGGCGGCGAGCGGCTTTTCGTTCCTTGCGTTTTTGGGTAAGCGATTTTTTTTGCTCTTTTGGTTTCCGCGGATATTTTGTCTCGTAGAATCCAAGGATTACGTTTGTTACAAAGATTGAGACAAGACAGATTGCGGTGATAATCCAGACTGAAAGGCGGCCGTATTTTACAAAAGGCAGCTCAACGTTCATTCCGAAGAAGCTTGTGATAAAGGTCGGGACCATCATTATTATATTCAGGATAGAAAGGCGCTTCATGTAGACGTTCAGGTTGTTCGAGATTACGCTGTCGAACGCATCCGTTACGCCTAAAAGTACGTTCCTGTAGGTGTCTGCCATTTCGATCGCCTGTTTGTTGTCGATTTCCACGTCTTCAAGCCAGTCCATGTCGTCGTAGTCGAGTTTTATGAGTTTTGTCTTGTGGAATTTTTCCAGAAGAAGCTGGTTGCTTTTTAGGGAAGTTGTAAAATACACGAGCGATTTTTCAAGGCTAAGGAGCTGGATGATTTCCTTGTTTTCGATTGAAAGCTGAAGCTCGTTCTGTATTGCGGTTGAGCGCCGGTTGATTTCCTTAAGGTAGCGCAAGAATGTTACGTTTGAACGCCCGATTATGCGCATGATGAACGCCGGAAAATCCGCAAGCACAATGCCCTTTGCGCGGCCGGTTGCAAAATCCCTTAAAACTTCGCAGTCTGTCCAGCAGATTGTGATGATTACATTGTCTTTCAGGATGATTCCGAGCGGAATTGTGAAATACGGCGTTTCTGCGGAAGGTTCAAAAATCGGAAGCCTGAGGATTGTAAGGACGTAGTCGTCACCATCTTCAAGGCGGGAAAGTTCATCCGGGTCAAGAATGTCCAGTATGTGGTCTGGGTCAATTCCGTAATTTTCCTGGAGCTGCTCAACGTCATCGCGGGTTACAACTCTTGCGTCAACCCATGTTCGAGCCTGTGCGTCAATTTCATCTTCTTTTACTTTTACAAGCTTTCCGCCTGTCTGTTGCTGCCAGTAAGTAATCATTGAAGTTTCCTCGAATTACGGATTCTCTGCGGATTTACAAAACCAAGATGATAGTAACATAAAAAAAGGTGATGGGCAAGGATGGAAAATTCTGTATGGGCTTACCAAATAGTTTTTACTTTATATGAAGGAATCTTTGAATCTGTTGTTACAATTGTTAAATCATTTTCTATTGCTTGGGCAATCAGTAATCTGTCAAATGGGTCTCTATGATTATCTGGTAAAGACTTTATTGCTTCTGCATCATATTCTGTTGGTGGAAGGTAAATAAATTCTTCATTTTCTAAAACTGACTTTAATCTTGGAATATCAATGTCAAATTGCAGTGAGCCTTTTGCCTGCTTGATTGCAATTTTCCATAAGGATGCAAAGCTAAAAAAGCATCTTTTTGTTTCCATGATTTTTCTTGCTGTAGGCGAAAGTTTGTCATTACCTGAAACATACCAGATTATTGCATGAGTGTCTAATAAATACATTACATATACTCCGCAAAATCTTCGAGCGGTTTGTCAAAATCTGGAGACATTTTACACGGTATGTCTTTTAAGCAGCCGAAGCCTTTTTTCTTTGTTTTTGTATTATTTTGTTTTTCAGAGGTAGTGAATTTATAAAAGACATAATCTACATACGAAGCGACTTCTTCGAGTGCAGATTTGGGAAGTGTTTTTAATTTTGTATAAAGACCTGAATATATCATAAAAATATCTCCTGATTTCTGTTTTATTATAACATATCTAATTTAATTTTCTACCATCAAATTCTCAGATTTCACAGGATTTCGATGTATAATTTAAGTTAATTTTAAAGAAAAAGATTGCATTTGGGATAATTCGATTTTATACTGAAAAAAAATATTTCTCTTTGTAAAAAGAGAAGAGGAGAAAAAATGAACAACGTTTTTAAGAAATCAACTGTGCTTTTTGCGCTTTTGGCAATTTTGACGGGGGGGATAACTTCTTGTAAGGAAGACAGCGATTCCGGTGATTCGCAGCCTGAATATGTCGGAAAAATCTATTCAGCGAAAGACGGCAAAAGTTATTTAAAAATCGACACAAAAGACACCGCGACTTATTATGTTTGGGAAGAAGGTTCGGATGTTCAGGAATCTGCAAGGGCGGCAGAAAGTAATTCTTCTATTTCTGGGCATTATGTGGAGCATCAGGGAAAATATACTGTAGACATTGTGGATGATAAAGAGATGTTCAGCTTAAAAATAAACTGGACAGATGATGATGGAAATAAAATTGAACTAAAAATCGAGGCGGAACTCACGAATGGAACTGCTCTTGTTAATTTCAAAATCAATGGTGAAGAAGTAGACTTTGTGAAGGTAAAAACTGCTCCTAAAAATCCTGATGATGTTGTTATTGATGAAGATAAATCTGATGAAGATGATTCAGGTGATGGTGATGTTACGGTTCCAGAAGATCTTGTAAAAATTCCTGCTGTATCAATAGATGGAACAGAGACTTGGACTCCAAGTTCACCACTTGAGTTTATGAAAGGACGTGCTATAGAAATCCCGGCTTTCTATATTAGTGATCATGAGGTTACAAGGGGGGAATATAAGGCTCTTATTGGAAATGATCCTAGTACCGCATCTGCCTATGATGAAAACGATAAGAAAGTTTATGATGATAAAGCTGGAAATAACCCTGTGAATTATGTCAACTGGTACGATGCAATAGTGTATTGTAATAAACTATCTGCAAAAGAAAAATTGACCCCTTGCTACACAATAAATGGTTCAAAAGATCCAAATAAGTGGGGCGATATTCCAACAGAGTCCAGCGAAATTTGGAATGAAGTAAGCTGTGATTTTGAGGCGGATGGTTATCGTCTACCAACAGATGTTGAATGGGAATGGGCTGCACGAGGAGGTGAGCATTATACTTATGCTGGTAGTGACAACAGCGATGAGGTTGCTTGGTGTTATCCAAAAACGAAAAAATTATACGGAACAAAGGCTGTAAAGACAATGAAAGCTAATGGCTATGGACTTTATGATATGAGTGGCAATGTGGCTGAATGGTGTTGGGATTGGTTTGGAAGAAAAACGGAAAATACACCTTTTTCAGGTCTTTCATCAGGCACATATCGCTCTATTCGTGGTGGCGATTGGAAGCAGGTGGATAATTACTGTGTTATTACGGAGCCTACTAAAAATTCACCTTCTTGTCGTGGAGAAACCATTGGTTTCCGCGTAGTTCGTACAGCAAAATAATAATATTTTAGCATAACTTTTTTTATGCACGGCAGTTTAGCCCAGCGCATTCGCATTTTTTTAGAATCATTTGCCTGGGCTTTTTTCTGCCGTATTATGTCGAATCTATAAATTATGGGAATTGTTAAAAATTATATATTTGGCATTTTTGTAATATAATTTAAAAAATCAAACGTAATTTTTATCTTCCGAACAAATCTGAATGAGAGCCTGTCCGAGATAATTCCAGTATAAGTTCATCATTGTTGATAAAATAAATGAGCAACCAGTCTGGCTGTATATGGCATTCCCTGTGTTTTGTCCAATTGCCAGAAAGCTGGTGGTCTTTGTTTTTCGCTGGAAGAGGCTCTTGCTTAACCAATTTTTCAAGAACTTCAATAAAAAGTTTTTCGTCTTTTCCGCGTTTCAGGGCAAGCTTATAATCTTTTTTGAACTAGTTTGAATAACGTCGTTTAAGCATGGAGTGAATCAATGAGTTCTGGTATTGAATCAAACGCAGGACTTAAATTTTTGCCTTCTTCAGTTTCTTTCATAACTTTCGCAGTCAATGAGTTTGGTGTCTCATAACCAATTTCAAATGGAATCCGTTTTTCTCTTATGACTTGTTTTAGAAAAACATTTATTGCGCTTGTCATGGAAAGACCAAAATCTGCAAAAAGCTGTTCAGCTTTCTTTTTTGTGTCCATATCCGTTCTGATATTTATCGTTGCCATTGTGTTCATTTTGATTTCCTGTATCGCATAATATAACACACTGTGTTGCAAAACGCTACACATATTTGCTGATTTTATATCACTTTTTTTATGAATCCCAGGCAATGATTTGTCATTTCTCCCTTTATTTGAAATCTATAAATATTTTTTATCCGCAAAAATTCTCAGTCTACAGGGTATTTTGTTTTGTTAAAGTAAACATAATGTTTTGTTACTGAAAACATAATCTTTTGTTACAGAGAATATAATGTTCTCAGTAACAAAACATCATACTTTGTGTAACAAAATAAAATATTTACTTTAACAGAATATTTTGGTCTGCAGTAACAAAAATTTTGTGAAATATTTCCGTTTTTGATTTTTT
>DLKK01000002.1:74500-75139 GCA_002478955.1 Treponema sp. UBA7590
TTTTTTGCGATAAATTTGTATGAAGAAAAATAATTTGATTTTTGTGTTTTTGGTGGCCGCTCAGATTTTTGGCTTTTGTGCGTGCGTTTGTGTGCAGGTCAAGGCGCCGTATTTCGCTGCTGGGGAATTTGTTTTTAGGCAGGAAAGGCTTGTGTTTGCTTATGATTTTTTGAACGAAAGTTCTGGAACTGTTGAAAAAGTTGATTTTGTGGTTTGCGCAACTGATACAGAAAACGATGATTTTTCTGCGCGTAGATTTTTTGTTTCATGTAAAGTCTGTGTGCCGCCCGGTGAATCTGTTGAAGATTATTTTGAATTGCAGGATTTTTTTTATCAGGCTGATTCAGATGAAGATTTTCCAGAAATAGAAAGTTTTTATGCGGAAAAAATTTATTACTCAGATGGAACTTTTTTTGAGGATCCGTTCGGGCGTTTTTCAAGATGAAAATGAGTTTTGTGGTGGTTTCGGCAAGCTCAACCACCACAAAACATTCTGTCTGCGATTTTACAGAGGAATATTTCCATGTTTCTTTGCAGGTTTATCCATTGACTGTTTGTCTGCAAGGAAGCGGAAACTGTTCGCAACGTGTTTGCGTGTTGCAGAAGGCTCGATTACTTCGGAAATATAACCGCGTTTTG